>JBKJVX010000071.1:0-10793 GCA_046717065.1 Arthrobacter sp. | reverse complement strand
CGTCAGAGTCTTCTGAGACCGAGACTCTCCCCCCAGCCGTCGCCGGCCCTCCATTCCGCGGGCTGAAGCCCGGAGCGGGGGGGGGGGCGGGCCCCCCCCCCCGCCCCCCCACCCCCGGGTTGGGCGGGCCCGGGGTCGGGCCTGCGGCAACAGCCGCTCCGGGCTTCAGCCCGCGGAATGGCGGGCCGGCGACGGCTGGGGGGAGAGGCTCGGTCTCAGAAGACTCTGACGTCGCCGGCCCCGTCCAGCCCGGCCCACAAGGACCGGAGGTTTTGTGGGGACGGAGGAGCTTGTTCTGCTGTAGGCAACTCTTGCGGCTTCTTTTGTGCCGGTTCCTTTTGCCTCCTTAAGTAAATACTCCGGCGCCACCCTGCACACGAGTAGGGTGTACTCGAATTCGTCGTCCCCGCACTACCGGGGCACCCCGCGGTACCCGCATTGCCGCGGTGGCAGCCGGTCGAAGGGCTGAGCCGGCATACAGCCTCGCGGCTTGGCCAGGCGGAAGGCGGCAGGGGGAGGGTGTTGGGAAGCGCCTATTTGGGGAGGGCTGACTCGAGCTCGTCGCGGCTGCGTACACCCAGCTTTACGTACGTGCGGTACAGGTGCCCTTCTACCGTGCGTACAGAGACCATCAGCCGTTGGGCGATTTCCCTATCAGTAAGGCCCTGCACGGCCAAGCCGACGATGTCCTGCTCGCGGCGGGTGAGGTGAACGGCGGGAGCAGCGGCAATGAAGCGCCCTTCCCTGAACCGCTCCCCCAGTTCGTGGTCGCATTTCTCGCGCAGCGCCACTGCCTGCCTGGACCGCCGGCGTTCTCCGGCCTGCTCCAGGAGGGTACTCGCGCGGGCATAAGCCTCGCGCGCGAGATTCACAAAGCCTGATTCCTCGAGTGAGTTTGCCGTGTCCATCAGGGCATCCCCATCAGCGGCTTCCCAACCGGTTGCCAGTGCCAGCATCGCCTGGGCGTATCGTCCTTCTATCGCCTGCGCCACCGACTGCACCATGGGAATGACCGATGGGTCACCCAGGTCCCAGCAGATGGACAGGATTTCGAGCAGGGTTCCGGCTCTCGAAGTGGCATCATGCGTGGTAGCCAGGGTATGGAGCGTTGCCAGCCCCTTGCCGTCCCGGGACAGATATTCGGAGGCAGCGGCACCGTATGCTGAAGCCAGCAGCTCGTGGGCAGGACCTCCGGCCACTGCGTCGGTGAAGTCCTCTTCAAGTCGTTTGGCCTGCGCTGCATCACCCAGCCGTGCCGCCGCGTAAAAGCCCAGCGAAGACCCGAAGCGGAACAGCTGCAGCGGATCATTCAACCTCAGCGCCTCCACGGCCGGCAGCAGCACCTGGTACGCCCGTTCCATCCGGCCTTGCCGCAGAAGCGAGTAGCCGCGAAGCACCTCCAGGCTTCCGTTGAAGGTGGCGGCTCCGCGCGCATGGCCAGCCGCGTAATTGTCGAGTTCGCGCTCGGCCGACTCCCATTCGCCCATCGCCAGGTAATCAATCACCAGCCGGCCCAGCACGAACTCGGTGAAAAAGAACAGGCTGTCCTCCAGCGCAGGCAGTTCCGAGGCAGCCAGGAGGGCGGAATCCAGCCCTTGGCCAGCGAGGCCGGCTGCAGCAAGGGCGTGGGCCAGAAGCGCCTCGCCAAGCGCCCTGATGGATTCGTTTCCGGCCTCCTCGGAGGCTGTGTTCCGGATCTCTTGGACCTCAGCGTTGAGCGCCCCGGCATCCACAGCCGCGCCAAGTTGCAGGAGGTGCAGGACCTGCAGGAGCCAGTCCTGCCGCTTCTGGTCTCCGTCAACCGGCTGTTGAGTGTTCATGCCCTCGGCCAATGCGTTCAAGGACTGGCCGGTGGCCTGGTGGGCCGCTGCGCGGAGCAGGAGGACGGCGGGGCCCTCGGCGCCATCGGAAAGCTGACGCCAGCAGGCATCAAGAAGGTGGGCGGCCTGGCCATAGGCACCCTCGTTGTAGAGGGCGCGTGCCTGGATGGCCCTGGCCAATGGCACCAGTTCGGGATCCTGGATTTTGGCTGCGATGGAACGTGCGCTTACGTTGCGGAACCGCCTCAGGGCCTCACGGGCAGCGTCAAGCATTTCGGGGTCCGATACCCGCAGCCCGCACTCAAAAGCCCACTCCACGGACCTGAGCTTGCCCTCCCCGCGCAGGACCGTGCCGTTCTGGTAGACCCGGATTTTTTCGAGCAGCTGCAGGCTTCGCGACACCGAAAGTGTATTCCGGATGGCGGTGGCGAAGAGGGCGTTCCACACGGACAGTTCAGCCGGCACTCCGGAACTCTCGGTGATCATCTGCTGGTCGAGGAGCGAGCGGACCACAGCGGCTCCGCTGATGTCCTCGATCACCCTCCGGCCCACGGGTCCGGCAAGCGCGATGAGCTTCAGGGCCTCCTGTTCCTCCGCCCCCCGCCGGATGTGGTCCTTGGTCACTACTGCAGTGAGTTGGCCGCCGTCGGCGGGCAACGGGCCAAGCAGCATCCAGATGCCGTTCCGCTTGGCCAGGACACCGGATTCGGCAGCGTCGTGCAGCAGTGCGTCGAGAATACGGGGATTGCCGCCTGAAGCAATCCACACTGAATCCACTGTGGCCGCCGGCACCGTTCCGTCCAGGACGTGGGCGAGAACTTCCTCAATCTGATCCCTGTTCAGGGGCCGAAGGTCCACCCGCTCGGCAAGGCCGTCGTACCAGAGCTGGTCCAGCGGCTGCGGGAGGCCCGGCCGGGGCCGGGCAGCAGCTACCACAGTTGCCCAACCTGCCGAGATCAGGTCCGCCAGCACCCCGGCAGAGGAGTCATCCAGGTGGTGGGCATCATCCACCACCAGAAGGACCGGGGCGCCCCTGCCGCCCTTCAGCTTTTCGAAGTACGTCCACATGGAACGCAGAACCGCCACGGGTGAGACCGACTCTTCGGCGCTCAGCTCTCCGGTATACGGAGTCAGTACGCCGAAGGGCACAGTGGTCAAGGCAGAACTGCCATGAATCTGCAGGATGTTGAGCTCCCCGGAAAGCCGCTCCAGGATCGCCTCAGTCAGGGACGTCTTACCGATCCCGGGCCCTGCCATCACAAAAACCGCATGACTGGTCCCGTTCCGGATAATGTTGCAGATGCGTTCCAAAGGCTCGCGCCGGCCGGTGACGGGGCGGTGTGCCGGTTTGTGGCCGTTAGACGAGTCCAGTCAGATCACCCCTGGAGGTTACGCCAAGCTTGGTGAAGACCTGGTACAGGTGGCCTTCCACGGTGCGGACGGACACACCCATTTCCAGGGCGATGTCACGGTTGGACGCCCCGCGGCCGGCCAGCCGTGCAATCTGGCGCTCCCGGGCGGTCAGCAAAGGGCTGCCGCTGCTGGGCACGATGGGAAGATTCGCCACAGTGGCAGCCAGGATGTCCAGCCGGGCCTGGGCGGTCCGGGCGGAAATGGTATCTCCGTCCTGCCGGGCGAAGTCCACCGCCAACGCCATGCAGCGGGCCTCCACGGTGTCCAGTTCGAGGGTGGCCGCGATTTCCCCTGCTGCGAGAAGGATTTTGGCATCCTTGGTCCGGCTCCCCACTGCCAACAGCCGGGCGACTTCCGCCAGCGGTCCCTGCCGGTGATCCGAGATCTCCTCCAGGAGGCGGAAGTCGGCATCGCTGCCGTTCACAGTGGCTGCCAGCAGGCTGATCCCGGCGTTTGTGTAAAGACCTGCCTCCATGTTCCGCCGGGCGGACTGCTTCAAGCCGGCAGCGGACTCGGAATCGCCCAGCCAGCGCCCCGCAACCAGGGCGCAGAACTCGACGATGCTCTCCGCGGAAAAACTTGACCTGCCCGGTATCCGCTGGAGTTTGGCCAGGAACCTGCGTGCCTGGGCAGCATTGCCCGTCTGCGCGTGGGCCAGTGCCGTGGCTGCGTAGGCGCAGCGGAGGGCACTCTGGAGCGGTTGGAGCTCAAGCTGCGCCACCGCCGAAATCAGGGGGTCCAGGGCAGCGCCACCCCGGCCGGAATAGACATAGGCGAGCCCGACGGCGAGTTCAGTGGCCGCGCTCCGGTAGGGGAGGCGATCGTATTCACCGCTGTCGTGTGGGCCCAGGAGGTCGATGCAACGCCGCCACTGCCCAGCCGTCAGCAACACCAGGTAGGCCTCCCTGGTGTATTGCTCGCGCAAACCCACCACGTGCGAAGCGTCCGTTATCTGGCCCCCAAGCTGCCGCATCAGGCTCAGCGCATCCATTTCCCGTCCGGTTAGCGCCAACGCCGTCATCAGGATGACGGCGGACTGCATCCGGTGGGCGGTGTCCGGGTTCCGTGCCGGGTCTGCAGCTGCCTGCAGCTCGGGAATCATGGCCGCGTAGTCACCAACGAACGCGCGGTATTCGAACTCGCTGAGCGCCACGCGGTGGGCGGCAGCCACTGCCGGGTGGGGCCAGGCTGCGTTGTTAGCCTTGGCGTCCAGCCGCTCCCTGGCGTCAGCCAGAAGGGCCGGGACTTTGCCTGCCTGGTCAGGAAGCCACAACATCACCTTGGCTTTGGCCGCCACGACCCGGGCGTACTCCTCGACACCAACATCCTCAAGTTCCGGCTGGGAGATATCGTCCAAGGCAGCAAGTGCCTGGATGGGCAGGTCCAATTGCAGGTACGCGGCAGCCTTCTGGCGCTGGGCGGGTACCCACTCCTGGTCTGTCCGCTTCAGCATGTCAGCGTAAGTTAAGGCGAAGCGGGGATCAAAAAGCTGGACGGCGGCTTCCGCAGCGGCGAGGGCCAGTGCGGAGCTCAGCTCAGCTTCACACTCGTGCGTCCACGCGGCGAAGGCCATCAGTTCCTCGACGGTCATGTTCGCCGGCACGGGTTCCGTACCGCCCAAAAGCTCGCTGCGCAGTTCCCGGCGCCGGGCAATGCTTAGCCATGACCGCACTACGTCGCCGATGTATTTTTCACGCAACGCAACCCAGCGGTGGTCCGAATCATCGATCTCCAGCAGGCCGGCGTCCTCCATGTCCGCCACCACTTCGGCGGGGTAAATGGCAGTGAGCCTGGAGAGTTCCACCCGCCTGGCGCAGGAGAGCATCTCAATGACTTCCCTGGTTGCCGGAGTCTCCCTCGACCAGCGGGACCGGACGATGTCGTCAAGGCTGGCGGCGCCGTCGAGTACCACCTTGTCCCGGAGGGTCCAGACGGAGTCGGACAAAACGAGGTTTCCCGAGAGCCGCTGTTCGGTGACAAGTGCCTTCAACAGCAGGGGGTTGCCGCCCACCATGTGGTGATAGGTGCTGACCAACGATGCAGACACCCGTTGACCCAGCAAGGACAACAGAACCTGGCGGGTCTGCAGCTCGTTGAGGTTGTTGAGCCGGACCTCAGTCAGGCGACGGTCGGTGAGCAGCCAGTGGAAGTCGGCGGGAAGGTCACTGATCTTTGGTGCAACCGCGATGATTTTGGCTGTGCCGGTCAAAAGGACATTCAGGAGCACGCCCGCGCTCATATCGTCGATGCTTGCGGAGGTGTCCAGTGTAATGATGCAGCGCCGGCCGGCGGCGTCACTCCGGATCAGCGATGTGATCCCACGCAGAATGGCCGTGGGAGAACCCATGTAAGCCTGGGGCAGGCGCGCCAGCAGGAAGGAGAGGCAGCCGTACGGTGTGTTCGCGCCGGCGGGCCCGCTTCGGAGTTGCAGGGACCAGACGTCGGGACCGAGGTCTGAAACGGCGGCCCGGGCGAGGGAGGACTTTCCTACACCCCGCCCTCCGGTGATAACGGCACCCAGCGAGTCTTCGCTGACCAGTGATGTCCGGACGGCTTCAAGGTTTGCGCCGCGGGCAGGCGCCGACCACTGTTGCGCGCCGGACGCGCCGGAATTTTCGGTATGCAGCCCAACGTCGTGAGATGTTGCCCCACGCCCCCAGCTAAGTGGCTCGATTGACATGAACTTATCCCCTACGTCCCGCGATAGCGGGATGTAGCCCCATTGCTCCCCCGCATACGAAAAAGACTACCCGTGCCACAGACAAGGAAACAGGTACGGGGGCTTTAAGTTTTTATGTTGCTAGCGCTCGGACTTCGCCGGATGGAATTTCTGCTGCGCGGACGTGAGCCCCTCCCGCAGCAGCAGCTCCACCGCGTCGGCGGCTTCGTCCAGCAGGAAAGGCAGTTCCTTGAGCTCGGCACTGCCAAAATCACGCAGGACGTAGTCGGCCGTGTCCATTCGGCCCGGCGGCCTGCCGACCCCCACCCGGACCCGCAGATAGTCCTTGGTGCCAAGCGCTTTGGAGATGTCCCGCAGCCCGTTGTGGCCGCCTTCTCCCCCGCCGGTCTTGAGTTTCACAGTATTAAAGGGGATATCGATTTCGTCGTGTACCGCCACCACATGGTCCGGCGTGATGCCGTAGAAGCCTGCCAACGCCGAGACCGGCCCGCCTGAGACGTTCATGTAGCTCATGGGTTTCGCCAGCACCACTCGCGGACCGCCGATGCCGAGCCTGCCCTCGACCACTTGGGCGCGGGCCTTGTGCGTCTTGAATCCCGCGCCTACGCGTCCGGCGAGTTCGTCAAGGACCATCTGTCCGACGTTATGCCTGTTGCCCTGGTATTGCGCACCCGGGTTTCCGAGGCCAACGATCAACCAGGTGTCAGTCATGAATCAATCCTAAGGTGGGGGCGTGTGGTGAGGGCGGCGGGGCAGACACGGCAGTGGCCGGACCCTGGGGATCCGGCCACTGTTGAAACGTGCAGGCTGTTACTCTGCTGCTGCCTCGGAGGAAGCGCCAGCGGCTTCTTCGGTGCCTTCCTCGGCGGACTCGGTGGCCTCGGAGATGTTCACCACGAGGGCATCGGCATCGGCGAGGAGGACTGCGCCCTTTGGCAGGACCAGGTCGGACGCGTGGATGTGCTCGCCGGCGGTGCGGCCTTCGATGCTGACCTCGACGGCGGTGGGCAGGTGGGTTGCCTCGGCCTCAAGGGAGATGACAGTGAGTTCCTGGTTGAAGACGTTGCCCGGAGCAAGCTCGCCGACGACGTGGACCGGAATGTCAACTGTCACCTTTTCGCCCTGGCGGACGGTGAGGAGGTCGATGTGCTCGATGATCTGCTTGATCGGGTCGCGCTGGACGTCCTTGACCAGGGCCAGGTGGCTTTCGCCGTTGATGTCCAGCGACAGCAGGGCGTTGGCGGTACGGACGGCCAGGGTGGTGGCCTTCGCCGGGAGGGTCACGTGGATGGGCTCTGCGCCATGGCCATAGATGACGGCGGGGATGAGGTTCGCCATACGGGCGCGGCGGGCGTAGCCCTTGCCGAATTCGGTGCGTACTTCTGCTGCGAGCTTCTGCTCAGACATGGATATCTCCTTGAAAACTAAACGGTGTTCAGCAAGGGCGGAGGTCTGTTGCGACCTTCAACGCCGGGCGGCCGTGGCCGGGCCCATCTTCGAAGGGAGATTCAGACCCAGTCGATAACGGAGACTGCGGTCCGGTTTCCGTACATACGGTTACCGGCGCTCTCCCTCGCCAAGGTATCGCTGAAGAGTCTACCAGCGCCGCCCGTGATTCATGAAAACGGGCCCCGCTCCCGGCAGCCGAACGATCGGCCACCGGGCGCAGGACCCGACAGTTAACTAAGGGTCAGGCTTTGCCGTCGAACAGGCTGGTGACCGACCCGTCGTCGAACACTTCCCGGACGGCACGGGCGATCAGCGGAGCGATGGACAGCACGGTCAGCTGCGGGAAGCGCTGTGACGCGGTGAGCGGCAGCGTGTTGGTGACAACGACTTCCCGGGCGCCCGACTCCGAGAGGCGCTGGGCTGCCGGCTCGGAGAAGACAGCGTGCGTGGCGGCGATAATAACGTCCTTGGCGCCGGCGTTCTTGAGCACGTTGACGGCACCGGAAATGGTTCCGCCGGTGTCGATCATGTCGTCGATCAGGACGCAGGTGCGTCCTTCGATCTGGCCCACCACTGTCTTCGAAACGGCCTGGTTGGGAACGGTGAGGTCCCGGCTCTTGTGCACGAACGCCAGCGGGGCGCCGCCCAGGCGTTCCGCCCACTGCTCCGCAACGCGGACGCGGCCGGTGTCCGGCGAGACCACGGTGATGTTTTCGGCGTCCACCCTGGTCCGGATGTAGTCCGCCAGCAGAGGGATGGCCATCAGGTGGTCCACCGGGCCGTCAAAGAAGCCCTGGATCTGCGAGGTGTGCAGGTCCACGCTCATGATGCGGTCGGCGCCGGCGGTTTTGTACAGGTCGGCCACAAGACGGGCCGAGATGGGCTCGCGGCCGCGTCCCTTTTTGTCCTGGCGCGCGTACGGGTAGAAAGGCGACACGACCGTAATGCGCTTGGCCGAGGCACGCTTCAGCGAGTCGATCATGATCAGCTGTTCCATGAGCCAGTTGTTCAGCGGTGCGGGGTGTGCCTGGATGACAAAGGCGTCGGTTCCGCGGACACTCTCGCCGGCGCGGACGTAGATCTCACCGTTGGCGAAGTCGTAGGCGTCTACCGGGAGGAGGTCGGTGCCGAGCTCCTTGGCGATCTCCCGGGCCAGCTCGGGGTGGGCGCGGCCTGTAGCGAGCACCAGCTTCTTTTCGCCGCGCGCCGTAATTTCGCTCATTATTGGTTGCCCTCTTCTGTAGATGCCGGGGTACTTGAGGAATCTGGGGTGGCTGCCTGGGCCAGTTCGGCGGAGCGTGTACCAGGGCGGTTGGCCGCCACCCAGCCCTCGGTGTTGCGCTGGTCGGCAACCGTCAGCGCGAGCGCGCCCGCCGGGACGTCCTTGCGGATCACCGCGCCGGCGCCGCTGTAGGCGCCGTCCCCCACGGTAACCGGTGCAACAAAGACCGTGTTGGAACCTGTGCGGACGCCCGAGCCGATCACCGTGCGGTGCTTCTTCTCGCCGTCGTAATTGGCCGTGATGTTGCCGCAGCCAATGTTAGTGTCCTCGCCGATTTCGGCGTCGCCGGCGTAGCCGAGGTGGGAAAGTTTGGAGCCGCGGCCAATCGTAACGTTTTTGGTTTCGTAGAACGCACCGATCTTGCCGGTGTCGCCGAGCACTGTGCCGGGACGCAGGTAGGTGAAAGGGCCGATGGCGGCGTCCGCGCCGATCACGGCACCGGAACCGTGGGTGCGGGTCACCTTGGCGCCCTCCGATGCGGACATCGGTCAGGGTGGAGTCGGGGCCGACGACGGCGTCCCTCGCCACGGTGGTGGCTCCGTGCAGCTGGGTGTTGGGCAGGATGCGGACGTCTTCGTCCAGGGTGACGGTGGAATCGATCCTGGTGGTGGCGGGGTCAACTACGGTGACCCCGGCACGCATCCAGGCTTCAACGGTGCGGCGGTTCAGTTCCGCGCCGAGGGCGGAGAGCTGCACACGGTCGTTGGCGCCCTCCACCTGCCAGCGGTCTTCGGTGACGACGGCGGCAACCCGGCCGCCCGACTGCCGGGCGAGGCCCAGCACGTCGGTAAGGTACTTTTCGCCCTGCGAGTTGTCTGTGGTGATGTGGACCAGTGCGTCACGGAGGACATCGGCGTCGAAGGCGTAGATCCCGGAATTGACCTCGCGGATCAGGCGTTCAGCTTCCGTTGCATCCTTGTGCTCGCGGATGCCGGTCACGGAGCTGTCATCACCACGGAGAATGCGTCCGTAGCCCGTGGCGTCAGACAGCAGCGCGGTGAGTACGGTGACGGCATTGGCCTCCCGCTCATGCGTGGCCACCAGATCCGCCAACAGGCTGCCGGTCAGGAGCGGAACATCGCCGTACGTGACCACTACGGTGCCGGCGAGTTTTTCCTGGGCGTCCAGCGCTTGCACGGCCACCTCAACGGCGCGGCCGGTGCCGGGGACATCGTCCTGGTCCACGATCAGGGCCTCAGGGTCAAGCTCGTTCAGGTGGCGGGCCACCAGATCCCGCTCGTGGCGGACCACCAGGGCCAGCCGGCCGGGGTTAATGCTGCGGGCCGCCAGCAGGGCGTGACCCACCATGGACCGGCCACCGATTTCGTGCAGGATCTTCGGGGTACGGGATTTCATCCGGGTACCGGCGCCTGCTGCCAGAACAATGACGGCGGCTGGGCCGGTAGTCTCGGGGATCACGTACGGGTTCTCCTTGCTTGGTTGCGCGTTGCGCTGGGCGCGGTGCCTGTCCGGCCAAAATCACTGGCGGGGCACCGACTTCATCCTACTGGACGCTCTTCGCACAGCAGTTCCGCCCATAGGATTCGAACCTATACTCCACGGCTCCAAAGGCCGGGGTGCTGCCATTACACCAGGGCGGACCATGCCACTGGCGCAAAGGCCAAGGCACAAGTGTTTATTTTGCCATGGCTTCAGGGCAGCCCGCGACATCGGCAGGAATCAGGGCAGCCAGGCACCCGTCCTGCCACCGGTTCCAGCTGTTTCGGCGGCGCTAGGGCATGATGGAAATGTGAGCAATAACCCACCCCGGACACGGATGACAGGCGTGCAGCGGCGCGGCCAGCTGGTGGACGTCGGCCGTGGCCTTTTTGCCGCGCGCGGGCTCGACGGGACAACCATTGAGGAAATCGCGGCCTGCGCCGGTGTCTCAAAGCCCGTGATTTACGAACATTTCGGCTCCAAGGAGGGCTTGTACACGCAGGTGGTGGACTTCGAGTTCCACATCCTGCTGGACTCGATCACCGCTGCCCTGACCGAAGAGGGCAAACCGCGTGTCCTGGTGGAACGCGCCGCCCTGGCCCTCCTCACCTACATCGAGGACCGGGCGGAGGGCTTCCGGATCCTCATGCGCGACGCACCGCCATCGCAGCCCGAAGGCGCTTTCTCCACCCTGCTGTCCCAGGTCACC
>JBKJVX010000070.1:0-2806 GCA_046717065.1 Arthrobacter sp. | reverse complement strand
GATTTACCGTTGTGGCATGCAACAGACAATCAACCACACCTTGACCGCAGCTTGGACGGCAGCCTGGGACGAGGGCGACGTCAGTGCTTTCGACGCAATCGTCACGGCCGACTACCGACGTGAGAGCGCCGGCACGAAGAAGATCACCGGCTTGAAGGAACTTCAGCAGGAAATCCTCGATGTTCGGGCGGCATTCCCGGACCTCACCACCCGCATCGACAAGGTCATCGCAGACGGCGACGATGTGGCAATCTTTTGGACAACAACCGGCACATTCACGCACCCGCTCCGTGGGGTCCCGCCCACAGGACGCGTCGTGGAGACCCGCGGATCGAACGCTCTCACGCTCCGCGATGGACGCATTGCTTACGAGCGGGTTACCTGGGACGCCGCCGAACTCCTCGCCGACCTCGGCGTTCCGTCCCTTCACTCAGCGTTCGAGGACGACGCGCCGGACGTTGTCGTGGATGAACTTTCCGGCATCCTGCCACAGGAAGTCATGAAGGGTTTCAACCGGCAGTTCATCACAGGAGTCACCGTCGTGACGACGGTGGACGAAGAAGGCAAGCCCCGGGGCCTTGCCGCCAACTCCTTCGCTTCCATCTCCCTAGATCCGCCGCTCGTTCTGGTGTGTGTCCAAAAGACATCCTCGACGTACCCGGCACTGTTCCAGTCCGCGCACCTGGGCATCAACATCCTCAGCAACGAACAGCACGACACCGTGCGAACGTTCGCTTCGAAAGCTCCGGACAAGTTCGCCAACCTTGAATGGCATGCAGGACCGAACGGTGTGCCGATGATCGATGGCTCGGCAGCTTCGCTGGAGGCCGAGATCAAGGAACGCTTCCAGGCGAAGACCCACACCATCTTCGTCGGCCGGGTCCGGCACGCTGAGGTCGCAGACGTTGACCCCATGATCTACAAGGCAGGCCACTTCTTTGACGGCGCGCGCCTCGAGGAACTCTGACCTACCACCGAGCGGCCGCCCGGACCAGCCGGCTCCAACAGACTGGTCCGTGCGCCCAACTCCTCCATCCGGAGGCCTCCCCAACCCAAACCTATGCAGCCCACTGCACCCTGGAGCACTCATGAGCCACATCAAAAATGCCGAGGACCTGATGGATGAAACATCCCCCGGCATGGGCGACAAAAGCAAGACATCGCACTCCCCCGCCGCCCCTGAACAAATGACCGAAACCGCGATGGCCCAAGCCGACCGCCTCCGGCACAGGCCCGGGGCAGTCTTCTGGACATCCGTCGGACTCATCGGCGCGTTCACCGCCTGGGCATCACTGGCCCCCGACAACCTGTCCGCCGTCATGACCGCAGCGATGAACTGGGTCGCCGAGAGCGTCGGCTGGAGCTACCTCGTTGTAACCCTCGGCTGCATCGGTCTGCTCATCTATATCGGCATCAGCAGGTTCGGAACCATCCGCCTGGGTGCGGACGATGCAAAGCCCGACTTCAGCACCTGGTCCTGGCTTGCGATGATCCTCTCCGCGGTCATGGGCATCGGCCTGATCAGCTATGGCGTCGCGGAGCCCATCTCGCACTTCGCTTCGCCGCCGCACGGCCTGGCGGAGGCCGGCACCATGGAAGCCGCGGTCCGGGCCATGCAGTTCTCCTACTTTGACTGGGGTCCGCACGCCTGGGCCGTGTTCGGGGTCTTCGGCCTCGCCATCGCCTACTCCACGCACCGCCGCAACAACGCCGGACTGGTCTCGCCGATGCTGCGGCCGGTCTTCGGCAAGCTGGTGGACGGCTGGTTTGGCAAGATGATCGATATCTTCGCCATCATCGCCACCCTCTTCGGAACAACGACGTCCCTGGGGCTGGGCGCCTCACAGATCGGCGAGGGTGTCGACCGGGTGTTCGGTATTCCCTCCAGCCTTGTGGGCCAGATCCTGATCATCGCCGTCATCACAGTGATCTTCACGCTCTCCGCGCTCTCCGGAGTGCACCGCGGCATCAAATACCTGAGCCAAGGCACCATGGTTCTCTCTGCCGGGCTGGCCCTCTTCGTCTTGTTCACAGGCCCGACCAACTTCATCTCAAACCTGTTCTTCCGCTCCCTCGGTCAGTACTTCTCCGAATTCTTTGCGGTGAGCCTGCTGACGCCGAGCACCCCTGACGACGTCCAGTGGATGCAGTGGTGGACCTACTTCATGATGGCCTGGTGGCTGAGCTGGGGCGCCTTCGTTGGGGTGTTCCTCGCCAAGATCTCCAGGGGACGCACCGTGCGCCAGTTCATCGCAGGCGTCATGATCGTTCCGAGTGTCGTGTTCTTCGCGTGGTTTACCATCTTCGGCGGCTCGGCAATCAAGTTCGACATGGATAACGGCGGCCAGATCGGTGCCGCCGCGCTGGAGGACGTCAACTCGGCGTTCTTCGCCACCCTCGCCGAGCTTCCGCTGTCCGGCATCACCTCCGTGGTGGCGATCTTCCTGGTGGTGATGTACTTCGTCTCGGGCGCTGACGCGAACACGTACGTGCTCAGCATGATGTCCTCCCGCGGGACCCTCAAGCCGACCAAGCCGGTTCTGACAACGTGGGGCCTGCTCACCGGCCTGTGCGCCGTCGTTCTCCTGATCGTCGGAGGTTTGGGCGCACTCCAGCAGGCAGCCATGCTGTCGGCACTGCCGTTCACCGTGATCGTCGCCCTCCTCGGTTACGGCCTGGTGGTGGAGCTGAGGAAAGACCCTCAATTCGAGGGGACACGCGCACTAACCCAGCGAGATTTGAGCCGCATCCTCAAGCGTGAGGCATAGGCACCACTGACAGGCAGGTGTCGGCGGCGGGAGCACCC
>JBKJVX010000069.1:0-18751 GCA_046717065.1 Arthrobacter sp. | reverse complement strand
TTTGTTGCCGCTTTTGATGTTGACGGCAAGAAGGTGGGCGTGGACCTCGCCGACGCCATCCTGGCCAGCGAGAACAACACCATCAAGATCGCCGACGTGCCCCCGACCGGCGTGACCGTCCAGCGCGGCCACACCCTCGACGGCCTCGGCAAGTACTACCTCGAGACCATCGAACAGTCGGCCGAAGAGCCCGTTGACATTGTCGCTGCGCTCCGCGAATCCAAGGCAGACGTTATGGTGTGCTACCTCCCGGTTGGTTCCGAGGATGCTGCCCACTTCTATGCCCAGGCTGCCATCGACGCCGGAGTGGCGTTCGTCAACGCCCTCCCCGTGTTCATCGCCGGCACCAAGGAATGGGCCGACAAGTTCACCGCCGCCGGCGTCCCCATTGTGGGCGACGACATCAAGAGCCAGATCGGTGCCACCATCACGCACCGCGTCATGGCCAAGCTCTTCGAAGACCGCGGCGTCACGCTGGACCGCACGTACCAGCTGAACGTCGGCGGCAACATGGACTTCAAGAACATGCTGGAGCGCGACCGCCTGGAGTCCAAGAAGATCTCCAAGACCCAGGCCGTCACGTCCAACGTCGAAGCCGAGCTGGCCGCCAAGGACGTCCACATCGGCCCGTCCGACTACGTCCAGTGGCTCGATGACCGTAAGTGGGCCTTCGTCCGCCTCGAAGGCCGCAACTTTGGCGACGCTCCGGTTTCGCTCGAGTACAAGCTGGAAGTCTGGGACTCACCCAACTCGGCCGGCGTGATCATCGACGCCATCCGCGCCGCCAAGATCGGCCTGGACCGCGGCATCGGCGGCCCGCTGCTCTCCGCATCGAGCTACTTCATGAAGTCCCCGCCGGAGCAGTTCAACGACGACCTCGCCCGCGAAAAGGTGGAAGCCTTCATCCGCGGAGACCTCGAGCGCTAAACCCGCTTTACTGCGGTTGCCCTATCACTTTTGGTCCTCAAACCCTTGGTTTGGGAACTACAAGTGATAGGGCAACTGGCTTTTAAGCTGCCCGGAGTGCCAGTCTTACCTGGTTCGTGGCACGTAGGAAGTCCTGGGCCAGGTCATCCGCATTGAACTTGAAGTACCGCCAGCCCGCCGAGTTGAAGGCTTCGTCCCGCCGATTGTCCCTGGACTGCTGTTCCCGCGTCAGGTGGTGGCCCCCGTCGTACTGGATAGCGATGCGATGCCACCGGTATCCCATATCAGCGGCAGGGGAATAGTTATCACCGGGACTGACCCGCAGTTGCAGTTCAGGCTCGGGAAGACCGGCCTCAGTAAGGGCAAGACGCAGGAAAGTTTCAGGGGCGGAGTCAGCGCCCGCACGGATCAATAACGTTGCCTCGCGGGCTTTGACGATCCCCTTCATCTTCGGGTGCCGGTTCAGCATGAAGCGCAACTGCTCCACGGTGTTCCATGGCTGTGTTCGTTCGTCCAAACCGTTTCGTGGTTGTCGGACCAATTGGTCACCTACAGCAACCAAATCTCGCAGCGGTAACAAATTTGCCAGATCCAGCCATGTCCGTGCCGGAGTGGATATGCGGCTGCCTTTAAAGGCGGTGATTTCGTCGTCGAAAGCTAACACGGTGTGGCCGACAACACCTTCCCGCCGCACTTGTGGCAGTACTTTTGGCTTGCTGAGGTGCATAACTCTGGAGCCCTGCAGCCAACTCGGAAGCCAGAGTCCCCACAACTCTGCTGCCGTTATGTGTGAGATCCATGCCCCCGGAGTTGCGGCGGAAAGTGCGCGGGCCAGCCTGGCAAGTTCGAATTCCCAACCGGCGGGCATATAGAGCAGGCGGCCGGCGGATGCCACGTCAGACGAACGTAGCCGACCGCTGCTCAGGCTCGCTGCCTGCGCCTCATGGACTGTGAACGGGACCGAAGAAAGATGGGCCGGTAAGGGTGCTGGAGGCTGCATGCGGACAATTGTTACCCGGACCCCGGCGCGGCCGCAGAAGATATCCACAGGCCTCGTTTGCTCTATCAGCTTTGGTTCCCAAAACCCGCGTATGACTCCCAAAACTGATAGGTCAACGACGGGGCGTTTGGTTAGGAGAGGCCCACGGGGTTGCCGGCGTCATCCACGTCCATGCGCATCGCGGCCGGGGCGGCCGGCAGTCCGGGCATGGTCATCACCGCTCCGGTGAGCGCCACGATAAAGCCCGCCCCGGTCTTGGGCAGGAGGTCCCGCACGTGGATGATGAATCCCTTCGGCGCCCCGAGACGCGAGGCGTCGTCAGTGAACGAGTACTGCGTCTTGGCCATGCATACAGGGAGCCCGCCCCAGCCGTTCCGCTCGATGTCGGCCAGCCGTTTCAGGGCCGGGACGGAAAAATCCACCCCGTCCGCACCGTAAATTTCCTGCGCGATGGTCCGGATCTTGTCCTCTACGGGGAGCTCCAGCGGGTAAAGGTGCCGGAAGTCGTTCGGCCCGGCCAGTGCCTTCGCCACCAGGGCCGCAAGTTCGTCACCGCCGTCGCCACCGCCGCCGCGCCCCCACACATCGGCCACCGCGGCGGGAACTCCCTCCGCAGAGCACCACGCCAGCAGCCAGTCAAGTTCCTCGGCTGAGTCGGAGCCAAACCTGTTGATGGCCACCACCGGTGGCACACCGAACTTTTCCACGTTCCGGATGTGCCGGCGCAGGTTGACCACCCCCGCCTCCAAGGCGGCCACATTAGGGGTTGTGAGCTGGTCCTTGGCCACCCCGCCCTGCATTTTCAAAGCCCGCACCGTTGCCACCACCACAACGGCGGAGGGCGCCAGGCCGCCCGTCCGTGCCTTGATGTCCATAAACTTCTCGGCACCCAAATCGGCCCCAAAGCCTGCCTCCGTGACCACGATGTCCGCCAGCCGCCGGGCCGTCTGGGTGGCAATCAGCGAATTGCAGCCGTGCGCGATGTTCGCGAAGGGACCACCGTGGACCAGGGCAGGGGTGCCGGCGATGGTCTGCACCAGGTTGGGCTTGATGGCTTCCTTCAGAAGCAGCGTCAGCGCGCCCTGCACGCCAAGGTCGGCCACGGTCACCGGCGAACGGTCAAAGGTGTAGCCGAAGGTGATCCGGCCCAGGCGTCCGCGGAGGTCCGCCAGATCAGTGGCGAGACAGAAAACTGCCATGATCTCGGACGCGACGGTGATGTCGAAACCGTCCTGGCGGGGTACTCCCTGCGTGGGTCCGCCCAGTCCGATGACCACCTCACGCAGTGCCCGGTCGTTCATGTCCAGAACCCGTTTGAAGGTCATGCGCCGGGGGTCGATATTGAGTTCGTTGCCCTGGTAGATGTGGTTGTCCACCAGTGCCATCAGGGCGTTGTTCGCCGACGTCACAGCGTGGAAATCCCCGGTGAAGTGCAGGTTGATTTCGTCCATGGGCAGCACCTGCGAGTACCCGCCGCCCGTGGCTCCGCCCTTCATGCCCAGGACCGGCCCAAGGGAGGGCTCCCGAAGGGCGATCATTACCCGACGGCCCGCCCGTGCCAGCGAATCGGCAAGCCCCACCGTGGTGGTGGACTTTCCCTCACCAGCCGGGGTGGGGGACATGGCTGAGACCAGCACCACCTTGCCCTGGGGTGGCGGCGCGTCCAGCCGCGCAGGGTCGATCTTCGCCTTGTACCGCCCGTACAGTTCCACCGCCTCCGCGTTGATTCCGGCGGCCGCCGCGATCTCCTCGATGGGCAGGATCCGTGCCGCGCGGGCGATCTCGAGGTCACTCGGGGTAGCAGACATCTTTGTCCTTTGCTGGAGCGGATAGGGCAGCTGGAGCGGATGGGGCGTCAGGGGGCGGGAACCGTCGTCAGGGGTTGCCTTGCATGATGGTCGACGGCGGCGTGGTAGCTCTCGAGCGTGATGGCAGCCGTGCGCTGCCACCCCGAGTTCTGGGCGCGGATGGCCGCTGCCCGCCCCATGTCTTCGCGGGTAGCGGGGTCGTCGTACAGCGCCTCAAGCGCATCCGCCCAGTCCGAGGCGTGGTGGCCGTCCACCAAGAGTCCCGTCCTGCCGTCGAAAATGGCCCGCGACAGCCCACCGACCCGCGTTGCCACAACAGGGGTGCCGCAGGCCTGGGCTTCGAGCGCCACCAATCCGAAGGACTCGCTGTAGGAGGGCATCACCACCACGTCGGCCGCCCTGAACCACGCCGCCAGCTCCGGTGCCTTGACCGGCGGAAGCTGCGTGACGACGTCGTCCATCTCCGCCTCCGCAACCAGCCACCGGAGGTTGAATTCCTTGTTCCCGCTCAACGAACCGAGGATGGTGAGCCGCAGGTTGATGTCAGGACGCCGGTGCCGGAGCAGGGCTGCGGCCTTCACCAGGATCTGTGGCCCCTTCAGCCGCTGGATCCGGCCAGCGAAAACCAGGTGGAAAGTCTCGGGACCGATGCCCCGCTCAGTCCGCGACCTGGCCCGGAACGCAGGAGTGAAAGTGCTGAGGTCGACACCGGGCGGGGCAATATCTATCCGGTCGTACGACGCCCCGTAATGCGATACCAGCTCGGCCGCTTCCGCGCTGGTGTTGGCAATCAGCCGGGCTGCGCCGTCCACGATGCGGTGCTCACCCAGCTCGCGCCGCCGCGGTTCAGGCTGTTCGCCTGATTCAAGCAACAGGTTCTTGACCTTGGCCATGGTGTGCATGGTGTGCACCAGCGGCACGCCCCAGAGCCCGGAAAGCTCCAGGCCCGCGATCCCGGAGACCCAGTAGTGCGAATGGATGACGTCGTAGCGGCCGTGCGGCTGCCGCTGCCGGATCTGCTCGATCTCTTCAACCATGCTGTGGAGAAGGCCGGGAAGCTCCTCCTTGGGGATCTTCCGAGTGGGGCCGGCCAGGACGTTGTGGACGCATACGCCGGGATCGGGGTGCTCGACGGCGGGCTGGCCGGCGGAGGTGACACGCGTGAAGATCTCCACTTCCACGCCGGCCTCCGCCAGGGCGGAGGCCAGTTCCCGGATATACACGTTCATGCCGCCGGCATCACCGGAACCCGGCTGCTCCATGGGGGAGGTGTGGAGTGACAGTAAAGCCACCCTGCGGACCGGTGCCACGGGACCTCCTTCCGGCTCCCGGCGCAGGTTGACGCGCCGGGTGAGTGCTGGGCATTCGATAAAACACTACTCCTGTGTCAACGCGGACCGCCCCGCCACATCTTCCCCAGGGCTGGAAACGCCCGCTCGTAGCCGGCGAGCAGCTCCGCACCGAGTCCTTCCGACCCCACCAGGGGATGCTGCGCGAAGGCCTGCAGCGCGGCGTCACGGTCACCCTCCGTGGCAGCCCGCACGGCCAGCCGCTCCACGTCCTTCACTTCGCGGAGCAGCTGGAGTTGTTCCGGCGGTGGCGCCTGCTGGGCCAACGGCATCGCGCCGTCGGCCGTTACCGTGCAGGGAAGCTCGACGACGGCGTCGGCCGGCAGCCCGGGAATGGCAGCTTTGGGCGCGGCTGGCTGAGCGGTGGCTGGCTCGGCGCTGTCCACAGCCAAAGTGTTGGGTGTGTTCAGGATCAGCTGCGCGTCCCCGGAACCCGATACAGCCCGCATGGCGGCCAGCGCGACCCGCTCATAGCCGCCGCCGGCAAGGTCGTCCTCGTTGCGTCGTTCACCCTTCCCGCGGGCCTCGGCCAGGTAGCCCTCCTCGCGGGACCTGCGCGCAGCCTCCCACAGCGTGAAAGCGTTACCGCCAGCCGCGGCCAGCCTCGGGTACAGCTCACGCTGCTGGCTGTGGATGGATTCTCCCCGCGTTTCAGGCATGGCACGCATCCCTTCCTTGGCGGCATCCTGCTGGTAGTAGTAATACAGGTACTCGTTTGGGAGGGCGCCGAGGCGGGCAAGGAACGGCTGGGGAAACAGCCGGCCCTCTTCGAAGGACTGAAGGGCAACCGGATCGGACAGCAGTGCAGGAAGGACGTCCTGTCCGCCCGACTCCAGCCGGTACAGCCAGCCCAGGTGGTTCAGACCGTAGTAGCCCACGCCGTCGAGCGTTCCTTCCGGCAACGTGACGCCGGCGGCGCACGCCGCGCGGTGCACCAGTCCGCCCGCGGAGTCGCAGATCCCGATGACGCGGCTGGCGAGCACCGGCAGGAGCGCCTCGGTGACCATGCCGGCCGGATTGGTGAAGTTGATCAGCCACGCGTCCGGGCAGTGTTCCTTCATGAGGCGGGCCAGCTCAAGCATGTGTGGGATAGTGCGGAGGGCGTAGGAGATGCCGCCGGCCCCGGTTGTCTCCTGGCCCAGCAGGCCCAGGTCCTGCGCCACTTTTTCGTCGGCCACGCGTCCGGCGGTGCCGCCGGGGCGGATGGCGGCAAACACCATCCCGGTTCCCGCCAAGGCCTCCGGGAGGTTGGTTGTGGGATGGACCGGTACGCTGTGGCCCTGCCCTGACGGCATGCTGCGCAGGACCGCTGCCATGGCGGCAAGGCGGGAAAGGTCGACGTCGAACAGCGCCAGTTCGGTGACTACGCCGGTGAAGGGCCCGGAGGTCAGCGCCCGGTATATCAACGGAACCCGGAAACCCCCACCGCCGACGATCAGAAGCCGCATAATCAGCAGTCTAGGCGTGGGTGTCCGCAGCACCTACGGCCGCCCCTACCGTATGTCCGTGGCAAGGCGTAGTGTGCGGCACATGGAGGCGATTCCCGCACGCCCGTTCGACCCCCTGGTTGCCGTCCGCGCGCCGTCGGACCTCGGATTCGACGTGCTGCTGGCCGGAACGGTGTTCCAGGACATCATTTTCACCGGCCTGCCGCACGGGCCGGAACCGGGCACTGAAATCTGGAGCGACGGCATGGGCAGCTGCCCGGGCGGGGTGGCAAACCAGGCCATCGCCGCGGCACGGCTTGGCCTGCGCACCGGCCTGGCGGCGGCCTTCGGCGATGACGGCTACGGGGATTTCAACTGGAAGATCCTCTCCGGCCAGGAGCACGTGGACCTCAGCCTGTCGCGGAAGATTCCGGGCTGGCATTCGCCGGTGACGGTCTCCCTGTGCGTGGACAAGGACCGGTCCCTGGTGACCCACGGCCATGCTCCACCGGTGACGGCGTCGGAGCTCATCGGGGATCCGCCTCCCGCGCTCGCCGGCATCGCTGAAGTGGGCCTGGAAGTAGAGCCCTGGGCCATGGCGGCGCACCAGGCGGGCGTGAAGCTGTTCGGGGACGTCGGCTGGGATCCCAGCGGCGTCTGGGCGCCGGTCCGGCTGGACAACCTGCAGTATTTCCACGCGTTCCTGCCCAACCAACGCGAGGCCATGGCGTTCACGGGCAAGGACGATCCCTGGACTGCCCTCTACGCGCTGGCGGACCGGGTGCCGGTTGCGGTGGTGACGCTCGGGCCACAGGGCGCCATGGCGGTTGACTCGGAAACGGGCGAGGAGGAGTGGGTGCCCTCACTGCCCGTCAAGGCTTTCGATCCAACAGGCGCCGGCGACTGTTTCGACGCCGCGTTCATCGTGGGGAGCCTGGCCGGCTGGCCGCTGGGGAACAGGCTGCGTTTCGCCAACCTCTGCGCCTCGCTCGCGGTACAGGAAGTGGGAGGTTCCCTTGCCGCCCCGGGCTGGGGTGACATCGCCGACTGGTGGAAACGTGCCAACGCCAGGCCCGAAAGGCAGACCAGCCAGTGGCTGCGGCGCTTCTCGTTCCTGGCGGACATCGTCCAGGACGTTCCGCTGGCCGCCCAGCGCAGGGCAGCGGCCACCATCGCACACCTCTCTGACGCGTGATTATTCGGCCCGAAGCGCCAGCACTAGAATCACTAAGGTGACTTACCCCGCTACAACAGGTGATTTCGATGCTGCCCCGGCACAGGACCCCCGCCACGAACGGTCCGCCGTGATTGACCTTGATGCCATCCGGCACAACGTCCGCAGGCTGGCGGCAGCAGCTTCCCCGGCGAAAATCATGGCCGTTGTTAAGGCCGACGCCTACGGCCACGGCGCGGTTCCGGTGGCCCGGGCTGCCCTTGAAGCAGGCGCATCCTGGCTGGGGGTTGCCCACATCACCGAAGCCCTGGCCCTGCGTGCCGCCGGGATTGATGCTCCACTGCTCGCCTGGCTGCACACCACGGAAAGCAACTTTGGCGCGGCGGTGGCTGCCGGCGTCGACATTGGCTGCTCCGGCTGGGAACTTGAGCGCATTGTTGCTGCGGCCCGGGAGCAGGAGCGCCCCGCCCGCGTCCACCTGAAGGTGGACACCGGACTGGGACGCAACGGTGCCACGCTTGATACCTGGGACAACCTGGTGGGCGAAGCCATGGAATACCAGGACCAGGGCCTGCTGCGCGTGGTGGGTATCTTCTCGCACCTTGCCGTCGCTGACGAACCGGAGCGGCCCGAGACCGACCAGCAGCTCGCGGCGTTCCGCGAGGTGCTCGCCGTTGCCGAGGACGCCGGCGTGGACCCCGAGGTCCGGCACCTCGCGAATACACCGGCCACCCTGTCCCGGCCCGCCACCCACTTCGACCTGGTCCGCGTGGGCCTGGGGATTTACGGGCTGTCGCCCTTTGACGGGCAGACGTCGGCCGAGCTGGGACTCCGCCCGGCCATGACGCTGCGGACCCTCGTTTCCCAGTGCAAGGAAGTGCCGGACGGGCAAGGCGTCTCCTACGGTCTCCGCTACCGCACCAACGGCCCCAGCACACTGGGCCTGATCCCGGTGGGCTACGCCGACGGAGTGCCACGCATCGCCACCGGCGGTCCCGTCCGGGTGGCCGGTAAAACCTACCCGGTGGTGGGGCGGATCGCCATGGACCAGATGGTCATCGACCTCGGCGCCACCGGCCCTGCCGGCGCGGGCCTGCTGGGCGCCGAAGCCGAGCTGTTCGGCGACGGCACCGACGGCGGGCCCACTGCCGACGACTGGGCACGCGCGGCCGGAACCATCAATTACGAGATCGTCACCAGGATCAGCCCACGCGTACCCCGCCGCTTTATCAACGAACAGGCTCCGGCCGCCGTCGTAGATGGTGCGGACGGTGCCGCATGAACGCGCCCTCCGCGGATTTAGGGGACACCGGCCGGGTTCGTCCCAACTGGGAAAAGACGTTAACCGCGACGACGGCGGACCAGACCCATGCGCTGGCCGCACGCCTTGCGTCGGTCCTCGAAGCCGGGGACCTGCTGGTGCTCTCCGGCGAGCTGGGTGCCGGGAAAACCACCTTCACCCAAGGTTTGGGGGAGGGGCTGGGCGTCCGCGCCGGGATTATCTCCCCCACGTTCGTCCTGGTCCGCATCCACCCCAACCTGCCCGACGGACCCCGTCCCGGCGGGCCGGACCTGGTGCACGTTGATGCGTACCGCCTGGGGTCGGCAGCAGAGATAGACGACATCGACCTCGAGAACACCCTGGACTCGTCCGTGACGGTAGTGGAGTGGGGCAATGACCGGGTGGAGCACCTGAGCGAGAGCCGGCTGGAGATCGACCTGCACCGTGCCAGGGGGCTGGGCACTGGCGGCCTTGGTGCCACAGCCGATGATCCCGGCACCGACGGCGGCATGCTGGATTTCGAGGACGGGGACGCGGACGAGCCGCGAACCATTGTGATGCGCGGGTACGGTCCCCGCTGGCCGGCTGTTCCCGAACCCGTCGCAACCTTTGAAGGGACAGCCTGATGCTCATCCTTGCCATCGACACCTCTGCCGTGGCCAGCGCCGCACTGGTTTCAGACGACGCCCTGGAAGGCGTAGTGGCCAGCTTCTCCACCGAGGACACCCGCAGCCACGCCGAGGTGCTCGCCCCGGGAATCGAACAGCTCCTGGCCGATGCCGGTGTCAGCGGCAGCGATATTGACGCCCTGGTGGTGGGCGTGGGCCCGGGCCCGTTCACCGGCCTCCGGTCGGGCATCGCCACCGCACGCACCCTGTCCTTCGTCTGGGGCAAGCCCCTCCATGGGCTAATGAGCCTGGACGCCGTTGCTTTGGAAGTCGCCGAGTCCACCGCCGCCGCCCCCGAATTCCTGGTGGTAACGGACGCGCGGCGCAAAGAGGTCTACTGGGCGCGCTACCGCCTGACCGTAGGCCAGCTTCCCGTGTTGGAGGACGGTCCGCACGTTGGCTTCGCCGCTGACCTGCCGGAGCTGCCCGCCTACGGCGCCGGCGCCGGGCTTTACGCCGACACCCTGAAGGCGGACCCGGAGTTCGCAGCGGAACAGCCGGACGCCCTGTACTTGGGCCAGTTCGCGCTGGCCCGGCTCGCGGCCGGTGACGAGCTCCTCGACTCCACGCCGCTGTATCTCCGCGAATCTGATGCACAGGTCCCCGGACCCAGGAAGAGGGCACTGTGAGCACCGCCCCGGACATCCGCAGCCATGGCGTCTCCGTGCGTGGGATGACCGCCGAGGATGTAATTGCCGTCAGCGTTTTGGAACAGCGGCTTTTCCCGGTGGATGCCTGGCCCCTGCAGATGTTCTACGACGAGCTATCCCAGCCGGAGACCCGCCAGTATCTGGTGGCGGAGAGCAGCACGGGCATCGTGGGCTACGCCGGGCTGATGTGTATTGAACCCATCGCCGACGTGCAGACCATCGCCGTCGTGCCTGAATACGAGGGGCGCGGCATCGGGACCACGCTGCTGACCCGGCTCATTGAGGAGGCGCGCCGCAGGCACGCGGCGGATCTCCTGCTGGAGGTCCGTGCCGACAATCCCCGCGCCCAGCAGCTCTACCGGCGCTTCGGCTTTGAACAGATCCATGTCCGGCCCCGCTACTACCGCGACGGCGTGGACGCCCTCATCATGCGGCGCCAGCTCACCGGGGCAGCCGGCGAAGGAACGGGAGACGCGACGTCAACGGAAGCAGGCCAGCCATGAACCGCTCGCAGCCACTGGTGCTGGGTATCGAATCGTCCTGTGACGAGACCGGGGTGGGCATTGTCCGGGGGACCACCCTCCTGACCAACACGGTGTCCTCGTCGATGGATGAACATGTCCGCTTCGGCGGGGTCATCCCGGAGATCGCTTCACGCGCACACCTCGACGCCTTTGTTCCCACCCTCGAGCAGGCACTGTCCGACGCCGGCGTGGCCCTGGACGACGTGGACGCGATCGCCGTCACGTCCGGCCCCGGCCTGGCGGGCGCCCTCATGGTGGGGGTCTGCGCCGCGAAGGCGCTGGCCGTGGCCACCGGAAAACCCTTGTATGCCATCAACCACCTCGTGGCGCACGTGGGCGTCGGACTGCTGGACGGGAAGGAAGGGCAGGCGCCGCAGCTGCCCGAAAACCTCGGCGCCCTGCTGGTGTCCGGCGGCCACACCGAGATCCTCAAAATCAACAGCATCACCGACGACGTAGTCCTCCTCGGTTCCACCATCGACGACGCCGCCGGGGAAGCCTACGACAAGGTGGCCCGCATCCTGGGGCTGGGTTACCCGGGCGGACCGGCCATCGATAAGGTGGCCCGCACCGGCAACGCCAAGTCCATCCGCTTCCCCCGCGGCCTCAGCCAGCCCAAATACATGGGAACATCCGAGGAACCGGGCCCGCACCGCTACGACTGGTCCTTCAGCGGGCTCAAGACAGCCGTGGCCCGGTGCGTTGAGCAGTTCGAGGCACGCGGGCAGGAGGTTCCGGTGGCCGATATCGCGGCCGCGTTCCAGGAAGCCGTGGTGGACATCATCTCTTCCAAGGCCGTGCTGGCCTGCCGGGAGCACGGCATCAAGGACGTGCTGCTCGGCGGCGGGGTGGCGGCAAACTCCCGCTTGCGCGAGCTGACGGGCCAGCGCTGCGCCTCCGCCGGAATCAGGCTGCATGTGCCGCCCCTGGATCTCTGCACGGACAACGGCGCCATGGTGGCGGCACTGGGAGCACAGCTGGTGATGGCAGGGGTTGGGCCGAGCGGAATCCGGTTCGCCCCGGATTCCTCCCTGCCGGTCACAGCGGTGTCGCTCCCCGCCTGAAGGCAGTTGGGGCGGCGAACCGTCGCGGGGCACTTTGGGGGCGCCGCCGTCGTACATCACGACGGCGGCCCGCGTGTCCGTGCCCAAGTGCCCCGTTTCGGGGTGGGGAGATCAGGCGGTGGGACCGTTCCGCATTTGCTTGACCAGGTCCAGGACCACGGCCTGGAGGTCGCCGCCGTGCTCCTCGGCTATCCGGCGCTGGCGCTGGTAGCCGGCACCCCCGCGGATGATATTTTCGACGTCGGCCAGCTCGTCCGGGCAGCCCAGCTTGGCAGCCACGGGTTCAAGCCGGTTGAGGGTCTCCAGCAAGTGGTCGGTGACCAGCTGCTCTTTGCCGGCGGCATCCAGGATGATGATGGCGTCCATGCCGTACCGGGCGGCCCGCCACTTGTTCTCCTGGACGTGCCACGGCGGCATGGTGGGGATGGTTCCGCCGTTGTCCAAGGTGGTGGAGAACTCGTCCACCAGGCACTGGGTGAGTGCAGCGATGGCACCCACTTCCTCCAGCGTGGCCAGGCCGTCACAGATGCGCATTTCGATGGTGCCCAGGTTCGGTACCGGCCGGATGTCCCAGCGGATTTCCGAGAGGGTGTCGATCACGCCGGTGGTGAACATGTCCTGCACATAGGACTCGTATTCCTCCCAGGAGCTGAACTGGAAGGGAAGGCCGGCCGTGGGCAGCTGCTGGAACATCAGGGCCCGCTGAGATGCGTAGCCGGTGTCCTCGCCGCCCCAGAAAGGACTCGACGCCGAGAGCGCCTGGAAGTGCGGGAAGTAGTTGACCAGCCCGTCCAGCACGGGAAGCGCCTTCTCGCGGCGGTCCAGCCCCACGTGGACGTGCACGCCGTAAATAACCATTTGGCGGCCCCACCACTGGGTGCGGTCAATAAGTTTTGCGTAGCGGGCCTTGTCCGTCACCGGCTGCAGCTGCGGCGGGCTGAACGGGTGGCTTCCGGCGCAGAACAGCTCCACGCCCATCGGATCGGTGATTTCCCGGACGGCAGCGAGGGACCGGGTGAGGTCCTCCTTCGCCTCGGCGGCAGTCTCGCAGATGCCGGTCACCAGCTCCACGGTGTTCAGCAGCAGTTCCTGCTTGATGTGCGGGTGCTCGTCATCTTCGTTGAGTTCCGGGTGGCGGGATGCCACGCCACGGAGTACCTCGTTGGCTACGGAGGCGAGCTCGCCGGTCCGGCCGTCCACCAGCGCGAGCTCCCATTCAACACCGAGGGTTGATTGCCTCGAAGAAGCGAAGTCAATCTTCACACGTATCCTCACTGTCCGGTTTACTGCTGGCGCACGCCGCTCACGGGCTGCTGCTGGCAGGCGGACGGGTGTTTCAAGTCTAGTGCAGGGGTAGCATCGTATTGATGGCCCCGTTCCAACACCTGCGTGACAGTTTTCACAAATCCTTCCCCGTCCTGGCCGCAGCATCCGCGGCGGTGGCACTGGCATCCTGTACCGCCGCTCCGGCGCCTGGCCGGTCGCATTCACCGTCCACGCCGGCCGCACCTTCCGCATCACCAAGTACGACGCCGGCACCCGCCAGCGCCTCCCCCTCACCTTCCGTGACTGCCGATCCCGGCTCCCGGCCACTGGGGTGGGGCCCCCAGCAGCGGGACCAGGACGCCGCAGCCGCTGCCGTGGCGGCGATGTCGCCGGAACAGAAGGCCGGGCAGGTCCTCCTTCCGTTCTTCACCGGGACCGACGCAGGCGCCCATGCCGCCGTCGTCGAACGCCTGCACCTCGCCGGGGCCATCATCATGGGCGACAACGTACCGCTGGACCCGCAGGGGAAGGTGGACCTCGCCGCCATGGCCGCCATCAACAAGCGGCTCGCAACGGCGGCAACGGCGGACGGCAGGCCCTGGCCCGGGATGATCGGCGTGGACCAGGAGGGCGGGATAGTGGCGCGCCTGAACGCGCCGATGACGGAGTGGCCGTCCCCGATGAGCTACGGGGCCGCAGGCAGCGTACCCCTTGCCAAGGAGGCCGGTCAGGGGCTGGCCGCAGAGCTGGTGCCGCTTGGTTTCAACACCGACTTTGCCCCGGACACCGATGTGACCATCGGGCCGGCGGATCCCACCATCGGTGCCCGGTCCATGTCCGGCAACCCCGATGCGGCGTCCACCCTCGGGGTGGCCTTCACCCAGGGAATGCTGGCCGCAGGCGTCCTCCCCGCCGTCAAGCATTTTCCCGGGCACGGGTCCGTGACCACTGATTCGCACCTGAACCTTCCCACGCAGCCTGCCACCGTGGCGGAACTCGCCGCCCGCGACTGGAAGCCGTTCCAGGCCGCCATCGCCGCCGGAGCGCCGATGGTGATGACCGGCCACATCGCCGTGCCCGCCTTGGAACCTGGAGTGCCGGCGTCGCTCTCCACACCGACGTATGCGGCGCTGCGGGGACTGGGCTTCAAGGGGGTGGCCGTTACTGATGCCCTGAACATGGGAGCCGTGCACAAACAGTACCCGGCCGGGTCCGCCGCCGTTATGGCCCTTGCCGCGGGTGCCGACCTCCTGCTGATGCCTGCCGACGTTGGGCAGGCCCATGCCGCGATTGTTAACGCTGTCGCCACCGGCAGCCTGCCAGCCACCCGCCTTGACGAAGCGGCCCTGCGGGTGGCGACCATGATGACCTGGCACGCCCGGGCAGCCGCTGGCACCGGCGCCCCAACAGGCGCCGCGGCCGGCAGCGGGGCGGCGCTCGCTACCAAGGTCTCCGCCGCCGCCGTTACTGTCCTCTCCGGCCACTGCGGTGGACCCCTTGCATCCGGTGCCGTCCGGGTCACAGGCGGCAGTGCGGCAGACCGGGCGCGTTTTGCGGATGCTGCGGCGCGTAACGGGCTCGCCCTCGGTTCCGGACCTTTGGTAAGCCTCATCCCGTACGGCGGGCGGCCCGCAGGAGGCGACATCGCCGTCGCCCTCGACGCACCTTGGCCGCTGCAGCACTCTGCGGCTCCAGTGAAGGTGGCGCTCTACGGCCGCAGCCAGGGCGCTTTCGACGCCCTCGCCGCCGTCCTGGCCGGGAGGGCGCCGGCACCCGGGAAGCTGCCCGCCGCCGTCGGAAGCTATCCCGCGGGCACCGGCTGCCCCTGATCCCAAGTAACTCGCACTTAACGTCGTCCTTAGCGTCGTCATTCGCGATATTCAATGCGTTATCTGCCAGTCAGTGGGGTGGGAACGCGTTTAATGGTCAAGTGCCCATTCTGAATAAAGACATGACCCTCTGCATCTCGCTCTCCGCCCGCCCCAGCAACAACGGGACCCGCTTCCACAACCACCTGTACGAGCAGCTGGACCTGAACTGGATCTACAAGGCGTTCGCGCCCACCAACCTGGAGCAGGCCATCGCCGGAGTCCGGGGGCTGGGCATCCGAGGCTGCGCCATTTCCATGCCGTACAAGGAGGACGTGATTGCCCTCGTGGATGAGATGGACCCCTCCGCCAAAGCCATTGATTCGGTGAACACCATCGTGAATACCGACGGGCATCTCAAGGCGTACAACACGGACTACACGGCGATTGAGCAGTTGCTGGCATCCAATTCCGTGCCCACCACCTACTCTGTCCTGGTCCAGGGTGCGGGCGGCATGGCCAAGGCCACGGTCGCTGCGCTCCGTGACGCCGGGTTCGCTGATGTCACTGTACTTGCCCGCAACGAGACCACCGGGCGGGCGCTCGCCGAGCAGTACGGCTTCCAGTGGCGTCCGGCGCTCGACGGCGGGACGGCGGACCTGATCATCAACGTGACACCTATCGGTATGGCAGGGGGTATGGCGGGGGGACCTGACGTGGACAGCCTGGCCTTCCCGCAGGAAACAATCGACGCTGCCCGTGTAGTTTTCGACGTGGTTGCCCTGCCGGCCGAAACTCCGCTGATCAAGGCGGCGCGGGCCGCCGGGAAGCCGGTGATCACCGGAGCGGAGGTGGCTACTATCCAGGCGCTGGAGCAGTTTGTGCTGTACACCGGGGTCCGGCCCACCGCAGAGCAGGTCCGTGCGGCGGAGGAGTTCATGCGCGCCCAGCAGCGCTCTTAGGCCGGCTCCACCACGATGGCCACCCGGTCCTCCCCGATGCGGGTCAGGACCAGGGTGGCTGTTTTGTTGCCACCCTTCCTGCTGCCTGCGTTCTTGCCGCCGGGAAGCAGCTGCTTGCGGAGTTCCTCCGGGGTCACGGCGGTGCCGCGCTTCTTGATGTCCAGCACTCCGATGCCCTCGGCCTTCACCCACGCCTTGAGCGCCTTGACGTTGTAGGGCATGACGTCCCGGATCCTATAGGCCCGCGCGAAGGGGGTGTCCACCAGCTGCGGCGCGCAGATGTAGGCGATGTGTTCATCCACCAGGTGCCCGCCCAGTTGCAGCGCGACGTCGGCCACCAGCCCCGCACGGATCACCGCCCCCTCCGGCTCGTACAGGTAGCCCTCCACCGGACCCACCTGGGCTGCGGGTCCTGAGCCGAAATCCTCGCCGCTGGTAAGTTCGGCCGCACCGTCAGGCCCCAGGACGAGCGCTGCCCTGCGGACTCCGGGGCGCCGGACGGCATTGAACCACAGTGCCACTTCAGTGACGTCCCCGGACACCGAAACCCACTGGGCTTCGCAGTCCGCCGGCACGGAATCATGCGGCATCCCGGGCCCCATTTTGACGCCGACCGCGCGGCCGGATGCCGCCAGGGACTGAACAAAGGACAGCGGCGGCGAGAAGGCTTCCGGGTCCCAGATGCGCTTGGTTCCGGAGGTGGAGGTGACCCGCCGCGCAGGATCCAGCCAGACGCCGTCGATCCGGTCCAGAGGAACTGCGGTGGCATCTTCATGGACCACTGTGGCGTTGGCGAAGGGGATGATGTTCACCGTGGCGCAGGCGGCGGTGGTCTCGTCCATTTCCACCGCGGTCACGGTGATGTCCATCGAAGCCAGCGCCAGGGAATCGGCAGCGAGGCCGCAGCCCAGGTCCGCCACGTGCTTGATTCCCGCCTCCGCGAACCGCTGGGCGTGCCGGGCGGCCACGTTGAGCCTGGTTGCCTGCTCCAGGCCGGCCTGCGTGAACAGCATGCTTCGGGCGAACTCACCGAACTTCGCTTCGGCCCTGGTCCGGAGCCTGGACTGGGTCAGGACGGCGGAGACCAGCGCGGGGGAGTGCCCGGCCTTGCGCAGGGCCGAGTTGAGTTCGAACGACGTGTTCTCCTGGTAGGGCCCCAAAGACGCCAAAAGGTCCCATCCCTCGGGGGTGAGCAGCGGCGCGATCTGGTCCTGGGGAGCGTGAGACATGCGTTCCAGCCTAGTGGAGGAGCGTCCGGCGGGATGCGGATAGTGTGGAAAGCATGGAAGAGAGCGCAGGCCCCCAGCAGTCCGGAGAACCAACCAGGGACAGGGGCCCCGCCCGATTCGCCCGGCCGGCACTGATTGCCGGATCCCTGGTGGCGGTGGTGTGCATCGGGCTCCTGGTGGTGATCTTTTTCCTCGATACGTTCAATGCCACTGTCTACTCTGTGGGCGGGGACGACATCGCGGGCGACACCCAGGAAGCACGGGACATCCGGGGGCTTTACGACGGCGCCCGTGCCGGCAGCATCGCCGTCCTGGTTGCTGGCCTGCTGACGGCGGCAGGGGCAGCGGTGGTGCTTTACCGGGGGCGGAATTCGGCCGCCGGCGAGGGCGAAGGCGGGGAGGACGTCGACTTCGACGACCTGGGACGCTGAGGCGCGTTGCCGCCTGCACTGGTGAGCAGCACTCCGGAAATGACCAGGACGCCGCCGAGCACCTGCGGCATAGAGATGGGCTGACCCAGGGCGACAGTGATGACCGCGGTGAACACGGCAATGAGGTTCAGGTAGTTGCCGGCGTTGGCCGCGGTGGTCCGCTTGAGGGCAAGGTTCCACAGCAGGTAGGAGCCCAGCGAGGGAAACAGTGCAATGAACGCCAGGGACCAGCCCTCAGAAGGGGTCTCCGGCAGGCCGGCGCCGGCCACGAGGGCGAGCGGGCTCAGGACCACGGCCGCTATCGCCACCTGCACCGCTGTGGACGTGATCGCGGGGATGCTCAGCCTGCGGGCGATGATCGTGTACAGGCCCCAGACGGTGATGGCCCCAAGGATCAGCAGCTCGCCCCTGTTGATGGAAAGGGTCAGCAGGCGGTGCAGTTCGCCGCCGGTGAGCACCAGCAGGACGCCCAACAGGCCCAGGCCGATCCCCACCCAGCTCAGCGGGCGCGGCCTGTCCCTGAGGAGGACTACGGCCAGCACCATGATCAGTGCCGGGTTCGCGGCGGTCACCAGGGAGGCGTTCAGGGCAGACGTGTGCTGCAGGGCGCTGTAGAGCAGCAGGGTGTAGCCGCTCATGCCCAGGGAACTCAGGAGCAGCAGGACCGGCCAGCGGCGCAGGACAGCACGCCAGTCCGGCCGCTCCACGGCGTGGGCCAGCACCAGCAGCGGCACGGCGGCCAGCACCCATCGCCAGAACGTCAGCTGGAGTGGCTCCATGGTCTTCATGGCGGCTTGGCCAACCACAAAATTTGCGGCCCAGAATAGGTTGGCAAGGATCAGGTACACGGCAGCTCGCACTGCTCAAATGTACACGCGGAGGGTTCGCCGATGACGAAATGCTGGCACTCGCCTTGACCGAGTGCTAACCCTTACATAGAGTCTTCATTAGCACTCTCCCTAGGAGGGTGCTAACACATGAAGAGCTGCCAGCCAGGCTGCTGCCGGCACCGCGACGACGGTTTGCCAGCCAGGGCGGAGAGCTTTCCAGTCCACGAATTTGCTGACGAAAAGGAGAGGTCCGAGTGTCGGTCTCTATTAAGCCTCTTGAGGATCGTATTGTTGTCCGCCCGCTCGAAGCCGAGCAGACCACGGCTTCCGGCCTGGTTATCCCGGACTCCGC
>JBKJVX010000068.1:0-8367 GCA_046717065.1 Arthrobacter sp. | reverse complement strand
GCCATGGAGCGCGGACTCCATGGCCTGCCGGCTGTGGTGTGGACCAGTGTCAGCGGGAACCGTAGTTCGGCGCCTCGACGGTCATCTGGATGTCGTGCGGGTGCGATTCCTTCAGCCCTGCCGGGGTGATCCGGACAAACTTGCCGCGGGCCTTCAGCTCAGGGATGGTGGGGGCGCCGGTGTAGAACATGGTCTGGCGCAGGCCGCCCACCAACTGGTAGGCCACGGAAGCCAGCGGTCCGCGGTAGGCAACACGGCCTTCGATGCCCTCGGGGATGAGCTTGTCGTCGCCCGAGACGTCGGCCTGGAAGTAGCGGTCCTTGGAGTAGGACGTGTTCTTGCCCCGCGACTGCATGGCACCCAGGGAGCCCATGCCGCGGTAGGACTTGAACTGCTTGCCGTTGACGAAGATCAGCTCGCCCGGTGATTCGTCGCAGCCGGCCAGCAGGGAGCCGAGCATCACCGTATCGGCGCCGGCCACCAAGGCCTTGCCGATGTCGCCGGAGTACTGCAGGCCGCCGTCGGCGATGAGCGGAACTCCGGCAGGGATGGCTGCCTTCGCGGACTCGTAGATGGCGGTGATTTGCGGGACGCCCACACCGGCCACCACACGGGTGGTGCAGATGGAGCCAGGCCCCACGCCCACCTTGATGCCGTCAGCACCGGCGTCGATCAAGGCCTGGGCGCCTTCACGGGTGGCGGCCTGGCCGCCAATGACGTCAACGTGCGCCGCCACGGGATCGGACTTGAGGCGGCGGATCATGTCCAGCACGCCCTGCGAATGGCCGTTGGCGGTGTCCACGAACAGGGCGTCGACGCCGGCATCCACCAGTGCCATTGCGCGCTCCCAGCCATCCCCGAAGAAGCCGATGGCTGCGCCAACGCGAAGGCGCCCTTCGTCGTCCTTCGTGGCCAGCGGGTACTGCTCCGCCTTGGTGAAGTCCTTGGTGGTAATCAGGCCCTTCAGCCGGCCCTGCTCATCCACCAGCGGCAGCTTTTCGATCTTGTTGGTGGCCAGCTTGTGCGAGGCTTCCTCGCGGCTGATGCCAACGTGACCGGTGACCAGGGGCATCTTGGTCATAACGTCGCTGACCAGCCGCAGCGGGAAGTCGGATTCGGGCACAAAGCGGGTGTCGCGGTTGGTGACGATGCCCAGCAGGCGGTTGTCCTCGTCCACCACCGGCAGGCCGGACACGCGGTACTGGGCACAGAGGTCATCCAGTTCGCGCAGGGTTGCCTCAGGCCGGATGGTCAGCGGGTTGGTGATCATCCCGGACTCGCTGCGCTTGACGCGGTCCACTTGGTCCGCCTGGTCGGCGATGGACAGGTTGCGGTGCACTACGCCCAGGCCCCCCTGGCGGGCCATGGCGATGGCCATCCGGGACTCCGTCACGGTGTCCATGGCGGCGGACAGCAGGGGCGTCTGCACGGTGATGCGCTTGGAGATCCGGGAGGAGGTATCCGCTTCGGAAGGGATGACCTCGGTGTGGCCCGGCAGGAGAAGGACGTCGTCGTAGGTCAGGCCGATGAAGCCAAAGGGGTTGTGTTCGGGCTCGGTCATGAATGCGCCTCTTACCATGGTTGCTGTGCGGGTAGGGGTTGCAGCCGATGACCAGCCCGTCATTACGGGACTGGCCTGTGCAGAAGATCGGGACCACACTGCGTGCGGCGCTCCGGGTTCAGAAAGTGTTGAGTAAATATTAGAACCTCGGCGCCGATCCCCCTATTCCATGCCGGCAATGTGAGCAACCACACGCCCCACCCGCTCCCTAGCCTCCCGAGGCCGCCCCGGCTCCCTGCCCTCGCAAGCTCGGGCGGGGCCCTACGCCGGAACGGCCAAGACCCAGAAAGCGTGCGGTCAGTTCCAGCCGGTCGCGGCCAGGAGCCGCTGTTCGAACATGGGGATCATGGTTTCCACATAGGTCCGGGTGAGGTGGTTGTCGTCCTTGTAGACGTAGACATTTCCCACCACGCCCGGGCAGATTCCGCGCGCGCAGATGAAGTCGCTCAGATCCACCAGGTGCAGCCCCTCAACCTGGCCCGAGTAGTTTTCGAGCGGCGAGGGGTCCACCAGGGATTCTTCCAGGGACACGCTGCATTCCGGGGCGTCCGGGCCGTTGCGCTGGATGCACTCGGGCATGTTGAACGTAAAGCGGGGGTTGTCGCGGATGCCGATAATCTCGATCCCGGCGTCAGCAAACGGCCGGATGCCCTCAAGGTAACCCGGGACTTCGGTTTCGAACGGGGCTTCCTCATGGGTCAGTGACGCCACCGTGAACACTGCGTCGGGCTTGTGTTCCAGGACGTAGGCGGCGCTGGCCTGATTGTAGGCATTGCATTCCGCGTTCCTTTCCACCGACTCGGCACCATAGCGGCACGCCGGCATCAGCAGCGTCACCAGTTCCCAGCCCCGCGCAGCCGCAATCGGCGCCAGCGCACCCAGGTACTGCTGCGAGTGGGAGTCGCCAAGGACCACAATGCGTTTGGTGACCTCCCCTTCCGGGACCCCCTGCCGGCATCCTTCGAGGACGGGGTCACTGGTGGTATTGGCTCCGGTGCAGGGGGCATGGATGCCGGCCCAGTCGTTGCCCAGCGCGGCCGGCCCCGGAATGATCTTGGCATCAGGATCGGGCACCGGGGCGTGCTCCGGGTTCAGTGCCGCAGCCCCTGGCGTAAGCTCCCGCGGCTGGGCCGCCGTCGCGCTTTCCTCTGCGGTGAGCGTTGTCTGCCAGACAGCCACGGGACCGGCGAGGATGGTCCCGCAGGCAACAATGACGACGGCGGTGCGCCAGGCCCGGCGTTTGGGCCAGCGCCAGTCGCGGAGCGGCTTTTCAACGAAGCGGGTGGTCAGGACAGCGAGGACGACCGATGCGCCCACGATCCCCAGTCCCTGGGCCAGGTTGGGTGCGTCCACGCCGGTAGCGGCGAGCGCAAGAACCAGGACAGGCCAGTGCCACAGGTACAGTGCATAGGAGTTATCCCCCAGCGCCACCAAAGGCTTGCTGCCCAGGAACGTGTCCACACCGTAGCGGCTGCCGGTTTGTCCCGCAACGATAATCGCAGCCGCCGCCAGGGTTGGCCACAGCGCCACGAAGCCGGGGAAAGAGCGGTCCACCGTCAGCAGCAGGCCGCAGGAGACCATTGCCGCCAGCCCCGCCCAGCCCAGTATGACCCGCAGGGCCAGGGCAGGCTTGAGGTAGGGCAGCACCAGGGCAAGAAGTGACCCCAGTGCGAACTCCCAGAACCGGGCCCTGGTGTCAAAGTAGGCGTACGCCTGGTTGGTGGCGGTCTGCCCCACGGAGTAGGCCAGCGAAAAGACGAAGACCGTTCCGAAAACCAGCACCAGCAGCCCCCGGTAGTTCACCCTGTTAAGTGCCGGGACGCGGCGCACCAGCGCCAGCAGCCCCGCGGTGCCGGCGAAGATCAGCGGCCACAGGATGAACACCTGGCCCTGGATGGACAGCGACCAGAAGTGCTGGAGCGGGCTGGCGCCGGCATGGTCCTGGGCGTAGTAATCCACAGCGGTATCAGCGAGCAGCCAGTTCTGGCTGTACAGCAGCGACGCCCACGCCTGGTCCAGCACCTGTGGCCAGCGGCTCTGCGGCAAGATCAGCCACGTCCCCGCGAGGACACCGAGGATGACCACAACGGCGGCCGGCAGCAGCCGTTTGAACAGGTGCAGCCAGTGCCCCAGGAGCCCGAAGGGGCGCCCTGACTCCGCTTTCCGGACAAAGGAAAGCGTGAGCAGGAAAGCCGAAATCAGCAGGAAAATGTCCACCCCGCCGGAAACCCGGCCCAGCCAGACGTGGTACGCAACCACCATCAGGACGGCGAGGGCCCGGAGCCCCTGGACCTCTGGCCGGAACGTTGGTTTCCGGCTCTTGGCATCGGCTCCGGAAGGCGGTCCGGCTGCAACCGCTGTTCTCGCTACTGACACAAAAAGACCTCACAGGCGCATAGGCAAAACATCAATTCTACCCAATTGGGGTATTTTCCCGGCCAGGTACCGCGCGTCCTACGACGGCGCAGCACCTCGCGGACCCACCCCTGGCCGTAACTCCGGCGCAGTTGAGCGTGCCCGGGGGCTCCTTCTCCGGCTACGAACGCAGCAGCGCCCGCAAGGTCTGGATGGTATCGGCCTCGGCCGCCGTCTTGTCATCGCGGTAGCGCTTGACGCGTGCGAACCGCAGGGCGATTCCGCCGGGATAGCGCGAGGATTGCTGCACGCCGTCGATCGCGATCTCCACCACCGTGACGGGCTCCACCCAGACAGTGCCCGCCGTTCGCCGCACCTCCAGCTCCTGGAAGCGCCCGGTCTGCCATTGCAGCAGCGCGTCGGTGAGGCCCTTGAAGGTCTTGCCCACCATGACGTAACCGCCCGGTTCGCCGAACTCCCCGGTGGGGTCGAGGGCTCCCAGGTGCAGGTTCGACAGCAGCCCGGTGCGCCGTCCTGACCCCCATTCGCACGCGAGCACCACGAGGTCGTAGGTGAGCACCGGCTTCACCTTGACCCAGTTGGAACCCCGGCGGCCCGCCGCGTAGGCCGAACCAACGGCCTTCACCACCACGCCCTCATGGCCTGCGGCGAGTGAATCCCGAGCCACTTCTTCAGCTACGCCCGCATCCGCCGTGATCTCCCCAGGAATCCGATACCCGGGAGCGATGCGCTCGAGCACATCGATGCGGGTCGTCAGCGGCTCGTCGAGCAGGTCCCGCCCGTCGACGTGCAGCACGTCAAAGAACCACGGATGCAGCAAGGTGTCGCGCGCGGCGTCCGCCCCGAACCGGGACATGGTTTCCTGGAACGGGCGCGGGCCACCGTCCTCGTTGAGGGCCAGGGTCTCGCCGTCGAGGATCACATCGCGCACGGGCAGTCCGCGCACCACGTCAACCACCTCCGGCAGCCGGTGCGTAACCTCGGCCAGGGTGCGCGTAAAGATGCGCACATCGTCGCCGAGGCGATGCACCTGGATGCGCGCGCCGTCCAGCTTGTATTCCACCGATGCCTCCCCCGTGGCTTCCAGCGCGGCACCGGCGCTGGCCGCGGTTGAAGCGAGCATGGGTTGCACGGGGCGTCCGACCATCAGGCCGACGGCGGCGAGCTGGGCCGGCGTGCCCGTCATAGCCAGCAGTGCGGTTTCGCCGAGATCACCGGAGAGCATGGCCGCGCGGCGTACGGCGTCGACGGGCCGGTCGGCGGCGCGGGCAACGGCATCGGTGAGGACGCCCTCGAGTGCACCGGTACGCAGTTCGCCGAGCAGCACGCCGGCGATGAAGGCCTGCTCGCGCTCCGTGGCGGCCGCCGTCAGCGTCCGGAGGGTCGCGGCGCGCTCCGCTGCAGATCCAGCGCCCGAGGTGACGAGCAGCCGGTCCAGCGCAGCGTCGAGGTCGGCGACGGTCAGGCCCGGTTCAGCGGCCGGCTCCCCCATGGCCGCTGACATGCCGCGCCAACCGACCCCTACCCGGCCCTGCCGCGGCCTGGCGGTGAGCAGGCCGACCGCCGTGGCGATGTCAGCGGGCTCGAGCCTGCGCAGCAAATCTGCGAGTGCATCGACCTTGGCGAGCCGGGAGCGCGTGGACGCCACGGCATCCGTAGTTCTCACAAGCTCATCGAGCAGCATGGCACCAGTGTGCCACGCCGGCCGACGCCGGGTAGGGATGCCGGGCGATGCTGGACAGCGCCGGAGGGCAGTTTCAGACTGGACGCATGGGAATCATCGTCGCGAACCTGTTCTTGACCCTCGACGGCGTCTACCAGGGACCGGGCGGCCGCGAAGAGGACACCGAGGGTGGCTTCGACCTGGGCGGCTGGCAGATGCCGGTATCCGACGACGAGGCTGAGGCTGCCATCGAGGCCGAGATCAGCTTCATCGATGCCCTGCTTCTGGGCCGGAAGACCTACGACGTCTTCGCCGGCTACTGGCCGCACCAGTCCGGCGACATCGGCGGCACGCTGAACCGGGTGCCGAAGTTCGTTGTTTCCAGCACCCTGACCGCTCCGGCCTGGGCGGGCACGACAGTCCTGCCGGACGCCACCGCCGCGGGCCGGCTCCGTGAGGAGTACGACCAGGTGCACATGTTCGGCAGCGGCGTCCTCATCCGTTCACTGCTGGCGGCAGACGTGATCGATCGCCTCCACCTCTGGCTCTATCCGATCACCCTTGGGCAGGGCAAGCGCCTCTTCGACGCCGGGACCATCCCCGCCTCCTTCCGCCTCGCCGAGCCGGCCCGCACCTTTCCGAAGGGGGCGGTGTCGCTGGTCTACGAGCGCGCGGGCGACGTCGAGACGCAGGACATACCGGGCACCTAGGGCGGAACCGGCCCGGCCGGCCTCAGAGGGCGATCTCCTCCCCCTGGAGAGCCGGCACAAGCGGTCTAAAAAAGGCACAGAAAGGCCGGCCCAGCTCAGAACGCTGGACCGGCCTTTTGCGAGGCTGCAGCTTAGTGGCTGTGGCCTGCGTGCTCATCTTCTGCAGCGGGCTTCTCCACCACAAGGGTCTCGGTGGTGAGAACCAGTGCCGCGATGGACGCCGCGTTGCGCAGGGCCGCACGGGTGACCTTGACCGGGTCGATGACGCCGGCCGCAATCAGGTCCTCGTACTCGCCCGTCTTGGCGTTGAAACCGTTGTTGGTTTCCAGTCCCGCAACCTTAGCCGTGACGACGTAGCCGTCGAACCCGGCGTTCTGGGCGATCCAGCGCAGCGGCTGCACCAGTGCGCGGCGGACGATGCCGACGGCGGCGGCGGCGTCGCCGTCGAGCGCCTTGACAGCGGGATCCTCGTCGAGCGCGTTCAGCGCGTGAATGAGGGCGGAACCGCCACCGGCCACGATGCCTTCTTCGAGCGCAGCGCGGGTGGAGGACACTGCATCTTCGATGCGGTGCTTCTTTTCCTTCAGTTCAACCTCGGTGGCTGCCCCGACCTTGATGACACCGATGCCGCCCGCCAGCTTGGCCAGGCGCTCCTGGAGCTTTTCCTTGTCCCAGTCCGAGTCGGTCCGGGTCAGCTCGGCGCGCAGCTGGGAAACCCGGGCTGCGACGTCTTCTGCGGAACCGGCGCCGTCTACGATGGTGGTGTTGTCCTTGGTGACCGTGATGCGGCGGGCAGTGCCCAGCACCTCAAGGCCAACCGAATCCAGGCTCAGGCCCAGTTCCGGGGAAACAACCTGTGCACCGGTGAGGGTGGCGATGTCCTGGAGCATGGCCTTGCGGCGGTCGCCGAAGCCCGGAGCCTTGACGGCAACCACGTTCAGGGTGCCGCGGATGCGGTTGACGATCAGCGTGGACAGTGCCTCGCCGTCGACGTCTTCGGCAATGATGAACAGCGGCTTGGAGCTCTGCAGCGCCTTCTCCAGCAGCGGCAGGAAGTCCTGGACCGAGGAGATCTTGCCCTGGTTGATCAGGATGAGGGCGTCCTCGAGGACGGCTTCCTGGCGTTCTGCGTCGGTGACGAAGTACGGGGACAGGTAGCCCTTGTCGAACTGCATGCCCTCGGTGAGGACCAGTTCGGTCTGCGTCGTGGAGGACTCTTCGATGGTGATGACACCATCCTTGCCGACCTTGCCGAAGGCTTCGGCCAGGAGCTCGCCGATTTCGTCGCTCTGGGCCGAGATGGCTGCAACGCTGGCAACCTGGGTGCCTTCAACGGGGCGGGCGTTCTCGAGCAGGCGGGCTGCGACGGCTTCTACTGAAACCTCGATGCCGCGCTTGATCTGGCCGGGAGCAGCGCCGGCAGCAACGTTGCGCAGACCCTCCTTGACCAGTGCCTGTGCCAGCACCGTGGCGGTGGTGGTGCCGTCGCCGGCAACATCGTTGGTCTTCGTGGCGACTTCCTTGGCCAGCTGCGCGCCAAGGTTCTCGTACGGGTCGTCCAGTTCGATTTCACGGGCGATGGTGACGCCGTCGTTGGTGATAGTGGGTGCTCCCCACTTCTTGTCGAGGACGACGTTGCGGCCGCGGGGGCCGAGCGTCACCTTGACAGTGTTGGCGAGCTTGTCGATGCCGGCTTCAAGAGACCGGCGCGCAGCGTCGTTAAACGCAAGCTGCTTTGCCATGGTTTTGTCCTTTCAAGACAGAACCCCGCGCAGCTGACCAGCGGAATGCATGGTCAGCGGCACGGGGATCCAAAGAGTTACTTTACGACGATCGCCAGGACGTCGCGGGCGGACAGCACGAGGTACTCGGTGCCGCTGTGCTTGACCTCGGTTCCGCCGTACTTCGAGTAGATAACGACGTCGCCTTCAGCAACGTCCAGGGGAACGCGGTTGCCGTTGTCGTCAAAGCGGCCGGGGCCTACTGCAACAACTTCGCCTTCCTGCGGCTTCTCCTGTGCGGAGTCCGGGATGACCAGGCCGGAAGCCGTGGTCTGC
>JBKJVX010000067.1:0-3686 GCA_046717065.1 Arthrobacter sp. | reverse complement strand
GGTAGACCTCGATCATTTTGTCGACGCCGACGTTCTTGAGCTGGGAGACGTAGCCGTCCCATTCCTGCTCGATTCCGCCGGAGACGATCCACTTGGCTACGTTCTGCTTGACCAGTGAGGTGGTGTCCGTCTGGATGCTGCTGATCTGCTGGAGTTCTTCGTTGGACAGGGCCACCGGCGGGTAACCGTCGTTGCCTGCGAAGGGCTTGTAGAACTCGTTGACGACCTTCTGGCGTTCAGCGGCACGCGGTTCGGGAGCGACGACGGTCTTGAAGTTCTCGGCGGTGTTCGCCTTCGGGCCACCCGGGGCAACCTTCTGGCGACGCTCGCCTTCGCTGGTCCCGGCCGGAGCAGGGATCTGGGTCAGGATGCCGCTGGCGTCCTTCTGGAGGGTTTCACCGACGGGTCCCCAGTTCGCCTGGGCGGACTGGATGGGGTCGTAGAGGTTGTCGGCCCAGCGCATGGTCGCGGCCGGGTACTTGTTGTTCCGGGTTATGGCGAAGGCGCCGCGGGCGATTTCCTGGTTGTTGGACTGGCTGGCGATCCGCTTCCCGTCCACACCTTCCAGTACGGGAACGATGGCGTAATGGTTGGCGCGGTCCGCGCCGACCATTTCAGGAATTTCCCACCAGACAAAGGAGCCGAGGTTTTCCGTGGCGGCCTTGCCCTTTGCCAGATACGCCTTGTCGTCCTGCGAGAAGGACTCGGGGTCGATCAGCCCTTCCTGGTACCACTCGTGCAGAGTCTGGATGGCCCTTTTGTAGCCGTCCTGGCTGGCGGTGAAGATGACTTTGTCGTCCTGGACGATCCGGTGGTCCATGTTGTCCGGCACGCCGCCGAGGGCCGCGATGAGGTCCACGATGTCACCGGTCCAACCGCCGGGCCTGAAGCTCAGCGGGATGGTTTTGCCGGTCCCGGACGCGTCCTGGGTCTTGAATGCCAGCAGGGCGTCGTGGAATTCGTCGATGGTCTTTGGCATCGGGATGTTGAGCTTTTGCAGCCAGGAAGTGTTGATGATCAGTTCGTTGGGGAACTGGACCAGGCCGAGTTCCTCGATGGAGGGCAGGGTATAGATGTGCCCATCCGAGGAGGTGATGGCTGCCTTGATGTCCGGCCGTTCGGAGAGCAGCTTGGAGAGGTTGGGCGCGTTCTTTTCGATCAGGCCCTCGAGCGGGATGAGGGTGCCGCTGGCGGAGTAGGTGGCGATTTCGGCGTCGGTCAGGCCGGTGTTGAAGAAGGCGTCGGGCAGGTCACCGCTGGCCAGGATGAGGTTCTTCTTTTCCTGGAAGACCGGTTCGGGCAGGTTTTCCCAGTTGATGTGTATGTTGGTGGCTTTTTCCCATTCCTTTACCACGGTCATGGTGTTGTAGTCCGGAGCAAGGGCAGTCTTGGTGCCGGAGAACGTCAGGTCGAGCTGCTTGCTGACGATCGGGAAGCCTGTTTCCTGGAAGCCGAAGTCGGCGGAGGCGTCTTTGAGCTCCGTGGTGCCGGAGCCTCCGCCGGAGCAGGCGGTGAGCGTCAGTGCTCCGGCGAGGATGGCGCCGAGGGCGGCGTATTTGCGGCTGAATGCCATGGTCATTCCTATTCTGGGGTGGAGGTGTTGCGAGGTGGTAAGTGCTGCTGCTGCCCGGTGGCGGTTGCCGGGGCGGTGGTAGGAGCTATTTGACGGCACCGATCATGGCGCCCTTGGTGAAGTGCTTCTGCATGAATGGCAGGGCAATCATGAGGGGCAGGCTCGAGACGACGATCATGGCGTACTTGGTGAGCTCTGCGATCCGTTGCGCTGCGGCATAGGATTCGATGTCTCCGCCGGTGGTTCCGGTGGATGAGACATCTGACTGGATGAGGATGTTGCGCAGGACGAGCTGCAGCGGGTATTTGGTGTCGTCGTTGAGGAAGATCAGTGCGTCGAAGAACGAGTTCCAGTGCGCCACCACGTGGATCATGATCATGAGCATGATCAGTGGTTTGGACAGTGGCAGCACCATCTTGAAGAAGAACTTGAAGTCGGTTGCGCCGTCCATCTGGGCGGCTTCGCGCAGTTCGTTGGGGATGGTGTGTTCAAAGAACGACCTTGCGATGATCAGGTTCCAGACACCTACGGCTCCGGGCAGGACAACTGCCCAGACGGTGTCGAGCATGCCCAGGTCGCGGACCACCAGGTACTTGGTGATCAGTCCGCCGTCGAAGAACATGGTGATGACGAACAGGAGCATCAGGAATTTTCGGCCCGGCATGTCCTTGCGGGACAGGGCGTAGGCGCCGCAGAGGATGGTGCTGACGCTGACGGCAGTGCCGAGCACTGTGTAGACAACGGTGTTGCCCAGGCCGTTCCAGATCCTGCTGTCCGCGAAGATCCGCTCGTACCCTTCCGTAGTGATGCCCGAGGGGAGGAGCCAGACCTTTCCTTCGTAGACGGCGTTCGGGTCGCTGATGGAGGCGATCACGATGAAGTACAGCGGATACACCACGGCCAGGATGGACAGCACGAGGACGGTGGTGGCGCCGATGCCGAAGGCGCGGTCGCCGTACCTGGCCCGCAGCGATTGCTTGGGCCGGGCCTGGCTGACGGTCCGGTTCGGGGTGTCGGTAGTGCGGGGGTTGGTTGTCAGAGACATATCGGCATCACCACAGGGTTGCTTGGTTGGCCCGGCGCGCAATCGTATTGAAAACGAGCAGCAGCGCCAGGTTGAGGAGGGAGTTGAACAGGCCGATAGCGGCCGAGTAGCTGAACTGCGCCTGCTGCAGGCCCGCGTGGTAGACGTATGTCTGGATGATTTCCGAGGATGAGATGTTCAGCGGCGTCTGCATCAGCAGCGCCTTCTCAAAACCGACGTTGAGCAGGTTGCCGATGGCCAGGATGAACAGGATGGTCACCACCGGCATGATGCCCGGCAGGTCAATGTGCCGGATGCGCTGCAGCTTCGAGGCGCCGTCGACCTTGGCCGCGTCATGCAGCGCCGGGTCGATGGCCGCCAGGGCCGCCAGATAGACGATCATCGAGAAGCCGGCGTTCTGCCAGACATCCGAGATCACGTAGATGGGACGGAACCACTCCGCGGAGCCCATGAAGAAGATCGGCTCACCGCCGCCGAGCTGGATGGCGTTGTTCACCAGCCCCGACCTTGGAGACAGAACGACGAACATGATGCCCACCACCACGACGGTGGAGATGAACGCGGGCGAATAGAGCACCGTCTGGGTGAATTTCTTGAACCTCTCGCTTTGGAGCTGGTTGACCAGCAACGCGAGGATGATCGGGATAGGAAAGGCAACCAGCAGGCCCAGGACAGCGATCCACAGGGTGTTGCCCACCACCTGGCCGAACTGGTAGGAGTTCATGAACCTGATGAAGTGCGTCAGGCCCACCCAGGGGCTGTCCGTGAACCCGTCCACCGGGTTGTAGTTCTTGAAAGCGATCTGCACGCCGTACATCGGCCAGTACTTGAAGACCAGGATGTAGATGATCGCCGGGGCTAGTAATACGTATAACTGCCAAGCACGGGAAATTCTCTTCAGGCGGAACGAAAGAGAATTCTTGCGCTGCGGCGACGGCGCCGCAGCAGGATGCCCGCGTCGGGCCGGGATAGTGCGGCTCATGGCATCTCCTTAGGATGTGACACTGACTTGCGTTCGATAAGAGGGCAGTCCATCAGCTCGACCCGGCCATCGGGTTCCGCATCCTG
>JBKJVX010000066.1:0-12649 GCA_046717065.1 Arthrobacter sp. | reverse complement strand
CCGCGATCGCGTTCTGGATCTTCACGGCCTCAGCTCGCAGCACCGCGAGCATCGCGGCGGGCGTCAGCCGTGCGGGCTCGGGTACAGGACGTCCTCCACCTCGGGGCGCTCGAGCAACCATTCGGCCACATCCTGGCCATTGTCGCTGTGCCGGTCCATGCGCACGCCGAGCGTCTTCAGGCCGCGGGTGGTGAGGAACGCGTCCTTCGGGCCGGAGACCGCACCCACCGCGAACTGTACAAAGCCGATCTTCTCTGCGAGCTCCGCGTCGTTGACCACAATGGCGCCGCCCACCACGTCGGAGTGCCCGCCGATGTACTTCGTCGTGGAGTGAACCACGACGTCGGCACCCAGGGCGAGCGGGGTCTGCAGGTAGGGCGACGCGAAGGTGTTGTCCACCACGAGGAGGGCCCCGGCGGCGTGCGCTATTGCGGCGAGCGCCTCGATGTCGGTGATCTTCATCAGCGGGTTGGAGGGGGTCTCCACCCAGACGAAACGGGTCTTGTTCGCCGCCACTGCGGCGCGGACGGAATCCAGGTCGGACATGTCCACCGGGGTGTTGCCGATCCCCCATTCGCCAAGCACGCCGTTGATGAGCCGGTAGGTTCCGCCATAGGCGTCGTTGCCGAGCACAATGTGATCGGCCGGGCGGGTCAGGGCGCGGATCAGGGAGTCTTCCGCGGCCAGGCCGGAGCTGAAGGAGAACGCGTGGGTTCCGCCTTCCAGGGCCGCAAGCTGTTCCTGCAGCGCGTCACGGGTGGGGTTGGTGCCGCGGCCGTACTCATAGCCGTCGCGGAGGCCGCCGATGCCGTCCTGGGCGTAGGTGGAGCTGAAGTGCACCGGGGGGACCACGGCCCCCGTGCGGGGCTCGAAGGCCTGGCCGGCGTGGACGGCACGGGTGTTGAAACCCTGGATTTCTTCAGACATGGTGCTCCTTTTCAGTGGTGCAGCAGTTTGACGCTTTGTAGTGGTGATGCAATGCAGTGGTGATGCGATGCAGGCGCGCAGCAGTTCAGCTGCTGAGGTACGCCAGGAGGTCGTGGCGGGTCAGGATCCCCACCGGGGCGCCGACGAACGTCACCATCACGGTATCCACGTCGGAGAGCAGCTCGCGGGCCGCCGAGATGGTTTCCAGCGAGCCGATGACCGGCAGCTTCGGGCCCATGTGTTCGGAGATCTTGTCCGTCAGCTTGGCTTCGCCGCGGAACAGCTTGGAGGTCAGGGTCCGTTCATCCACCGCTCCGAGGACCTCGCCCATCACCACGGGGGGCTCCTGCGAAAGGACCGGGATGTGGCTGACGCCGAACTCGGTCATGATGGTGATGACATCGCGGACTGTCTCGTTGGGGTGGATGTGCACCAGGTCGGGCAGTTCGCCGGTCTTGGACTTGATCACCTCTCCCACGGACGTTTCCTCACCGCCGGAGAGGAAACCGTAGGAGCGCATCCACTGGTCGTTGAAGATCTTGGCCAGGTAACCGCGGCCGGAGTCCGGCAGGATGACCACCACCACGGCGCTTTCCGGGAGGTCACGGGCGGTCCGCAGCGCAGCCACCACGGCCATGCCGGAGGAGCCGCCCACCAGCAGCCCCTCCTCGCGGGCCAGGCGCCGGGTCATGGCGAACGAATCGCCGTCGCTGACGGCGATCACCTCATCCGGAACGGACTTGTCATAGTTCGCCGGCCACATGTCCTCGCCCACGCCCTCCACGAAGTACGGGCGCCCGGTGCCGCCGGAGTAGACCGAACCTTCGGGGTCGGCGCCGATGATCCGGACCGTCCCGCCGTCGGACGCCGGCCGGCCCGCCGAAACTTCCTTGAGGTACCTGCCGGTGCCGGTGATGGTGCCGCCTGTGCCGGCGCCGATGACGCAGTGGGTGACCTTGCCGTCGGTGTCGCGCCAGATCTCGGGGCCGGTGGTCAGGTAGTGGCTGCCGGGTGCGGCGGGGTTGGAGAACTGGTCCGGCTTGTACGCGCCGGGCGTCTCGCGGACGATGCGGTCCGACACGCCGTAGTAGCTTTGCGGGCTGTCCGGCGGGACGGCGGTGGGTGTCACCACCACTTCGGCGCCATAGGCCTGCAGCACTGCCCGTTTGTCCTCGCCCACCTTGTCCGGCACTACAAAGATGCACTTGTAGCCCTTTTGCTGGGCCACGAGCGCCAAGCCCACACCCGTATTTCCGGACGTAGGCTCAACGATCGTGCCGCCGGGCTGCAGCTTGCCGTCCCGCTCGGCATCCTCCACCATCTTCGCCGCGATGCGGTCCTTGATGGATCCCCCCGGGTTCAGATACTCAAGTTTGACCAGGACTGTGGCTTTGACGCCCTCCGTCACGTGGTTGAGCTTGATAAGCGGGGTATTGCCGATGAGGTCCAGGACGGACTGGGCGTACTTCATGAGTACAAAGCTACCGCTTCCGCAGGCGCATTCCGCTACCCGGCGGCCTGTGCCTGCTCGTCAGCGGGAAGGTTCTCCCAGAGGCCCATGACGTTGCCTTCGGTGTCCTTGAAATATGCGAAGGAGCCCATCCCGGGAATGGTTTCCTTCGGCCGCACCACGGCGCCGCCCAAAGACTCCACTGTCTTAAGCGTGGCCTCGATGTCCTCAACGTCCACGGTGATGACGGGGTTCGCCAGGTCTGCCTCCCGGGCCATCATGCCGCCGTTGATCGCACCCGCTTCCGTGGGTTGTCCCGTGGACTCGTCCATGGGCGTGGTGACCACCATGTTGTAGTCCATGCCCGGGACGGGATCGATCCGCCAGCCGAGGGCCTCCTTGTAGAAGCTCCTGGCCCGCTCCTGGTCGTCCGCGGGAATTTCGAAATGCACTACTCCACCCATTGTTTCCTCCTGGTCTTTCGAGCTTTCGGTGCAGTGTTTCCGCACCACACGGTGGAGTCTAGTCCTCTGTCCGTTGCCCGTTAAGAGCGGGGTTTTTGTTCAGATATGCAGACTTCCGAGGCGGCAATGCCCTGTATACGTGGACAAAAACTCCCGGCGCCGGAACCGCCAGGGCGGGAACGTTGTCAGCCCGCCGTGGGACGATTGGTGCATGACGATCGCAGAGGCACCCGCGCGGCTGGCGGCCGCCGCGGACGCCTCGCTCCGGTGGTATCCGGACGGCCCCTATGATCTGGCCCGGACCCTCGGCCCGCTCCTGCGCGGCACCAGCGATCCTTCCTTCAGCGTCCAGGGAAGTGTCATCTGGCATGCCTTCACCACCGAAGAGGGCCCCGCCACTGTGAGGCTCAGCCCGGCCGGCAGCACGGAGCTGGAGCACCGCGTCGATGCCCAGGCCTGGGGCCCCGGCGCCGCCGCTGCCATCGAGTCGGTCCCGCGGCTCCTGGGGGCGGGCGACGATTGGCGGGCCTTTGATGAGCCAGCGTTCCACGCCACGCTCCCCCGCATGGTCCGGGAGGCACGACGGCGGAGCCTGGCCCTGCGGCTTCCGTCCACCGGGCGCATGATTGACCAGCTCGTGCCCATCATCCTGGAGCAGAAGGTGACGGTCATTGAAGCGCGGCGGGCCTACCGGTACCTGGTGCACCGGTACGGAACACCGGCCCCGCCGGCCGGCACCTCCACGCCGCCCGGCCTGGTGCTGGCGCCCACGGCCGTAGAGTGGCTGCAGGTCCCCAGCTGGGAGTGGCACAAGGCGGGGGTGGGGCCGCAGCGCTCGGCGACGGTCATGCGGGCGCTGCGGTCCGCCGTCGCGCTTGAACGGCTGGCAGCGCTGCCGGCGCTGGAGGCGGCAGCCAAGATGCAGACCATCCCTGGAATCGGCATCTGGACAGCGGCGGAGGTGGTGCAGCGCACCCACGGCTGCCCGGACTCCATCTCCGTGGGTGACTATCACCTGGCTGCCTATGTGGGGGCAGCGCTCACGGGCCGCCGGACGGATGACGCCGGTATGCTCCGCCTGCTTGCTCCCTGGGAAGGGCACCGCCAGCGCGTGGTGCGGATGATCCAGAGCAGCGGCTTCCGCAAGCCCACCTTTGGCCCCCGGATGACCATCCAGGACCACCGCCGGCACTAGTTTCAGCCGTGCCCGCCGCATCCATGCGATTTTCCGTGGACGTGCGCCGGCGATGGGTATAGCGTGACGCCAGGGAGCCCGTCCAGAGCCCCGGTACGGCCGCATCCTCTGGAGCCACCCATGATCCACACGGAAAAACTCACCAAGAACTTCGCCGTCAAGAAGGAAACAGTAGAAGCCGTCAAGGGCGTCGACATCGATGTTGCCCCCGGTGAGCTCGTGGCGTTCCTCGGCCCCAACGGCGCCGGCAAGTCCACCACGCTGCGGATGCTCACCACCCTGCTCCGGCCCACGTCCGGGACCGCCTCGGTTGCCGGCGTTGATGTCACAGCAGACCCGGCAGGGGTGCGGGCACGGATTGGCTACATCGGCCAAGGCAACGGCGGCGGCCACAGCTTCCGGGTCATCGACGAACTGGTGATGCAGGGCCGCTTCTACGTCATGAATTCCTCTGACGCTCTGGCCCGCGCGCAGGAACTCCTCACATCCCTGGACCTGGCAGACCTTTCTAAACGCACCGTGGTGAAACTGTCCGGCGGGCAGCGGCGCAGGATGGACGTGGCGCTAGGACTGATGCATTCACCCCGGCTGCTGTTCCTCGACGAACCCTCCACCGGCATGGACCCGCAGAACCGCGCCAATCTGTGGGAGCACATCATGCGGATGCGCGAAGAACACGGCACAACTATCGTCCTGACCACGCACTACATGGAGGAAGCGGATTCCATGTCCGAGCGCGTGATCATCATCGACCACGGCCACATCATCGCCGATGACACTGCCGGGAGGCTGAAGGCAAACCTCGCCGGTGACCTGCTCGCCGTCGAGGTCGCGGCGGGCAGCGCTTCCGGGGTCCGCGGGCTGCTGGGCCGCGCCGCGGCCGGCGGGGAGGTTTCCGAAAATTCGTACGACGGCGTTGTCCGCTTCCGCCTCCGGCTACCGGAGGGCGCGCGGCTGGCACCGGTGCTTTTGAAGGAGATGGACGACGCCGGTGCTCCCGCCCAGTCCCTGGAGCTGAAGCCGCCCACACTGGACGACGTGTTCCTGGAACTCACGGGCCGCAACCTCAGGGAAGGGGCAAACCGCTGATGGGCACACAGGCCGCCGCCGCTGAGCCCCGGGAAAAGCCTGGCCTGGGCCAGGTCCTGCACGATACCCGGTTCGTGTTCTGGCGTGAAATGCTGCTGCCGCTGCGGGACCCGTTCTCGCACATCTTTTCGCTGATCCAGCCGCTGGTTTTCCTGGGCCTGTTCGGCCCGCTGCTGGGCGCGGCCGTGGGGGCGCCGGCGTTCGGAGGCCAGTCCACGCTGCAGTGGTTCCTGCCCGGCGTCGTGGTGATGATCGCGTTGTTCGGAACGTCCATGACCGGCTCCAACCTGCAGTACGAGCTGATGACCGGTTCCTACGAGCGGATCCTGGCCACACCGTTGTCCCGCTCGTCGCTGATGATCGGCCGGGCGTTGAAGGAGTGGGCGCCGCTGGTTGTCCAAGGGCTCCTCATCGCCCTGGTGTGTATTCCGTTCGGTTTCGTCTTCTACCCGCTGCACGTGCTGCTCGGGCTGATCATCCTGGGGATCTTCGGGATCGGACTGGGGGCGTTGTCCTATGCGCTGGCCCTCGTTTCGCAAAACAAGGAGTGGATCTTCTGGGGTGTCCAGCAGACGCTGCTTTTTCCGCTCATGATCCTCTCCGGCATCATGCTTCCAATCGAGGCCGGGCCGGCATGGATGAAGACCGCCAGCCTGTTCAACCCGCTGACCTACCTGGTGAACGCGGAACGCGAACTGTTCGCCGGCGGCGTCGGGAGTGACACCCTCCTGGGCCTGCTCGCCGCTTCGGTGACAGCCGCCGTCGGGCTCGTTGTGGGAGTGAAGGCAATCAACCGCAACCTTAACTGAGCGGGGGCGCGCCGCAGTCAGAGCCCCAGCCGGGCCACGGCTTCCTCCCGCATCTCCACCTTTCGGACCTTCCCCGAAACAGTCATGGGAAAACTGTCCCGTACGTCCACGTAGCGCGGAATCTTATAGTGGGCCAGCTTGCCCCTGCAGAACTCCGAGACTGCGTCCGCGTCCAGCGGCTCCGCGCCGGGCTTGAGGATGATGCAGGCCATCAGTTCCTCCCCGAACTTGCCGTCGGGCACCCCGATGACCTGCACGTCCTGGATGGACGGGTGGGTGTAGAGGAACTCCTCGATTTCGCGCGGATAGATGTTCTCCCCGCCCCTGATCACCATGTCCTTGATGCGGCCCTCGACCACCACGTAGCCGTCGTCGTCCATCCGGGCCAGGTCGCCAGTGTGCATCCAGCCGTCACCGTCAATCGCCTCGACGCTCTTCTCCGGCTGGTTCCAGTACCCTGCCATCACCGCATAGCCGCGGGTGCACAGCTCCCCGATCTGCCCGCGCTCCAGGACTTCCCCGGTCCCCGGGTCCACGATCTTGCTCTCCAGGTGCGGCATGGTCCGGCCCACAGTTTCCGTCCGGCGCTCCAGGCTGTCGCCTTTCCGCGTCATGGTGGACACCGGGGACGTTTCGGTCATGCCGTAGCAGATGGCCACGTCCACCATGTTCATTTCGGAGATCACGCGGTTCATCACCTCAATAGGGCACAACGATCCGGCCATCACCCCGGTGCGGAGGGTGGACAGGTCGTAGGAGGCAAAGTCGGGCAGCGCGAGCTCGGCGATGAACATGGTGGGCACCCCGTACAGCGACGTCCCGCCGAAGTCCTGCACCGCTTCCAGCGCGGCGGCCGGGTTGAAGCCCCGGCCCGGAATGATGGTGGCCGCCCCGTGGCTGAGCGCGTTCAGGTTGCCGATCACCATGCCGAAGCAGTGGTAGAACGGCACAGGGATCACCACCCTGTCCTGCTCGGTGTAGCCGAGCAGTTCCCCTATCGAGTAGCCGTTGTTAAGGATGTTGTGGTGGGTCAGCGTGGCGCCTTTGGGAAAACCCGTGGTCCCTGAGGTGTACTGCAGGTTGATGGGATCGTGCGGGCTCAGTTCAGCCATGCGGGCCCGCAGCCCGGAATGCCCGACGTCGTCCGCCCGCCTCAGCAGCTCGGCGTAGGTCAGCTCCGCGTCACTTAGCGGGACCCCGCCGTCGAGCCCCTCCCCGCCGGCGGCGGGAAGGAACACTAGCTGACGCAGGTCCGGGCACTCTGCGAGCGCATGCCGTGCCATACCCACGTAATCGCTGTTCCGGTCCGAGGGCGCCGTGACCAGTATCCGCATGCCGTTCTGCGTCACCACGAACTCCAGCTCGTGGCTGCGGTAGGCGGGATTAACGTTGACAAGGATGGCCCCGGCCTTGGCGGTGGCGTACTGCAGCAGCGTCCACTCGGCGCAGTTGGGGCTCCAGATCCCCACCCGGTCACCCTTTTCGATGCCCAGGGCGAGGAGCGCACGCGCCAGCCGGTCAACGTCGTCGTTCATCTTGGTGTAGCTCCAGCGCCGCGCGTCGGCGCCCGGCACCGGGGCCGCCTCGATCAGGGCGTCATGGAACGGGAACCTCGCCACCACCCGCTCGAAGTTCCCGCCGATGGTCTCTTCGAGTAGCGGAACGTCTGTGTTCCCGGCTGTGTAAGCACGCATGATGGCACGCTACCAACAGGACCCGGGCAATAGAAGCACATAAGGAGCACAACAGTCCCGCGGCCAGCGTCAACAGGAACGGTACGGCAGGCGGCGGCCGGTATTGTGAAATCCATGAGTTCACCCATTGACCTGCAGGCAACGTTCATCCCCAACGACGGAGAGTTCCACCGCGTAAAGCTGGCCCTCGAAATCGCCATCGACGAGGTGGTGAACGAGCCCGGCTGCATCCGCTACGAGCTCACCGAAGCCACGGAGGAGAAACTCGTCCTCACCGAGCAGTGGGCGTCGGAGGAGGACCTGGCCAAGCACTCCAACGGCATCGCGGTGCAGGACCTGAACGAATCCCTGAGCGCGCTCCTGGCCGAGCCCGTCAAGCTCGAACGCTTGTAAACCCCGTTCACTAGAAACGCGGGGTCACTTTTCGCCCGAAGAACCGATGTTTTTGGGCGAAAAGTGACCCTCCCCGCCCGCTCCCTAGCCTCGCAAGCTCGGCCAGGAACCCGCGCGGGCGTGGGCCCACGTTGCAGTTAGAAAAGGTTTAGAGATCCGGGATCTGGGAGCCGTCCTGAGGCCCTGCTGACTTGCTGGCTGCAGCGTCAGCTTCCTCCCGCTGGCGTGCCACGTGGGCGTGGACTTCGTCCATGTCCAGGGCCTTCACGGCGTCAACCACCTGTTCGAGCTGCTGTGAGTTCAGCGCGCCGGGCTGTGAGAACACCAGCACCTTTTCGCGAAAAGCCATCAGCGTGGGAATGGAGGAGATGCCTGCCTCGGCGGCGAGCTGCTGCTCAGCCTCTGTGTCCACCTTGGTGAAGAGGACATCCGGGTGCTTCTCGGAGACAGCCGAGTACGTGGGTCCGAACTGCTTGCAGGGGCCGCACCATTCTGCCCAGAAATCCACCAGGACAATGTCGTTGCCCTCGATGGTCGATGCGAACTGTTCACCTGTGATGTCAACGGTAGCCATGTGTCAACGGTACGCGCGGCAGCCCCTGATGTCGCGGCCGGGGCCGTTTGTTCGCTCCTCGCGTCATCGGGAATAACCTGCCCGCTCACAGAAAACCGCGCCGGCACGGGGCGGGAGGTGTCAGCTCCACAGGTGCGGCGCCGGCGTCCGGCTCCCCGGCAGCGCGCTGGACGACCGCCACTCGTGGACCCAGTCAGGCAGCACCAGGTCCGCCGGCGGCTGGCCGAACTCCCGCAATATCTCCTCCTGGCTGACGGGCCGGCCCTTGTGGACCAGACGGGTGGCGATGTGGGCGCGGGCATAGATTTCGCCGTCGGCCACCATGCGCTGCTCGAAGTAGATGGCCTTGGCGTCCAGGCCAATGATGCGGGTTTCGATGGTGTACTGCTGCCACAGCTGGAGGGATTTCCGGAAGGCGATGGTTTCTGCGGCCACCACCGGACCCCAGCCCCGGCGTCGCATCCGCTTCCACACGCCGCTGCGAACCATCAGGTCGAACCGGCCCAGGTCCATCAGGGATAGGTACATGCCGTTGTTGACGTGCATGGCGATGTCGATGTCCGTGGGCAGCACCCGCAGCGCCAGCGAGGACCCATCCCAGACGGTCAGCGGCGGGCGGCGGGATGACGTGAACAGCAGCAGGAGGGTTCGTAGAAGCAGGTGCATGAACCCATGTTACCTGCGGGTAACTTAGCGGGGCACTTGAAGGCTGCCGGAGACCGTCCGCGTAGGATTTCCTGCATGACCCAACAACGCTACCGGGACCTGGCGGACTGGCCGCTCACGATGACTGCGCTCATCTTCCTGGCAGCGTATGCATGGCAAGTTATCGGCCGCACTGAAGGCAGCGGCGCGTTGTGGCTTGAAGCCGTGATGTGGGTTACCTGGGGCATTTTTGCCGTGGACTATGTCGTCAACCTTTGGCTCGCCGGGGACCGGAGCGGCTGGTTTGTCCGGAACCTCCATGAACTGCTCATTGTGGCCCTGCCGTTCTTTCGGCCGCTCCGCCTGCTCCGGCTGGTGACGCTGCTGTCGGTGCTGCACCGGACCCTGGGTGACACGCTTCGGGGACGCGTGGTGACGTACGTGGCGGGATCGGCCGCGATGCTGGTGTTTGTGGGTGCCCTTGCCGTCCTCGATGTGGAGCAGGCCGCCCCGGAAGCAAAGATCGTCACCTTCGGTGATGCGTTGTGGTGGGCCATGACCACCATCACCACTGTTGGCTATGGGGACATGTACCCGGTGACGCCCATCGGCCGGATGGTCGCCGCAACCCTGATGATGAGCGGAATCGCCGTCCTGGGCGTGGTTACAGCCTCCATTGCGTCCTGGCTGGTACAGCGCGTGGAGGACACGGCCGAAGCGGTGTCGGATGCCGAGGAGCCGGTCCGGGCCGGGGTGGCGGAACTCGTAGCGGAGATGGCTTTGCTTCGCCGCGAGATTGCGGGACTGAAAGACCAGCACAGCCGCTAGTCCGGCCTGTTACGCAGCAAGTAGCGGGCAGGAGCGGTTTTAAGTATCGGTCCGGGGACGCCCAAGTACCGCGCCAAAATATTCGGGTACCCCCTACTGGTGCCCGGCCCGACCGCACTTCCTAGACTCGGGGTTCCTAGGGTTAAACAAATGCTGGCCAGTCCACCGGGTGGCTTCCGATGGCGGTGCCTCCTCGCGGAGCTTCCGTATTTCTGGGTGTGCGGACGCCTCCATCATGCGCCCCGAGCGGCACAGCTTGAAGCTGGGCCGCCGGCGCGTCACACCTCGATCCGTCCTGCCTTCGGCCCGTGCACCTGCACCTGCCCCTGCACCTGCCCCGGCTGGACCGAAACTCGATGGGCTACCCATGAACGAGTCAAATACCAAAGCTACAGATCCACCAAGCCGCAGCTTCGCCACAAATGTCCCTCGCACCGACCTGACGGTTGACCGCCGCACCGTGAGCAACAAGTTGTGGGCCGGGATGGCCACCGCTGCCGTGGTGGCTGCCGTTGGAGTCGGAGCGCTGGCTGCACCGGGCCCCATCGTTCTGCAGGATACGACGGCGGCCGCTCCCGTTGCGGAGGGGGCCCCCGAAGGTCCGGCCGGTGTTGAAGCCAAGGCCCAGGCTGCGTCCGGAACCGATTTTTCCGGCACTGTTCAGGGCCAGGCGGCAGCGCCAGCGGACGTACCCCCAGCGGATGTACCCCCAGCTGCGCCACCTGCTGCGGAAACGCCGCCGGAGGCAGCTCCGGCGCCGCCTGCTGAACCTGCACCCGCCCCTGAGCCGGCACCTGCAGCACCTGCCGCGGACCCCAACCTACACACGGTGGTCCCCGGGGATACCGTAGGTGCCATCGCCGCCAGGTTCGGCGTGGACATGAACGCAATGCTTGCTGCCAACGGCCTAAGCCCTTTCAGCATCATTGTCCCGGGCCAGACATTGGTCCTGACGGGTCCAGCCGTTGCCGTGCCCGTGGCGGCACCAGTCCAGGCCGGTGCTCCCGCGCCGGCTGCCGCGCCCGCTGCCGCTCCGGTTCCACCGCCGGCGGCAGCCCCCGCCTTTGTTCCGGCCGCTCCCGCAGTCCGCACGATCTACGTGGCCGGCGCCGGCGGGCAAGCGATGGTGGACGCCTGCATCGGGCCCATCCACTACACGCCCAACGACGGCTACTCGCTCTTTATCACCGAGCACGATTTCTGCGGCGGCTGGGGGCGGTTCTCCGGAATCGGGGTGGGCGAGACGGTGAGCATCCCGGGCTACGGAACGTACACCGTTACGGCCAGGGGCCAGGTACCCAACCCTGGAACCACCAACGACGTCATCGCAGTATTCGGCGGTTTCCCCCGGGCCATCCTGCAGACGTGCATTCCCGGGACCAGCCAGATGCTCCTGATCGCCCTGAACTGAGGATGTAGAACCGGATGTCCCTGATGTGCGGGGGCTTGTTCGCGGCTCCCAACCTTCAGGGCGGGGAGCCGCGGACAAGGCTATGAGCGGTCAACAAGGAACGCCACGGAGAGGACTCCGTGGCGTTGATTGCGGGGATGAGCCTTACGGTCAATCCCGGCTAAGCGTTCATCGGTTTGCGTTCCGAAATGTGCTCCACGAGCTCACCAACACGCTGTTCGGAGTAGTTGCGGGCGATGTCTCCCTGGCTGATGATTCCCACCAACTTGTGGTCGGCGATAACCGGGAGCCGCCGGACCTGATACCTTTCCATCATTTCGATGGCGGCATCAACGTTCGCGTCGGCGTCCACCCAGTGGGGCCTGCCCGAGGCGAGGTCGCGGGCCATCATCTCCCGCGGGTCACGTCCGGCCGCTACGCACTTGAGCACGATGTCGCGGTCGGTGATCATGCCCTTCAGCTTGCCGTCGTCACCGCAGATCGGCAACGATCCGCAGTCCAGATCCATCATCATCCGGGCGGCATCTGCCAGGGACTGGCTTTCCTTAATACACTGCGCGTCCGTAGTCATAAACTCACGTACGGCACTCATTGGTCCTCCTTCATCGATGGTTTATCGACGCAGGGCACCGGGGCACGTGCGCCGATGCTGCCAGCCTACGCCCGGCCCGGCAGCGATGTCGACGGCGGTTTGCGAAGCTGAACGAGCTCCTGCCTGGGTGGCGGGAAGGCAGAGGTAGCCGCGGCGGGTCGGGCATCAAAGCGCTCCGCTGCATTCGGGTCGGCGTATCCGGTTTTCCTTCCGCCGGCTTCCGTGGCCGCTATTCGCCAGCCGCTTCCCCTGCCGAAATCGGCTGGCCATACGCGTAGTCCACCCACTCGCCAGGCACTCCATCCCTGGCCACCGACCTTGCACCGCGCACGACTGAGTGACAATCAGCCGGGAACGAGCACCGTTCAGTACGGCATCGATTCAGGGTTCCGGTCGAACAGGAGACGGCTGCGGGGGGAATCGGGAAGGGTGCGCTCAGCGGATGGGTGCATCTTTTCGTGCCCTCACGTATTTCCGCTGGCTTCGGTCCCTGCTTGTGCAAATTAAGGGTCTGATGCTGCGGAGTTGCGTCCAACAATCAAAGCGCCACAGTCCTAGACTTTCGGCATGCACCCCTT
>JBKJVX010000065.1:0-37420 GCA_046717065.1 Arthrobacter sp. | reverse complement strand
TCGCAAGGTGGCCCGCCGCCGTCGTAATTCCTGGCGCGTCAGTCGTTGATGAGGTCGTTCACCACGATGGTCTGGTCCCGGTCCGGTCCGACACCGATGGCGGAGAAGCGCGTGCCGGACAGTTTCTCCAGGGCCAGCACATAGTTGCGTGCGTTCTCCGGCAGGTCCGCCAGGGTCCGCGCACCCGTGATGTCCTCTGTCCAGCCCTCGAAGTATTCGAAGATCGGCACTGCGTGGTGGAACTCGGTCTGCGTCATGGGCATTTCGTCGTGGCGAACGCCATCCACGTCATAGGCAACGCACACCGGGATCTGCTCGATGCCGGTGAGCACGTCCAGTTTGGTGACGAAGTAGTCCGTGAAGCCGTTCACGCGTGAGGCGTGGCGGGCCAGGACGGCGTCGTACCATCCGCAGCGGCGCGGCCGGCCGGTGTTGACGCCGAACTCACCGCCGGTTTTCTGCAGGTAGACGCCCATCTCGTCGAAAAGCTCCGTGGGGAACGGGCCGGCGCCAACGCGTGTGGTGTACGCCTTGATGATGCCGATGGAGCGGGAGATGCGGGTTGGCCCGATGCCCGAACCTACGGAGGCCCCGCCGGCCGTGGGGTTGGAGGAGGTCACGAAGGGGTAGGTTCCGTGGTCGACGTCCAGGAAAGTTGCCTGGCCGCCTTCCATCAGGACCACCTTGCCCTCGTCCAGGGCAGTGTTGAGGACCAGGGTGCTGTCGATGACCAGCGGGCGGAGCCGGTCGGCGAACGACAGGAAGTACTCCACGATCTCATCCACGAGCACGCCACGGCGGTTGTAGACCTTGACCAGGAGTTCATTCTTCTGGCGCAGCGAACCTTCCACCTTCTGGCGGAGGATTGACTCGTCAAACACGTCCTGGACCCGGATGCCCAGGCGGGCCACCTTGTCCATGTAGGCGGGCCCGATGCCACGGCCCGTGGTCCCGATGGCGCGGCTGCCGAGGAAGCGCTCCGTCACTTTGTCCAGCACCTGGTGGTAGGGAGCAACAAGGTGTGCGTTCGCGGAGACGCGAAGCTTTGAAGTGTCGGCGCCGCGGGCCTGGAGGCCTTCGATCTCCTGGAAGAGTGCCTCGAGGTTGACAACGCAGCCGTTGCCGATGATGGGTACCGCGTTGGGGCTGAGGATGCCTGCCGGAAGCAGCTTGAGTTCGTATTTTTCACCGCCTACGACGACGGTGTGCCCGGCGTTGTTGCCGCCGTTGGGTTTGACGACGTAGTCAACGCGGCCGCCCAGCAGGTCGGTCGCCTTGCCTTTTCCTTCGTCGCCCCACTGGGCTCCTACGATCACAATTGCTGGCATGGGATCCTCCCCCATTCGTTCGGGCTGCCCGTGCCATGCCACAATGTGGCGGCCTGGTGCAGCGCCGTTCATGAGAATGCCCCGAATGGACCAGCCTTCGCTGGTCCGCGGGCGGCACAGCGACGCAAGAGTTCCGGGGCTCTTACCACCCAAGTTTAGCCGATGAGGGACTTTGTCCACTCGTTGGCCGCCGCGGTCCTTCTTGCAGGGTAAAGGACTCCTGCGCGGCAAAGGACCGCGGCGGACTGTCGGCGGTGATGCTACTCGTCGTCAGCTTCCCCGCCGGGGCGGGAGGTCTGGGTGGCGAGGCTGTCCCAGAAGGAGGTGTCGGCGTCGGTAATTGATCCGTCAGCGATTGCTGCGGCGGTTGCGGTGAGGGTGGTGACCGTCTGCTTGATCAGGTATCCGTTGCTCCGGAGCCCCAGGGCGTAGCCGTCCAAGTAATGGTCGGACATGCCACGCATCTCAAAGAGGAGCGTAGCGATGCCGTATTCCACGGCAATCCCGTTGCGGCTGATCGTTTCGGCGCTGCCGCCGACGTACTTGCCCAGGTGGCCCCAACCGGTGGAGTCGACGTTATCGAAGACGACGGCGCCCAGCTGCTTGGACTTTTCGACAACTACGGGATCAGCGTTCGGCGTGGTCGGGTACAGGATGGACCCGGAAACCAGCTTGCCGTCGCGTTCGCTGCGCGTGCCTTGGTGGTGCAGGTCGATCATGTAATCGATCCGGTACTTGCGCATCACGTTATTGTGCAGCGCCTGCGTTTCCGGCTGGACCTTGGCTATGTGGTCGCGGTTCAGGTCCACCTCTTCGGCGTTGTACCGCGTCATGTTTCGGTCACCCTTGGCCAGGTAGTCATCCAGCGGGAAGTTCACGTCCCCCATGGCGCCGTCCGCACTGAGCATGGGAACGATGAGGATGTTCGCGCCGCCGAGAATGTCTGCGGTCTTGCCGGTGCCCAGGTGCTTGACGAATTCCAGCGCGCCTTCGGTGGTGAGCTGCTCGTTGCCGTGCTGCTGCGTCAGGTAAAGGATGGTGGGCTTGGCCGGGTCCGACATGTATTTGACCAGGTGGATGTCCCGGCCCTTCACGGTCTGGCCGATGACCTCCAGCTCCATGGCGCCCTGCCGGGCGTCCTGGTCCTTGAGGAAGGAGACCATGTGCTCGTAGGTGGCAAGCTTCGATGTGGTGATCTGGCCATTGCCGTCATAGTTGGGGCCTTCGCCCACGGCCATCGCCGGTGCCGGCGCGGCTACTGCTGCCAGTGCCAGTGCTCCGGAAACTGCCAGAGTCCTGAAGGTTGCCAGGGTTTTTCTCACGGTGCGGTACCTCTTTCGAGTGCATTAGGTGCGTCCAGCCCGCCATGTCCCCCAATGCGGGCTGTGACAAAAGACAACCAACCTCGACGATTCCTGTCAATGGACGTGACAGCAAACTGCAGTCAGTTATTACGTTTTGAAAGCTCCGGCCCTCGTTTACCCGCCGACACAATCCGACAGCAGATTTGCTCCCGGCGTGCCAGTGCATTTGAGTGAGAGTGCCCATCCGGAGCGGCCGAGAAACCTGGATCGATGACGCCGCAGCACGCATGGTGGTCCTACTCCTTCGCACGCATGGGCGGGCTGGAACTGGACAACGACGCCAAGTGGGCGGTTGAACCGAAAGAATCCACCCGGGGCAACGTCGAGCTCACCGGCTTCATCCATCGAGCGACCGCACTAACTTTGCAGAGGCCTAGAACGATCCCACCAGCGGCATCTTCACCGGTGGCCCTAAGCCGTTCCGCAGGGTCCCTGGACCCCTCATCTACACCGGCCAGGACGCCGCCGCCTCCGACATCGCAAACCTGAAGGCAGGCCTGGCCGCCGCCGGACTGAAGGAAGGGTTTGTTGCGGCACTCTCCCGGCAGTGCCTCACGCATCACCAACGCGTACTACGCCACGGAGGAGGAGTACATTTACGCCTGCGCAGATGCGCTCCGAGAAGAGTACAAGGCCATCATCGACGCCGGCCTGATCCTCCGGATCGATGATCCCTCCATCGCCGAGAACTGGGACCAGATCAGCCCCGAGCCGAGTGTGGCCGACTACCTGAAGTTCACCCAAATCCGCGTGGAAGCCCTGAATTACGCCCTCCGCGGCCTTCCCGAGGAGCAGGTTCGGTTCCACCTCTGCTGGGGCTCCTGGCACGGCCCGCACACCACCGACCTTCCCCTCGCGGACCTGGTGGACACAATGCGGGTGCGCGGGACCGGCGTTTCGTTTCGCAGGGCTTGCTAAACTGGTAAAGGCCGACCAGGAATCGGTCCGCCCCATTTCAACCACTTCGAATCTGCTGCGCCATTGTGCGCCCATTTTCGCGGTGGCAGCAACACCAATCCCCGCAGGAGACCCAGCACTACATGACAGCCCTGGCACCCGAATCTTTCCATGATCAGCTTCTGAACCGCCGCTACGAACCGAATGTTGCAGCCGTCAACGAACTGTGCGATTCCCTGCAGGGGGCCAAGCCCGGCACCATTGTGCCCTACGTGGACCCCATGCACGACGTCGACGAGTGCCGCATCATCAGCCTGTACTCGAACATCGGCGAGGCCGACCCGTCCGGTTTCATCACCGCCGGCGACCACGACGCCGCCACCCGGATGCTGGGGATCCAGTGGAAGTTGGGGCTGCGGCCGGAGTTCGTTATGCCGTGGAACGTCCACCCCTGGCACCTCGCCGGGGAGGCCAACGGGAAGTTCACGCCGGACCAGATTTCCGCGGGCCTCAAGCCGCTGCTGAAGTTCCTGGCACTGGTTCCGCGTGCCTCCGTGATCGTGGCCCACGGCACGGAGGCCAACCGCCTGGCCAACCTGCTGCTGAAGACCGAGGTGCCGCTGCTTTGGCGCCGCGGACTGAAGACCTACAAGGTGCGCTCCCTCAGCGGCCGTGCGTTCGCCGGCTCGCCCGCCCGCCAGGAGGAGTACCTCGAGGACATGCGCGTGGCCTACGCCGACGCGATGGCGCGGACAGGCCTGCAGAAATCCCCATCCGCCCCCTAACCTCGCACGCTCGGCCAGGGAACCCTGCGGACGTGGGCCCACGCCACGGGGCTCACCGCTGACGACGACGGCCGGTCATCTTTTCGAAGAAGGTGACCGGCCGCCGTCGTTCTTCACCGCAACGCGGGGTAACTTCCAGCCCAATCCGGCGGCCGGAGATGGCTAATGTGACCCCGCGTTGTATTACTTGCCTTCGATGGCTGCTTTCGCCGTGGGGTCGGAGTCGTTCAGGAATTTCTCGATCCGTTCCGGCTCCTCCGCCTCGCCGATCGCCGCGGCAGCGCGCCCGAGGGAGTACAGCGCCCGCAGGAAGCCGCGGTTGGGCTCATGCTCCCACGGGATCGGGCCGACGCCGCGCCAGCCGTTGCGCCGCAGCGAGTCCAGCCCACGGTGGTAGCCCACGCGTGAGTAAGCGTAGGAATCGATGGTGCGCCCCTCGGCCCAGGCCTCTTCAGCCAAGACGGCCCACAACAACGAGGACGTGGGGTGCTTCTCCACCAGGTCCAGGGCTTCCTGGCCGGCTTCCAGCTGCTGGTAGACCTCTGTCTCGGCAGGCAGGAGCGTGGGTTCGGGGCCCATCAGGTTCTTGCGGAACTCGTCCGACATCTAGAAGGTCTTTCCGGCCGAACCGAGCTGCTTGGTCGCTTCCACCACGCGGGCTGCCAGGCCGGCTTCCGCCGAGGCACCCCAGACGCGGGGATCGTAGGTCTTCTTGTTGCCCACTTCGCCGTCGACCTTCAGGACACCGTCATAGTTGCGGAACATGTGGTCGGCCACCGGACGCGTGTAGGCGTACTGGGTGTCGGTGTCGATGTTCATCTTGATGGTGCCGTAGGAAACGGCGTCGGCGATTTCCTGGTCGGAGGAGCCGGAACCGCCGTGGAACACGAGGTCGAAGGGGCTGTCCTTGCCGATCTTGGCGCCCACCTGCGCCTGGATGTCCTTGAGGATCTCCGGGCGGAGCTTGACGCCGCCGGGCTTGTAGACGCCGTGGACGTTGCCGAAGGTCAATGCCGTGATGTAGCGGCCGTTCTCGCCGGCGCCCAACGCCTCAATGGTGGCCAGGGCATCCTCGACCGTGGTGTAGAGCTTTTCATTGATTTCGTTCTCGACACCGTCTTCTTCGCCGCCCACGGTGCCGATCTCGACCTCAAGGATCATCTTCGCGGCCGCGGTGCGCTCAAGCAGCTCGCGGGCGATGCGCAGGTTTTCCTGCAGGGTCTCGGCGGAGCCGTCCCACATGTGGGAGTTGAACAGCGGGTTGCGGCCGGCCTTGACCTCAGCCTCGGACGCTGCGAGCAGGGGCAGGACGAAACCGTCCAGCTTGTCCTTGGGGCAGTGGTCGGTGTGCAGCGCGATGTTGACGTTGTAGTTCTTCGCTACTTCGCGGGCAAAGGCGGCGAAGCCCAGGGAGCCTGCAACCATGTCCTTGGTGGAGGCGCCGGACCAGTAGGCCGCACCGCCGGTGGAGACCTGGACGATGCCGTCGGACTCAGCTTCGGCGAAGCCTCGGAGGGCTGCGTTCAGCGTCTGCGAGGACGTAACGTTCACGGCCGGGAATGCGAAGCCGCCCGCCTTTGCGCGGTCGATCATCTCGGAGTAGATCTCTGGGGTTGCAATGGGCATGCTGACTCCTATGCTGAGGTTCGTCTGTGGGCTGGTAACCCTGGAGTACCGCTTACGGCTAGCACCATCCTAGCCATTTCCGCGCAGGGAGTGTTCCGGGTTACGCCCCACCGGAATCTCGCAAGTCCGCGCCGGCACCCTACCCTCGCAAGCGCGCCGCCCATCCCGTCTGCCCCGCTACACGTGCTGGTTGAACACGTGCCGGCGTACCCAGGCGTGCATGGCAATTGCGGCCGCCGAGGCTGCGTTGATGGACCTGGTGGAACCGAACTGCTCGATGGACAAGGTGGCGAGGGCGGCCTCGTGGACCTCGGGCGTGAGCCCGGGACCTTCCTGGCCAAACACCAGCACGCAGTCCTTGGGCAGTTCATAGGTCTCCAGCGGAACGGAGTCCGGGAAGATGTCGATCCCAATGATCGCCAGCCCCTCCCCCTGCGCCCAGGCCACAAAATCCTCCACGGTGGGGTGGTGGCGGACGTGCTGGTAACGGTCGGTGACCATGGCGCCCCGGCGGTTCCACCGCCGTCGTCCGATGATGTGCACCTCCTTGGCGAGGAACGCATTCGCGGTGCGCACCACCGTGCCGATGTTGAGGTCGTGCTGCCAGTTTTCGATGGCGACGTGGAAGTTGTGCCGCCGTGAGTCCAGCTCCGCGACGATCGCGTCATGCTTCCAGTAGCGGTACTTGTCCAGCACATTGCGGCGGTCGCCGTCCGCCAGGAGGTCAGGGTCCCAATGGTCACCTTCCGGCAGTTCGCCTTCCCAGGGTCCGACGCCGACTTCCGGCTTTTCGCCCCGCGCCTCCGGGTGTTCCTGTCCAGATGCTGCAGGCGGTTCCGACGTCATACCGGGCGTTTGGTTCACCCCTCAACACTAGACTGGACCTTTCGGGCTTTCATCACCGGCGGAGGTAAGCATGGCAGAAGCAGACAAGGTTAAAGGGTCACCATCGGTATACCGCAGCGGGCAGGACATCGAGTGCTGGCTGACGGACATGGACGGCGTCCTGGTCCACGAAAACCAGGCGGTGCCCGGTGCAGCCGAGCTGATCCAGCGGTGGGTGGACACGTCCAAGCGCTTCCTGGTGCTTACCAACAACTCCATTTTCACCCCGCGCGACCTTGCCGCGCGGCTGCGTGCCTCCGGGCTGGAGGTTCCCGAGGAGAACATCTGGACTTCGGCCCTGGCCACCGCCCAGTTCCTCAAGGACCAGGTGGAAGGTTCCGGATCGGGGAACCGCGCCTACACCATCGGCGAGGCAGGATTAACGACGGCGCTGCACGAGGCAGGCTTCATCCTCACCGACCAGGACCCGGACTTTGTGGTGCTTGGCGAGACGCGCACGTATTCCTTCGAGGCCATCACCACGGCCATTCGCCTCATCCTGGCCGGGGCACGGTTCATCGCTACGAATCCTGATGCCACCGGGCCTTCCAAGGACGGCCCGTTGCCGGCCACCGGCGCCATAGCAGCGCTCATCACCAAAGCCACGGACCGGGAACCCTACATCGTGGGCAAGCCCAACCCGATGATGTTCCGCTCGGCCATGAACCAGATCGACGCGCACTCCGAGACCACCGCCATGATCGGGGACCGGATGGACACGGACATCGTCGCCGGAATGGAAGCGGGGCTGCACACCGTCCTGGTTCTCAGCGGCATCACGCAGCGCGAAGAAATCGGCTCGTACCCGTTCCGGCCCAACCAGGTGTTGAACTCCGTGGCGGACCTGAAGAACCAGATCTAGGACCAGCGCTAAAAGACCGTCACCCGCGACCCGCCGCGGGGCAGCGGGAAGTTCTCGTCCAGGAGCTCTTCAAGGATGGGGCGGTAGATGTTCGGGTTCCAGCCGGGGCTGGCGTGGGCGGGTACGGCCCCTTCCGTCTGAAGCTCACTGGGGACCATGTTGTTCTTGAAGGCAACTGCCCAGGCTCCTACGGCTGTCTGGTAGCGCACGGTGCGGTCCCGGGGGTTGCCGATGTATGCCATTTTGGCGCCGCCTATTTTGTCCGTGAACCGGGTGCCGTCAAAGTGGTAGATGTAGGCAGACTCTGACTGGACGAGCAGGCTGGACGGTGCGATGGGCGAGAGCTGTTCGAGTGTCTGATCAAGGATCTGGCGCCACGTCCGTTCGTCTTTGTGAATGACGCGCTCCCCCAGTTCGTACCCGCCGCGGAAGGTGGACGGGAACCGGAAACCCCTTTCGTACAGGAACACCACGCCGTCGAACCAACTTTGGTCCAGGACGTCGTGCTTGCTGTACGGGCTTGAGTCCAACACGATGAACTCCACCTCCACCCCGTGGAGCTCCAGCAGCCGGGCGGCTACCTGGGTGGCCACCATTCCACCGAAGCTGTGCCCGTAGAAAAACAACTTGGTGAGCTTTTGGGCGCGGACGTGCTCGATGACGGCGATGACAATCTCATCGATGTCCAGGCCGAGGTTGGAATAGCCGACGGCGGCGAGCCTGGCGCGCTTGTTCAGCGTGCCCCGGAGGGAGTTCAGGATCCACTGCCCCTCCTCCCAGCTGGTTTTATAACCGGGGAACAGGAACCAGCTGGCGTCCGGGTAGTACACATCAGCGAAGTCGTCGGGAACAGGGAGGATCCGGTTTATCTGGCGGGCGGACTGCACCTGGCGGGTGACCAGCATGTCAGCAGCAAGCAGGCCTGACATGCCTGCCCCGGCCAGGAATCCCCGGCGTGAAAACTGCTTAAGGGCAGCGGCATCCTGCAGCAGCCGGGCTCCGGAAGCCCCGCGCCCGTCCTGCGGATTTACTTCCCCCTCATATGGCACACCACTACCGTAGGCACACTGGAAGTCACCGTCGCAAGAAGCCGCCGGTAACCTTTCAGTGACGTCGTATCAGCTGGCAGCCTGTCCTTCGGCTGCCAGGATTGGGGCGGTAGTGTCCTGCTGGCGGCGCAGCATCTCCTGCCCGATGTCGTCGTACCTGGCCAGCAGGTCCGATCCGGGGAAAGCTGCCGGGTTGTCCAGGAGAGTGAAGAGGGTGTCGCTGGCAAGCAGCAGTTCCTCATCCGAGTACTCCTGCAGCGCGCGCCCGCACAGCACCTCAAACTCCATGAGATCCAACGGTAGGATTTCGGCGTCGCCAGGAGGGGCAGCCTGGTAGCCGAAGGCGCCAATGTCCAAAACGGCGCCGGCGGAGAAGCCGTCAAGGATGGTCAGGGGCTGTTCAGCGTAGTCAGGCGCGGCAGCCGATTCGCCTCCGGCGGGCGAGAAATCCAGGGACACCCCTGCGCCGTAAGTCCCTGGCAGGATGCTGGTGTCAATGGCGTTGAGGTCACTGCGAAGGCCCGCGAGCGCCGAAGACTCCACCATGGCTGCGCGGGAAAGCTCTACGCGGATGTGCGAACCGATCCCAATCTTCCTGATGCGGCGAATGATCTGGACCAGGCCCGGCCGGGAGTCCTGGTTCAGGCTCCCCCGGACATCGATGCAGACGATATCGGCCGGGACATCAAGGTTAACGAAGGCGTTTAGTGCGCGGTCCATAGGTACTCCAAAAGAGGGTGTCTATGGCCGACGGCTCAACCTCGGTAAGCGTAACCTCCGGCACGAGTCAGGCACAAGCCGTTGGTCACGCGGTTTGGTCGGCCTGCCGCTGCCCGGGCTCCTGGTAATGCGTGCGCGTACCCGCACCCCCAACCGAGTCCACCAAAGACTTGGCGATATCCCGCAGCTTTGTGTTGCTGTTACTGGAGGCCTCGGTGAGGATGCTGACCGCCGCCTCCTGGCTGCACCTGTTCTGTGCCATCACAATGCCAACGGCGATGTCGATAATGGTCCGGGACTCCAGGGTTGCCCGGAGATTTGCGGCGCTGTCCGTGTGAAGCGAGAACCTCACGGCCAGCCTCAGTGCCTGCGAAATTTCCCTTGTATAACCTCGGGCTTTCGCGGTGGCACGGTCATCGAATTTATGGGGGACGTCGGAATACAGGTTCAGGGCAGCTTTCGCCTCGCCCTGCAGGTTGAAGGGCAGCGACAGAACTGACCGCAGTCCGTGCGATGCCACCGCTGACGCGTAGTCCGGTCCCCAGCGGCCTTCCTCGAAGAGGTCCGGAACGTGGACTTCGCGTTCCTCCTCCGCCGCAGTCAGGCAGGGGCCCTGGGACAAGGAGTACTGGATCTCATCCACTTCCCGCGCAGAGTCGCTGCTCCAGCCAATCGTTGCCGCCTTGCGGTCCCGGAGCAGGGTGATGCCGCAGAGTGCGTCATCGCCGTCGCCAGCCATCTGATGAGCGGAGAACCGGGCCAGTTCGTTCAGGAAGTCCTCGAAGTCGGCACTTTCCAGAATGAGGTTCTGGATCTGGTCGGTCGCGCTTAAGGACTGTTGAGGGGGGAGCATCGAGCACGTTCTCCGTACAGGGGAGTTAAGGGGATAACGCAAATGATAGGCCAGCCCTGCCTCCCGCTCCAACATCAGGGCCCGGGCACGGTGTGCCCGGGCCCTATGTCTACGGGTCTAGGAAAGCCCGAGTTCATCCTTGCCGAAGGCGAACAGGTAGGGGACGCCGGTCTCCGCTTCGATCTTTTCTTTGGCCCCGGTATCCCGGTCAACAATGACGGCGACAGCCACAACGTTGCCGCCGGCTTTGCGGACGCCTTCCACGGCGGTCAGCGCCGAGCCGCCCGTGGTGGAGGTGTCCTCCAGGACAAGCACCTTGCGGCCTTCCACGGACGGGCCTTCCACCTGGCGGCCCATGCCGTAGGACTTCTGGGCCTTGCGGACCACAAACGCGTCAACGGCCCGGCCGGCGTCTGCGGCAGCGTGCATCACCGCGGTACCAACAGGGTCGGCCCCCATGGTGAGTCCGCCTGCGCACTCGAAGTCGATCCCGGCGTCGTCCGCCAAGGCCAGCATGACCTGGCCCACGAGCTTGGAGGCCTCGTGGTGCAGCGTAATGCGGCGGAGATCAATGTAGTAATCGGCTTCCGCTCCGCTGGACAGGATGACCTTGCCGCGGACAACGGCGAGTTCCTTAATCAGTTCGAGCAGGCGGGCGCGGGCGGCTGCAGCGTCTACTGCAGTCTCACTGGGGGAAGTCATGGACTCCAGTTTAGTGGGGGCCGGCCGGTGTGGATGCTTGAGGCCGATTGACAGGGCTGGCTAGGCTGGACCACATGCGCGAACTCCAGGCCAGCATCATTGAAGAAATGGGCATTCAGCCCCGGATCGACCCCGCCGGGGAGGTGCGCAAGCGCGTCACCTTCCTGAAGGACTACCTGAGAGCCACCCACACCAAGGGCTTCGTCCTGGGAATCTCGGGCGGCCTGGACTCGTCCCTTGCCGGAAAGCTGGCCCAACTGGCTGTCGAGGAGCTGGAGGCCGAAGGTGTGGACGCGAACTTCGTGGCCGTGCGCCTGCCCTATGGCGTACAGCATGACGAGGAAGACGCGCAGGCTGCCCTGGACTTCATCCAGCCCAAGACCGAGTGGACGTTCAACATCTCGGCCGCTGTGGATGGCTTCGAGGATGAGTTCGAGAAGACCGTGGGCTCGGAGATCTCCGACTTCCACAAGGGCAACACCAAGGCACGCACCCGCATGATCGCCCAGTATGCCCTGGCTGGCGAACACAACTACCTTGTCCTCGGCACGGACCACGGCGCGGAGTCCGTCACCGGCTTCTTCACCAAATACGGTGACGGCGGCGCGGACATCCTTCCGCTGTTTGGGCTGAACAAGCGGCAGAACCGCGCCTTGCTGGCCGAGCTCGGCGCTCCCGCCCGCATCTGGGAAAAGGTACCCACCGCGGACCTGTTGGACGACAAGCCGGGCCGCACCGATGAGGACGAACTGGGCCTGAGCTACGACCAGATCGACGATTACCTGGAAGGCCGGGAGGTCCCTGAATCCGTTGCCGCGCTTATCGAAGAGAAGTACCTGCGAACCCGGCACAAGCGCACCGTCCCCGTCACCATTTTTGATACCTGGTGGAAGCACCAGGGCCCCGAAGAGCCACGCGCAGGGCTGTAGGAAATTCAGCTGTGTAGGAATTCAGCGCGGCCGCCGGCTCCCCTTCCCGTCCCCGCTGAGCTGCTGGGTGATCCGGTGCGCCTCGGCCATCAGGAGCCCGCCCAGCTCCTCCTGCCGCTCGGGCTTGAAGCGCGGCTCGATCCCGGTGAGGGAAAGCGCCCAGGCGGGCCTGCCTGAGGCATCAAACACCGCGGCGCCCATCCCCCAACTGCCTTCGAGGACCAGCCCCGGATTCTCCGAGTAGCCCATCAGCCTGGTCTGTGCAAGGTTGGCCCGGACGAGTTCCTCCGTGTGCGCAGTGGCGAAAGCACCTGCGTGCCCAGCCCACCCCGTCAGCAACTCCTCCTGCTCGGCCTCGGGCAGGAAAGCCATGATCGCGGTGCCCGCGGAGGCCACACCGAGGGGGAACCGGACGCCCTCGTGCAGCACAAAGGACCGGACCGGGAAGCTCCCCTCCTCACGCAGCAGGCATACCGTCTCGGAACCGCGGCGGATGGAGAAGAAGGCACTCTCGCCTGTGGCCTCGGCCAGCCGGCGGAGACTGGGCCGGGCAATGTCCTCCAGCGGAAACCGCGCGGCAGCCACCGACCCCATGAGGAGCACCTCCGGGCCCAGCACCCAGTTCCCGCTGCCGGCGTCGTGATCCAGCAATCCCTCCGACGCGAGGGAGGAGAGGAGCCGGTGGACGGTGGGCCTGGTGAGGCCAGATTCCCTCACCAGCGCGGACAGCGGCAGCCCCTCTGCACTGCGGCCCACAAGCCGTAGCAGTCCGGCGATGCGGCTGACAACCTGGGCGCCTTGTACTGGCAAATTAGTCATTCATTCCTCCGACTATCCACAATATGGACTCCCAAAAGACTACCGTCCACACTGTAGAACCAGTAATTACAGCCGGATTTTCCGGGCTTGACAGGTCTTTCAGCGCGCCCGTAGTGTCCTTTCCCAAGCCCCGCGTCCACAAAATGGACCCCCATCGCGGGATTCTCAATGAGGAGGCGCCATGTCCAAACTTCAGCCAACAGCCGCCGTCGCCCTGGAGGGCGCACTGAAGGACGGCATGACCATTGCCGTGGGCGGGTTCGGCCTGAGCGGAATTCCCGCGGACCTGATCGAGGCCGTCCGCGATTCCGGCGTGAAGGACCTAACAGTGGTCTCGAACAACATGGGGGTGGACGGGAAGGGCCTCGGCATCCTGATCGAAGCGGGCCAGGTCCGCAAAGTCATCGCCAGCTACGTGGGCGAAAACAAGCTCTTCGCCGAGCAGTACCTGGCCGGCAACCTGGAAGTGGAGTTTACGCCGCAGGGCACCCTGGCCGAGCGTCTCCGCGCCGGCGGCGCCGGCATCCCCGCCTTCTACACCAAAACCGGCGTGGGCACCCTGGTTGCCGAGGGCAAGCCGCACGAGGTGTTCGACGGCGAAACGTACGTCCAGGAGCGCGCCATCCGGGCCGACGTCGCGCTTGTCCACGCGCACACCGCAGACACGGACGGAAACCTGATCTACCGCTACACCGCCCGGAACTTCAACCCGGTGGTTGCAACCGCCGGCCTCCTGACCATCGCGGAGGCCGAGGTGATTGTGGAACCGGGCCAACTGGATCCCAACCACATCGTCACGCCCGGCGTGTACGTCCAGCGCCTGGTGCAGGCCAGGGACCGCGTCAAGGACATCGAGCAGCGCACCGTGCGCCCCGCCGCACACCGCAATGCCGAAACTGTTCCGGCCTAAACCCCACTACTCATTCAAGGAGACCCCCATGGCCTGGACCAGGGATGAAATGGCTGCCATCGCAGCCGAAGAACTCAACGACGGCGACTACGTTAACCTCGGCATCGGGATCCCCACCCTTGTGGCCAACAATTTGCCCGACGGCGTCCGGGTTGTGCTGCAGAGCGAGAACGGCCTCCTGGGCATGGGCCCGTTCCCGTTGGAGGGCGAAGAGGATGCGGACCTCATCAACGCCGGCAAGCAAACCGTCACCGTCCTGCCCGGCGGCAGCATCTTCGACTCCGCCACGTCCTTCGGAATGATCCGCGGCGGCCACGTCAAGGTGGCAATTCTCGGTGCCATGCAGGTCTCCGGCAACGGTGACCTCGCCAACTGGACCATCCCCGGAAAAATGGTCAAAGGCATGGGCGGCGCAATGGACCTCGTGGCCGGGACGCCCCGCGTGGTGGTCCTCACCGAGCACAATGCCAAGGACGGCAGCGCCAAGATCGTGCGCGAGTGCACTCTGCCCCTGACAGGCCTTGCTGTGGTGGACCGGATCATTAGCGACCTCGCGGTCTTCGACCTCTACAGGACGGACGACGGCGGGCGGCAGCTCACGCTGACCCGCCTCGCCCCGGGCGTCACGGTGGAGGAGATCCGGGAAAAGACGGAGGCCGGTTTTACCGTGGCCCTGGAAGGAGCCACAGCATGAGCCTGCAGGAACAGTTCGGCAAGGATGTCCTGCTGACAGGCTGGGGACACAGCCGCTTCGGAAAACTCACGGAGGAAACCCTTGAGTCCCTGATCGTCCAGGTTGCCACCGAGGCCATCGCGAACGCCGGGATCGAGCCCGGCCAGATCGACGAAGTCTACCTCGGCCAGTTCAACTCGGGCATGATGCCGCTGGCCTTCCCGTCGTCGTTGGCGCTGCAGGTCGCAGCAGATCTGGCGAACGTTTCCGCCACCCGGGTGGAGAATGCCTGCGCCTCCGGTTCCGCTGCGTTCCAGCAGGGCACCAAGTCCCTGCTGGCGGGCACGGCGAAGACGGTGCTGGTGATCGGCGCGGAAAAGATGACCCACGCGGGCGCCGAGGTTGTGGGGGCAGGCCTGCTGGGCGCCGACTACGACATGGCGGGCAAGGCCTCCACCACCGGCTTCACCGGGCTCTTTGCCGAGGTGGCCAAGCACTACGGAAAGCGGTACGGCGACGGCAACCTGGGTGACGTCCTGGGCAGCATCGCGGCAAAGAACCACCGCAACGGCGTGGACAACCCCTACGCGCAGCTGCGCAAGGACCTGGGTGAGGACTTCTGCCGCACGGTCTCGGACAAGAACCCCATGGTGGCCGACCCGCTGCGCCGCACTGACTGCTCCCCCGTGTCCGACGGCGCCGCCGCCGTCGTGCTGTCCACTTCCCGGACCGGCGGTGCCACTGCACCCGTGCGGTTGGCAGGCTTCGGCCACGCCAACGACTTCTTCCCCGCATCGCGCCGGGACCCGGTTGCCTTCAATGCCACCCGGGTGTCCTGGCAGCGCGCGCTGGAGATGGCCGGGGTCGGGCTGGAGGGCCTGGACTTCGCGGAAGTGCACGACTGCTTCACCATCGCGGAGCTGCTGATGTACGAGGCAATGGGCCTGACAGAACCTGGCCAGGGCGCCCGGGCCGTCGAGGAGGGCTGGGTGTACAAGGACGGCAAACTGCCCATCAACGTTTCCGGCGGCCTGAAGGCCAAGGGCCATCCCGTGGGAGCAACCGGGGTATCCCAGCACGTCATCGCCGCCATGCAGCTGACCGGGACCGCAGGCGGCATGCAGCTCGCCAACCCCCGCCGCGCCGCGGTCCAGAACATGGGCGGCGTGGGCATCGCCAACTACGTCAGCGTCCTCGAGGCTGTTTAGAAAACCAATGCGGGGTCAGATATCGCCCATCCAGAGCGGATTATCGGGCTTTATCTGACCCCGTGTTGCTGTTCTCGGCAGGGCTACCCGGCGCGAATCAGTGTGGCGATTTCCCCGAAGCCCAGCCGTTCGACGTTTTGCAGTGCGGTCCTTCCCTGCGGATCCCTGATGTTGGGGTCGGCGCCTGCTGCCAGGAGAAGCCGGACCACTTCCTGCTGCCTGGGCCCGCCGTTGTTCAGCAGGATGGCCTCCTGCATGGCAGTCCAGCCCAAGTTGTTGACATGGTTCACCGGCACTCCTGCGTCAATCAGTATCTGCACCGTCTCCACATGGCCGTGTTCGCTGGCCGGAATAAGGGCTGTCCCGCCGTACCGGTTGGTGCTGGCGACGTCGGCCCCGGCGGCCAAGGTCAGCCGGAGCACCTCATTGAATCCTTCGGCACCCGCGTAGAGGAAAGCCGAATCCTGGATGGCGTCCTTGGCATTGACATTGCCGCCACGGGCAATCAGTTGGCTGACCAGCGGCGCGTTGTTGGCCTTGGCTGCGGCTATCAGCTCCTGGTCAAGCTGCGCCTGTGCTTCCGCGGAGAGCCCAGGCGGTGTGGTTGCCGGTGCAGCCGGCGCGGGGGACGCCGGGGATGCCTGGTCCCCTTCGGACGGTAGGGCGTCCGAAGGGGCCAGGACCGACGGCGGAGGGGACGCCGCCTGCTGCGGCTCCCCCGGACCCGCCTGGCACCCGCTCAGGATAAGCACCACAAACAGGGCCCCGAACCACCTCATGCGCTTAGCCTACTTAGCGGCACCGGCGGCAGCGATGGCATCCGCACCGGCTGCAGCACAGGCCTCATCCAGCGCGCCATCGGGAGCACCGCCCACGCCGATGCCTGCCACTGAAACCCCGTTCACCTTCAGCGGGACGCCGCCGGCCAGGAAGAGCGTGCCCGGGAGGTCGGCGATGCTGGGGCCGGTTCCGTTGATGCGCTTGGCCAGCTCGCTGGTGGGGGTTCCAAAGGCGGCGGCGGTGTAGGCCTTCTGCTGTGCGGCTTCGATGGTGTGCTCGGCCGCGTTGTCGCCCCGAAGCAGCGCCTGGACAGTCCCGAAGCGGTCCACCAGGGCCACCGTCACAAAGGGAAGTTTGTCAGCCTGGCATTTGGCCAGCGCCGCTTGCACCGCCTTGGCCGAGGCGCCGACCGAGATACGGTTCTGCTGCACCACGTTCTCCGGCACCGGCTGGATATCGGCAGCAGGGACGGCAGTGGGAGCGGATCCGGCATTAGCGGCAACCGTTACCCCAGCGGTGAGGGCCAGGGCGCTGGCGGCTGCGGCGGCAAGAACTTTCGTGGACTTCTTCATGCTGTTTCCTTTGCTCGGAGCCCCACATTTGGAGCGGGGTTCGTTTCATCCCCAATCCTTCCGGGGCTCCGGCTGCCTGCCATCGGGCCTTTGGCTGTATAGCCCTGCTCCAGAAGGCCAGCCGTATCAGCCAAAAGGCTGAGAGACGGTGCACGGGCCGGGGCAATAGCATGGTGGGTAGCATTCCCCACCGGAACCGGAATTCCCATGCCTCCCCACGCCAGCGCCGCCCCGGCCGCATCCGTCCCCGACTCGATCGCTCCCGGCGGGACCGGCGCGGACGGGACCAGCGCGTCCACCAGCACCGCAGCCCGCTTCCGCAGCATTGATGCCGCCGTGCATGGTGGCTTCGCCGTCTTGCTGGTGGCGTCCCTGGTCCGGTACGTGATGCGGCACAGCCCCGCCGACAACGTCCTGGTCCTGGGGCTGGCTGCGGCCGCCTGCCTGCTGTACTTCGCCGTCGCCGTCCTTTCATCGCGCGGGAAACCGGGAGCGCCCTGGGTATTCACCCTGGTTGCAGTGTGGGCCGTCCTGGTCATTGCGGCGCCGAGCTTTGCCTGGTGCTCGTTCGCGCTTTTCTTCCTGTGCCGAAGTGCACTGAGCGGTGCAGCCGCGTACGCAGCGGCAGGAGCCACCGCTGTTGCCACTGCGGCAGGGCTGTTCCGGCTGAGCAGCGGCACTGACCTTGCCATGCTCCTCGGTCCGCTTGCCGTGGGGCTGATGCTGACCTTGATCTACGACAGGATCCAGCACGACGCCGAGGAACAGCGCCGCCTGCACGCGGAAGTCTCCCTCGCCCAGGGGCAGTTGGCGGCCAGCGAGCGCCGGGCAGGAACCATCGCCGAGCGGGAGCGTGTCTCCAGGGAAATCCACGACACCGTAACCCAGGGGCTGGCCAGCAGCCTGCTCCTGCTGGAGGCAGCCGGCAGGGCGTGGCCCAGTCCTTCAGCCCACGCCGACCTCGCCCAGGCCACTGCATTGCTCCGGTGCAACCTGTCCGAGACCCGGAGCCTGGTCCATGAACTTGCCTCCCCCGGACTGGACGCATCACCCTTGCCTGCGGCCCTGCTTTTCGCGGCCAGGCAGTACGTCCCGGACGCACGGCTGCTGGTCACGGGTGAACCGCGTCCGGTGCCGCCGGATGTCCGCCACGCCCTCCTCCGGGTAGTCCAAAGCGCTGCCTCAAACATCAAGCTCCATGCGGGCGCCGCCACCGCCACGTTAACTCTCGGCTACCTTCCGGACGCCGTCACCCTGGACGTCCACGACGACGGTGCCGGCTTCGATCCGGCGGCGGCAGCACCGCCGTCGGACGCCGGAGGGTACGGACTGCGGGCCATGCGGCAGCGGGTGGAGCAGCTGGGCGGCGTTTTCTCAGTGGAAAGCGCACCCGGCGAAGGGACCATCGTCGCGGCCCAGCTGCCCGCGCCGGCCGAGCCGGGAAGCATGGACGATCCTGCATGAGTGCCATCACGGTGCTGCTGGTGGACGACCACCTGGTGGTGAGAAGCGGGCTGCGGGCCCTGCTGGGCACCCAACCTGATATCGCCGTCGTCGCCGAGGCAGCCTCCGGGGAGGAAGCGCTGGAACTCCTGGAACAGGACGCCGTCGCGGTGGTGGTGATGGACCTGGCCATGGGCGCAGGCATGGACGGGATCGAGGCCATCCAGCGGATCCGCGAGCGCAACAAAGGGCAGGCCATCCTGGTGTTCACCACCTACGACTCCGATGCGGACATCGTCCGGGCAGTGGACGCCGGCGCGATGGGATACCTGCTGAAGGACGCCGCACCTGATGAGATTTTCGCGGCCATCCGCGGGGCAGTCCAAGGCAAGAGCGTCATGAGCGCCCCCGTGGCATCGCGGCTCTTCCAGCAGCTGCGCAACCCCGACGAAATCCTCACTCCGCGCGAGGCCGAACTGCTCAGCCTCCTCACGCAAGGCCTCAGCAACCGGGAACTCGGACAGCGCCTCTTCATCTCGGAGGCCACGGTCAAGACCCACCTCGCCCACATCTACGCCAAGCTGGGAGTGGAAACCAGGGCTGCTGCCATTGCCACCGCAATCCGCCGCGAAGGGATGCGCTGACGACACTTTAATGTCGTTACCCTTGCATGGTTGGCGTTGGCCCCGTACGTTGGGGACTGCGGGGGACGTTCTCCGCGCACCTCGGGCCGGTGGCCCGGGGAGAGAATCAGAGTCACACGAAGGAATGCAGCCATGGCAACAGGCACAGTTAAATGGTTCAACGCCGAAAAGGGTTTTGGCTTCATTGCCCCCGATGACGGGTCCGCTGACGTTTTCGCCCACTACTCAGCAATCGCCAGCAGCGGATACCGCTCACTCGATGAGAACCAGAAGGTTGAATTCGATGTGACCCAGGGTCCCAAGGGCCCGCAGGCAGAGAACATCCGCCCGCTCTAAGGCTTCGGCTTCCCTCCCGCACCTGCAGGAGGAATGTCGCCACAGCAGCGGCCTCCCCAACGCCAGTTGGAGGGGCCGCTGTTTTGTGCCCCCTGCTTCTGCTTCGCCAAGGACATTGGTGAAAATTTGCGCGGGGCTTCCTGACCGGGTTCCGGTCCCGGTTCCCTGGCCCCTCTCCCTATCCCTATCCCTATCCCTATCCCTGAGCGGGTACTGGGATAATTGGACTATGACCGGACAGCACCCGGACAATGTTCCGGGCAATGACCCACCGAAGGATCCGTGGGAAGAGTTCGACAGGCTTCCGCCTGCCGCGCCCGACCGCGTTCCCGGGCAGCCCGGCGGGGAGCCACACGGTTTCGGTTTCCGGACCGGCGTCCGCAGCGCACGCGTTGCCGTCGGATTTGCCGTCTACACCCTGGTGCTCGGGACAGTGCTCGCGCTCGCAGGCTGCGTCGTTTTTATTGCCGAGGAACAATGGCTGCTTGTGGCGCTGATGATCCTTATCGAGGCAGTCTTCATCTTCGCCTTCACGCGCCTCGTCGCCCAGGCCCGGGCCCGCTCGCCCCGCACCCACCCGCCCACTGCGTAACCGATACCCCGGGAAAGCGGCTTGACCTTGACGCTGCGTCAAGCCCTACGCTCGGAGCATGGAAGCAACCGAAGCGGAGGCGGCCGTCGACTGGTCCATCCAGGCCGGCGGAACAACGGTCCGACCCCGGATTGGGTGAAGAAAGGGGAACTCAGAGGAAGGCAGATTTTCCGGTGACCGCCCTGCCCACGATGAGCGAGTTGATCTCGTAAGTGCCCTCGTAGGTGTAAAGGATTTCGGCGTCACCGAACAGCTTGCCCATTTCATAGTCGCTGCTGATGCCATTGCCGCCCAGGAGTGAACGGCCCATAGCCACCGAGGCACGTGCCAACCGGGTGATGGTGGCTTTGGCCATGGCCGCCTGCGCCATCTCCAGCTTCCCGCCTTCCTGGATGCGGGCCAACTGCACCATCAACGCCAAGGATGCGGAAGCGTTGCCCAGGATGTCCGCCAGCTGCTGCTGGACCAGCTGGAATCGGGCCAGCTCCTTGCCGAACTGCCGCCTCTCCAACGTGTAGCCGCGGGCGACGTCGAAGGCCGCCAGCTGGATGCCGGCACCTTGCCAGCCAACCCAGGCCCGGGAGTCCCGGAGCAGTTCGTTGGCTCGGGAGAAACTGGTGGCCCCGGGCAAAAGGTTGGCGGCAGGAATCCTCACGTCCTCGAGCACAATGTCCGCGTTCTGCATAATTCGCAGACCGATCTTGTTGGAGATCTTGGTGGCTGTATAGCCGGCACGGTCTGTCTCAACGATGAAGCCCTTGATTTCCCCGTCCGCCTCGTCCCGTGCCCATACCAGGGCGAAATCGGCGATGGTCCCGGCCCCGATCCAGCGCTTGGCCCCGTTGAGGACCCAGCTGCCGCCGTCGAGCCTGGCTGAGGTTTCCAGCCCGCCGGCGATGTCCGAGCCGTGCTCCGGCTCCGTCAGCGCGAAGGCTCCGAGGTGGCGGAAAGTTTTCAGGCCCGGCAGCCACCGGGCCTTTTGCTCCTCAGACCCCAGTTTGCTGATCATCCCGAGAATCAGCTCGTTGTGGATCCCGGCCAGCGCAGACAAGGACACATCCGCCCGGGCAAGCTCTACGTACATGAGGCCCTTGAAGAGGGTGGAGCTGCCGTCCAGCTGCATGGCACCGAGGCCGTACTTACCCATGTCCGCCAGCAGGCCAAAGGGGAACTCCTCGCGGTTCCAGTACCCAATGGAGGGCTGCCGGACGGATGACTGCAGGAAGCGGCGGATGGTGAAGTACCTGTCACGCTCAGCCGCCGCCAGGAGGTCCACGATGTACATCAGGTCCGCATCCGGAAACGACGGTGCTCCTGCGTTATGTGCCGGGGGGTGCATCGGCGATCCCCCTTGCTCCCAAAACGCTGTACGAAACCATTGGATGTCCTAGTATATTGCACAGGTCCACCACTCACGTGAGGTACATCACTTGGAGAAAGGCTGGCTGTGGGCAGTCCGCTATCCCGTGATCCCATTGCAGATGCCCGCCGGAACTGGGAGGAACGCGGCTGGGCGGACGTCGCTGCGCCGATGGCTGCCATCACGGCGATCATGCGGACCCAGCAGATCCTGCTGGCCAGGATCGAACTCACCCTCAAGCCATTCGGGCTGACGTTCGCCCGCTATGAGCTGCTCGCGCTGCTGAGCTTCGCACGGAACGGGTCCCTTCCCATGAAGAAGGCGAGCACGCTCCTCCAGGTCCACCCGACCTCCATCACCAACGCGGTGGACCGGCTCCAGGACGCGGGGCTGGTGCGCCGCTCCCCGCACCCCACGGACGGCCGCACCACCCTGGTTGAGCTCACCGCCGAGGGCCGCACCCTGGCGAAGCGTTCGACGGCGGCACTGAACGCAGGTGTTTTCAGCGACCCCGGGTTCGGGCCGGATGATGTGGACCAGCTGATCCGGATCCTACGGGACTTCCGCCGGAAGGCAGGGGACTTCACTGATTCCTGAACGGGGTCCCGAGCCGTTCCTGAACGCACTTCCCCACTGCCGGATCAGCGTGCGGCCTTCTTACGCTTGATGCGCCTGACCACGAGCAGCACCACGGCGACGCCCACGGCGGCATATACGGCATAATTCAGGAACCGGGAGTATTCCTCGACAATTCTGTACTGCGTGCCCACCAGGTAGCCCAGTCCCAGGAGTGCCCCGTTCCACAGTCCGCTGCCTGCCAGGGTGTAAAGGCTGAACGTTCCAAGATGCATTGCGGAAGCCCCGGCAGGAAGGGAGATCAGGCTCCGCACTCCCGGAAGCAACCTGCCAAAAAAGATGGACGACCGTCCATGACGGCGGAACCAGCCCGCTGCGTGCTCAAAGTCTTCCCGGTCCACCAGGGGCAGCCGGGATAAGCCGCGGATGGAACGCTCAAGCCCAAGCTTGGCGCCCAGCCAGTACAGGAAAAGTGCACCCAGGTAGGCTCCCAGCGTGCTGGTCACAAAAACGAGGACCAGGTTCAGGGCCCCTTGCCGTGCCAGGTAGCCGGCCAGTGGCAATATCACTTCGCTGGGGATGGGCGGCACCACCGTTTCAGCAAGGGTGAAGAGCCCCACCCCCCACTCGCCCAACTGCTCGATGCCGCGGGCAGCTAGGCCCACCAGTCCGGTAAGGTTCTCGGTCGAGCCGCCTTCGTCCGCCGCTGTTCCCCACATACAACTCCCCCCGTCCGCGTCCACGTTTGGTCTGCCCTGTCTACCTTACGCACCTGCACACAGGCTGGGACCCTGGTTCAGGCAGGCTTGGCCCTGACATGCATCCGTTCCCCCTGCGTGCCGAAAAGGCTGAGGAATTCCACGGGCTTACCGTCCGCGCGGCCGAACCAGTGCGGCACGCGGGTATCAAACTCCGCCGCTTCCCCAGCGCGGAGTACGAGGTCCTGGCTGCCGAGAATCATTCGAAGTTTTCCGTTGAGGACATACAGCCACTCGTAGCCCTCATGCACCTTCGGGCTGGGCTCCTCCAGCGGCCCGGCAGGCAGGATGTGTTTATAGGCCTGGATACCGCCCGGCTTCCTGGTCAACGGAATGATCGTCATCCCCCTTGCCTTGATGGGACGCAGGTGGACGCGCGGATCCCCGGTGGCAGGAGCACCGACCAGTTCATCGAGCGGTACCTGGTGGGCTTTGGCCAGCGGCAAGAGAAGCTCGAGGTTTGGCCGGCGCTGGCCGGACTCCAGCCGGGACAGCGTGCTGACCGAGATTCCGGTGGCCTCCGCCAGTGCTGACAAGGTGATGTCCCTCGCGAGACGGAGTGCCCGCAGCCTCGGGGCGACAGCAGCCAAGACGTCGTCCAGTTGTTCATCCATCCCCCAATCTTGCCACTTCAGCAAAAGCCTTTGCCAGCCGAAGCAGAGGCCCCAGATCATTGGACCTATGACGAAATCCAAAGAATCAATGTCCGATGTCCTGATTATCGGCGGCGGCGCAGCCGGACTGAGCGCCGCGCAGATGCTGGGGCGCAGCCGCCGCTCCGTAGTGGTGGTGGACAACGCTGAACCACGCAACGCCCCCGCCGAGGGAGTCCATGGCTTCCTGTCCCGCGACGGCATCAAGCCCGCCGACCTCCTCGCCATAGGCCGGGGCGAAGCAGAGCAGTACGGTACTGCCGTCGTCCGTGGCAGGGTACTTGCCGCCCACGGCGACGTGGACCAGGGCTTCGAAGTAACGCTCGACGACGGGACACAGCTTCGCGGCCGCCGGCTCCTGGTCACCACGGGCCTGGTCGACGAACTACCCAGCGTTCCCGGGCTCCGGGAACGCTGGGGCAGGGACGTACTGCACTGCCCGTTCTGCCACGGCTGGGAGGTGCAGGACCAGGCGATTGGCATCCTGGGGAACGGGCCGTGGTCCGTGCACCAGGCCCTGCTCTTCCGGCAGTGGAGCAGCGACATCACGCTGTTCCTCAACAACAAGGTTTTCCCGTCCGACGCCGAAGCGGAACAACTGGCAGCCCGCGGGATCATGGTGGCAGCCGGCGCGGTGGAAGCTGTCCGGGTGGAGGAGGACCGCCTGCGGGGTGTTGCCATGGCCGGAGGACCGGACGTTGCGGTGGAGGCCCTGGTGGTGGGCCCACGGGTCCAGGCACGGCTGGAAGCTTTTGCCGGCCTCGGGCTGGCTCCGTCCGAGCACGCGTCCGGAATGGGCACCTACCTTGCGACGGATGCGGAGGGAGCCACGTCCGTGCCGGGCGTGTGGGCGGCGGGAAACGTGACGGACCTGAAGGCGCAGGTGCTTGCCTCCGCGGCAGCTGCCGCCTGGACCGCCGTCGTGATCAATAACCATCTGATGGCCGAGGAGATGGCCGCGGACCTGGCCGCGTACCGGGAGTCGCTTTCGCTTAGCGGTGCTTGAATTCCGGCTGGCGTTTCTGCGTGAACGCCGCCATGCCTTCCTTCTGGTCCTCGGTGGCGAAAAGGGAGTGGAACAGCCTGCGTTCGAACAGGACGCCTTGGGCCAGCCCGGTTTCGAAGGCGGCGTTCACGGCCTCTTTCGCCACCATGGCCACCGGCTTGGACTTGGCGGCGATCACCTCGGCGGCCTTCATTGCCTCGTCCACAACATCCTCAGCGGGCACCACCCGGGACACCAGGCCGCAACGGTCAGCTTCCTCCGCCCCGATGAACCTTCCGGTGAGGATCAGGTCCATTGCTTTGGCCTTGCCCACGGCGCGGGTCAGGCGCTGGGATCCGCCCATGCCAGGCAGTACGCCCAGGTTGATCTCCGGCTGGCCGAACTTCGCATTGTCCCCGGCGATGATGAGATCGCACATCATCGCCAGCTCACAGCCCCCGCCCAGGGCGAATCCCGAGACTGCGGCAATCGTGGGTATGCGGAGCCTGGTGAAGTCCTCCCAGCCGCGGAACCAGTCCGCGGCGTACATGTCCATGTAACCCTGGTCCGCCATTTCCTTGATGTCAGCCCCGGCTGCGAAGGCCTTGCCCGAGCCGGTGATGACCACGGCCCCCACACCGGGATCGGCGTCCATGGCGCGGACGGCGGACACGAGCTCCTCCATGGTGGCTTTATCCAGGGCATTCAACGCCTGCGGCCGGTTCAACGTCACCAGGCCCACCCGGCCCCGCTGCTCCACGAGGATGTTTGTGTATTCCGTCATTCGGGGCTCCCGTCGTCCTGCGCTGCCTGATGTGATGCCGGTGATGCCTGGGTTGGAACGCCTGCCGCCGGGTTTCCGGCAGCCGGCGATCCGGATGCCGCCACGTCCGCCGGTTTGTCCTGGGCATTCGACTTGTCCCGAATGTCCGTGATGATCGCGGAGAAATCCCGCCCTGCACCGCCTTCCGCCGCAAACGTATCGTAGATTTCGGCAGCCAGCGGTCCAACCCGGGCTGAAACTCCTGTGCTGTGCAGTGCGTTGACGGCAAGGTTGAGGTCCTTGGCCATCAGGGCACCGGCGAAGCCGGGCTGGTAATCGCGGTTGGCCGGGCTGGTAGGGACGGGACCGGGCACGGGGCAGTTCGTGGTGAGCGCCCAGCATTGCCCCGACGCCGCCGACGCCACATCGAACAGCGCCTGGTGGCTCAGGCCCAGCTTCTCCCCCAGCACAAAAGCCTCGCTAACTGCAATCATGGAGGCGCCCAGGATCAGGTTGTTGCAGATTTTGGCAGCCTGTCCTGCGCCGTGGGCACCGCAGTGGACCACGCGTTTGCCCATCACGTCCAGAAGCGGCAGCACTGCCTCGAAGTCCGCTTTATCACCGCCGACCATAAATGTAAGGGTGCCCGCTTCGGCGCCCACCACTCCGCCGGATACCGGGGCATCCACCGAGCGGTGGCCGGCTTCAATAGCCAGCCTCGCTGCTTCCCGGGCTTCGTCCACGTTGATGGTGGAACAGTCCAGGAACATCGCTCCGGGTGCAGCCACCGCCAGCAGGCCAGGGCCGCCAGCTGTGCCCAGGTAGGCATCGAGCACATGCCGGCCGCTCGGGAACATGGTGAGGACCACGTCTGCACCGGATACTGCCTCACCAGCACTGGCCGCGACCGGAACACCATTTGTACGGGCTGCTTCAAGGGCTTCGGGCACGACGTCGAAACCGGCTACCGTGTACCCCGCCCTGACCAGGTTCACCGCCATGGGTCCGCCCATGTGGCCAAGGCCCAGGAACGCAACGGTGTACTTCTCAGGCATGGTCCGTCTCCTTTAGCTGCAGGTCAAGTTCCTTGGTGCCCAGGGGCTCAAAGAAGCGTTCCACCTGCCGGGGCAGCACCTGCCCCAAGGTGGGCGGCCGCCAGCGGGGCGTGCGGTCCTTATCCACCACCTGCGCCCTGATGCCCTCCCGGAAGTCCGGTGCTTCCAGGAACCGCAAACCTACCCGGTACTCCTGCGCCAGGGCCTCATCGAGGGTGTGGCCCTTCACGCGGCGGAGGGAAGCCAGCGTGACCTTCACGGCCGTGGGCGACTTCGCTTCGATGGTGTCTGCGGCTATCCGGGCCGCTTCGCCGCCGTCGCCGTCAAGGCTCCGAAGGCGCCGGACAATCTCCTCGGCGTCATCGGAGGCGTAGCAGTTGTCAATCCAGTCACGCTGCTCCTCAAGGGCCGAGGGCGGCGACGCCTCGCTGTAACGCGCGACGGCGTCTTCCGCAGTTTCGGCTGCCAGCGCCACCAGCAGGTCCTCGAGCCTGTCCAACGGCACGTAGTGGTCGGCGAGTCCAAGGTGCAGGGCATCCGCCCCACTCAGGTGGGCGCCGGTGAGCGCCGCATGGGTTCCCGCCTCCCCCGGTGCCCGGGACAGCAGAAGGGTCCCGCCGACGTCGGGCGCAAAACCAATTGTGGTCTCCGGCATGCCCATCCGGGTCCGGTCCGTCACAACCCGGACCGATCCGTGCGCGGAAATCCCCACGCCACCGCCCAGCACCAGGCCATCCATCAAGGCCACATATGGCTTGGGGTAGCGGGCGATCAAGGAATTGAGCCGGTACTCCACCTGCCAAAAGTCCGCCGTCAACCCGCCGCCGGCCAGCATGTCCTCGTAGATGGCCACAATGTCGCCGCCGGCGCACAGCCCACGGTCACCGGCGCCCCGCACCAGGACCGTGGCAACGCCGTCGTCGTCCGCCCACGCGGTGAGCTGCTTGAGCAGCGCATCCACCATTCCCGCGGTTAGCGCGTTGACGGCTTGGGGCCGGTTGAGGGTCATGACCCCCAGCCGGCCGCGGCGCTCGAACAGCACCTCGGCCTGGTTGTCCGCAGCCGGCTTCGGGCTGTCCGTCATCAGCTTCCTTCCGGCATCACGAAGCTGGCCCCGTGCCGTATTCCTGAGGGCCACCGTGTGGTGACTGTCTTGGTCTTGGTGTAGAAACGGAAGGCGTCTGCGCCGTGCTGGTTCAGGTCGCCGAACCCCGACGCCTTCCAGCCTCCGAACGTGTAGTACGCGATCGGCACCGGGATGGGGACGTTGATGCCCACCATCCCCACATCCACCCGGGCGGCGAAATCCCGGGCTGCGTCGCCGTCGCGCGTGAAGATTGCCACGCCGTTGCCGAACTCATTCCTGCTGCACAACTGCAGCGCCTCGTCGTAGTCGGACGCCCGCACCACGCTGAGGACGGGACCGAAGATCTCTTGCCGGTAGATGCCCATGTTTGGCGTCACGTGGTCAAAAAGCGTCGGCCCCACCCAGAAACCGTTCTCGTAGCCTTCCACCGTGATTCCCCGACCGTCCGCCAGGAGCGTGGCGCCCTCGTCCAGTCCCGCCTGGATCAGGCCTTCGATCCGTTCCTTGGCGGAGGCGGCCACCACGGGACCGAAGTCCGAGTCCCGGTCGAGGCTGTGGCCCACTTTCAGGCCCTTCACCCGGTCCTGGAGTTTGGCGACAAGCCGGTCAGCGGTTTCCTGCCCCACCGGAACAGCCACCGAAACAGCCATGCAGCGCTCCCCCGCCGAGCCGTACCCTGCACCGATGAGGGCGTCGGCAGCCTGGTCCAGGTCTGCGTCCGGCATCACCACCATGTGGTTCTTGGCACCGCCGAAGCACTGCGCCCGCTTGCCGTGGGCGGCCGCCCTGGCATAGATGTACCGGGCAACAGGGGTGGAGCCCACAAACCCGATGGCCTTGACCCGGGGATCCTCCAGGAGGGCGTCCACCGCCTCCCTGTCGCCGTTGACCACGTTGAACACGCCGTCCGGCACGCCCGCTTCGGAGTACAGCTCGGCCAGGCGCAGCGGCACGGAAGGATCCCGCTCGGAGGGCTTCAGGATGAACGCGTTGCCCGCGGCCAGGGCCGGCCCGGACTTCCAGAGCGGAATCATGGCCGGAAAGTTGAACGGCGTGATCCCGGCCACCACACCAAGGGGCTGCCGCAGTGAATGGATGTCTATCCCGGGTCCGGCCTCGGTGGAGAACTCCCCCTTGAGCAGGTGCGGTGCGCCGGCGGCGAACTCCACCACTTCCAGGCCGCGCTGGATGTCTCCCCTGGCGTCGGCGAGGGTTTTTCCGTGTTCCGAGGACAGCAGCCGCGCCAGCCCGTCCATGTCCAGGTTGACCAGGTCCACGAACCGGAGCAGTATCCGGCCGCGGCGCTGGGCGTTCATGGCCGCCCATTCCTCCTGGGCCTTTGCGGCGACAGCAACGGCATTGGTTACCTCGTCCCGGCCGGCCAGCGGAACATGGGCCTGGACAGTTCCGGTGCAGGGGCCAAAGACGTCGCCGAAGCGGCCGGAACTGCCGGCTGCATGCTGGCCGCCGACGTAGTGGGAAAGCTCGCGCACCATGGCCGGAAGCTCCTTCGCGTGTGACCCAGGTCATCCCTGGTTGCGAATATACTCGGACTTCCTACTAAACTCCACCGGGCCGGGATCATCGCGGATGCGCCCTGCCGGGAGCTTGTCCGGTGCCTTGCCGGAGCTTTACCTGGGCTTTACCCGCGGTGGCGCGGCCACGGTAAGTTAGGAACTGTGAAGATTGCTACCTGGAATGTGAATTCGCTCAGAGCCCGTGCCGACCGCGTGGAGGCCTGGCTGCAGCGCAGCGACTGTGACGTCCTGGCCATCCAGGAAACCAAGTGCAAGGACGAAAACTTCCCGTGGGAACTGTTTGAGCGGATGGGCTACGAAGTGGCCCACTTCGGCGTGAACCAGTGGAACGGCGTAGCCATCGCGTCCCGGGTGGGGCTCGAAGATGTGGAGCGGACGTTCCTTGACCAGCCCGCGTTTGGCAAGACCGGAACGGAGCCCGTGCAGGAAGCCCGTGCCATGGCTGCCACCTGCGCCGGCGTCCGGATCTGGAGCCTTTACGTCCCCAACGGGCGCTCCCTGGACGACGAACACATGCCGTACAAGCTCAAGTGGCTGGAGAGCCTCAAAACGCACGCGCAGGGACTCGTCACCCAGAACCCCCAGGCACAGGTGGCGCTTATGGGTGACTGGAACATCGCACCGTTCGACGACGACGTGTGGGACATCGACCTGTTCGTCAACAACAGGTACACCCACGTCAGCCCGCCGGAGCGCGAGGCGTTCCATGCTTTCGAATCCGCAGGCTTCACGGATGTGGTGCGCCCGTACACTCCCGGCCCCGGCGTCTACACCTACTGGGATTACACCCAACTGCGCTTTCCCAAGAAGGAGGGCATGCGGATCGACTTCGTGCTGGCCTCCCCTGCCCTGGCTGCACGGGTGACCGGCGCGTCGATCGACCGCGAGGAGCGCAAGGGCAAAGGCGCGTCGGACCATGCACCCGTGCTGGTGGAACTGGCAGACTAATGACATCGCCCTGGACCCATTCAAGGAGGCCGTGATGACGGGCAACCTCTACCGGGGCCAGGCAGGCCTGCCATTCTCCTCCACGCTCCGCGTCTATGAACCCCTGCACGCCTTTCCCGAGGAGCAGCGGAAAGCGATCGCCGCCGCGGGGGCGCAGACTGCCTCGCGCGCCGCCGTCGAAAACGCGGAACTGCTGGCCTCGCTGGGGCGGATCACCCGATCCGGCGGTGACCCGTTTCCCACCGGACGAACCGACCTGGTGCGCGTCACCACTGCCCCGGCTGCCGGAGGAGGCACGTCCGACGACGGCGCTGACGCAGAGCCTGAGCTGCTGTATTGTCCCAGCCAACTGGTACTGCGGGCCGGCCTGGCGGCGAACGCGCTGATGGAGGGAATCCACGGCCCGCTGGCTGAGCTGCTGATACCCGAAGAGCAGCGGGACAAGCACCAGGAACGGATCGACCAGGTGAAGGCGCGTGACGGGTCCATCCGGGTGCACACCAGGGCATCCACCTGGGGGATCCCCTTCAGCTGGTTTTCCCTGTTTATGGATTCGGACCATAAAGACGTTGTGGAGGCTTCCGGGCGGATCCTCACGGTCCGGGTATGGGCACCCATCACGGAAGCCCTGGAGCGTGCCCGTTACGCCGTGGCCAACCTGGCACTCGCGGCACCGGACCTTGACATGCTGGACGATCTTGCCCAGCTCACCGAGTGGCTTGAACTCTTCCATGTGAACTCAATGGTGGAGCTGGACTACGGAGCTGTTGCCGACAAGGTGTACCCGGACGATTCGCCCATGGACATCAGGCTTGGGATCGAATGCCTGGCCGAGGGTGACATGACGGGCGCCGCCGCGGCGTACCGCCGCCTGGCCTCCCGATGGATTCCCATCCGTCAGCTGGCCCGCGCTTCCTGAAGCTGTCCCTCAGGACTGGGGCGGCTCCGGGTCTGGGGCAGCGCTAGGACTGGGGCGGCGCCGTCGTCCTTCTGACGATCAGTTCATGGGGCGCAACGGCGGACTGCACCGCTCCTGCCTCACCGTCCAGTTCGTCAAGGAGCATCTTGGTGGCGAGCTCAGCCTGCTCGTCCGGCCGCTGCCCCACGGTGGTCAAGCCCATGGCCTCCGCAAAATCGTGGTTGTCGATGCCCACGACGGAAAGTTCCTGCGGCACCAGGACGCCGAGCCGGGACGCTTCAAAAATGACGCCCATTGCCATCTCGTCCGACGCACAGAAGATGGCTGTCGGCTTGTCTCCCGGCTTGGACCAGAGCCGGCGGAAGGCCTCCTGCCCGCTGCGGACGGTAAAGTCTCCCCATTCGTCCCATTCCGGGCGGGTGGCAAGGCCGGCCGCCGTCATCACGTCCTTGAAGGCGAGGATCCGGACGCGGGGAACATCGAAGTTCAGGTCTGTCTCATCGTCGCCGTGCAGCAGGGCGATGTCCCGGTGGCCCAGGTCGATCAGGTGCCGGACGGCGGTGGACGCGGCGGCGTAGTCGTCAATGCCGATGTAGGCGCACTCCTCGACGTGGCCGCCCACGACTATCAGCGGGATGTCGATCTTCTGCAGGTGGTCCAGTTCGTCGTGGGACAGCGCCATACACAGGACCAGCAGGGCGTCGATCTGCTTGTAGACCATGGTCTTGCTGAACAGCCGCTCACGGTTGCTGCAGTGGCCGCCCAGGTTGAACAGCGAAAGGTTGTAGTTCCGGGCGTGCAGTTCCCGGTCGGCGCCTTCGATGGCCTTGGAGAAGAACCACCTGCTCACGAAGGGTGCCAGCACACCGATGGTTTTGGTGCGGCCGGTGGCCAGTCCCGAGGCGGAACTGGAGGCGACGTAGCCCAGGTTTCCGGCTACCTCCAGGATTTTCTCCCTTGTGGCCGGTGATACCCGGGGCAGGCCCCGGACTGCCCGCGAGACGGTGGCCGTGGATACTCCCGCCGCTGCCGCCACGTCTTCGATGCTGACACCACTATGGCCGCCTCGTTGAGACCTTTCACTTGTGCGTGCCACGGTGTCCCCTCATGTACTCCCTGCAGGCATCCGCCCTGCTTCGCGCGATACCTAGGCCATAGTATTTTGATCGCTGGCCCGCATCGCAGTGTTACCTCTGCGGATGCCGGGCGGCAGCGGAATCAACCGGGTGTACTACCTCCGGTCCGGCAGCCGCCGCCGCAGCCGCACCATTCCATAGAGTGCCAGCAGCGTAGCCAAAAGGCCCAGGGCCCAGCCGAGTGCCGGCTGCGCCGTTACTTCCATCCAGACGGTGACAACGAGCAGCACCAGCGCCCAAAAGCCGAGGAACCCGATGATGATGTCAAAGTCTTCACCGGACCTCATGCGACGGCGGTCGCTTCCCGCCCCCGTGGACCGGGGGCGGGAAAGGCCGTCTGTCACTTGACCGCACCTGCCGTCAGGCCGGCAACGATCTTGCGCTGGAAGACCAGGACCAGGATCACTAAAGGAATGGTGACAATAGTGCCCGCCGCCATGATGGCCGTATACGGGATCTGGTTCGGCTGCGCGCCCGCAAAGCTGGCAATGGCAACAGTGACCGGTTTCGTTGCCTCGTTCGACAACTGGCTGGCAATGAGGAATTCATTCCAGGAGGAGATGAATGCCAGGATCGCCGTGGTGAAGATCGCCGGAGCTGCCAGGGGCATGATCACCTTCCGGAAAGCCTGGCCCTGGGTGCAACCGTCAACACGGGCTGATTCCTCAAGCTCCCACGGCATCTCGCGGAAGAAGGAGGTCAGGGTGTAAACGGTGAGCGGCAGGACGAAGGAGATGTTCGGAATGATCAGCGCCTGGTAGGTGCCCATCCAGCCAATGTTGGTGAACAGCTGGAACAGCGGCGTGATCAGGGCGACGCCGGGGAACATGGAGGCTCCCAGGATGAAGCCCAGCACCAAGTACTTGAACCGGAAGTTCAGGCGTGCCAGGGCGTACGCCGCGAACACTCCGATCAGTAGCGAGATCACCGTGACCGTGACGCCAATGAAAATACTGTTCAGCAGGGCTTGGCCGAACCGGTTTCCGAACGAGGTATCGAAGGCCGTGATGAAGTTGTCCAGCGTCACGTGGGTGGGCCAGGGCGTCGTGTCGTAGGTGAAGCCCACTTCGCGGAACGCCGTCACCACCATCCAGTACGCCGGAGCCAAGCACCAGATCAGGATCACCGCGGCGCTGATATACGTCCTGCCCTGGGCCCACTTTTCACGGTTCTGTGCAGTCTTGCGGCCTTTGTCCTGCTGCGCCCGCAATGCCGTTGAGGCAGCCGTGGTTGTCATTTCTTCCCCTTGCCGGTGGCTCCGCTTTGCTCCACAACATTCGCTCCCAGGAAGCGGACAAAGATGAACGCGACCAGGAAGATGATGATGAACGTAATGGTGGACAAGGCGGCTGCCGAGTTAAAGCCTTGCCTAATCTGGTTGATCACGAGGATGGACAGCGTGGTGGTGTTGTTGGCGCCGCCCGTCAGGATGTACGGAAGGTCGAACATACGCAGCGCATCCAACGTACGGAACAGGATGGCCACCATCAGCGCCGGCTTGACGAGCGGAAGGGTGATCATCCGGAACCGCTGCCAAGCGGTGGCGCCGTCCACCTTTGCGGCCTCGTAAACCTCCGCCGGGATCATCTGCAGGCCGGCAAGGATGAGCAGCGCCATAAACGGCGTGGTCTTCCAGGTGTCGGCGATGATCACTGCCCATTTCGCAGGCCATTCACTGCCGGTCCACAGGATGGAGACGTTGAACAGCTTGTTGATGATGCCGTTGAAGTCGAACATAAAGAGCCACAGCTGGGCGGTAACAGCCGTGGGGATGGCCCACGGAACCAGTACTGCCGCGCGGACCAGGCTGCGGCCCTTGAACGTCCGGGCCATAATCATGGCCATCCAGAAACCGAGCACGGTTTCGAAGGCCACGGTGATAACAGTGAAGAGGAAGGTGGTTCCGGTAGCCGTCCAGAACTGGCCCCCGAGGGTACCGGGCGGACAAGCGACGGTGCCGCCCCCTTGGGCTGCACACTGCTGTCCCAGCCAGTTCACATAATTCTGGATTCCCGCCGGGCCGCCCTCGGTAAAGAGGCCGGTGACCGGGTCGAGTCCGGCGTCTTTCTGGAAGGACATGATCATGGCGCTGATGATCGGGTAAACGATCACAATACCGAGCGCAATGATGGTGGGGGCAAGAAGCCACGAAGCCCACTTGCCCTGACTGAGGATCTTGTTGTCTTCGCCTACGCCCTTAGGTCCGTGGTGGACCGGGGTAGTGCCCGACGCCGGCCCTTTGACCGGCGTCGGGCCCAATTCGGTAGCCATGGTTTTACTACGATCCTGCGCCAGCGGACTCGATCGACTTCTGCATGTCAGACAGCGCGTCCTTGGCCGGTTTTTCGCCCTTCAGTGCAGCGTAGGCGTTTTCCTGGATGGCCTGGGTGACTGCAGGGTAGAACGGGGTTACCGGGCGGGGAACAGCATTCTCAATCGACGTCTTCAGGACGGGCAGGTACGGCAGCTTGGCAACCAGTTCCTGGTCCTCATAGAGAGCACTGAATACCGGAGCCAGGGAACCCTGCGTTGCGAAGAACTTCTGCTGTTCCTCTTCAACAAGGAACTTTACGAAGTCCAGGGCTGTCGCCTTGTGGTCGGAGTAGACGCTGATGGCCGCACTGTGGCCGCCGAGGGAGGAAGCGCCGGGGCCGTCTTTGCCTGGCAGGGCAGCCATGCCCAGCACGTCCTTGACCTGTGAGGAACCTTCAGTGGTGGCGAGATTGTAAACGTAGGGCCAGTTGCGCAGGAACAGCAGCTTGCCTTCCTGGAACGCGCGGCGGCTTTCCTCTTCCTGGTACGTGATGGCCTCAGCGGGGATGTTCCCGTTCTTGAAGGCTTCCACCAGGTTATTCAGGCCTTCTTCGGCCTCCGCAGTGTTCAGGTTCGGCTTGCCCTCATCGTTCAGCACGGAACCGCCGGCTGAGTTGATGGACTCCGAGGCGTTAACGGTGAGTCCTTCATACTGCTTGAACTGGCCCGCGTAGCAGCCAATGTTGTTCTCCTTGGCAATGGAGCACATCTGCATCATCTCGTCCCAGGTCTTGGGTGCCTCGGGAACAAGGTCCTTGCGGTAGTAGAGGATGCCACCATCGGAGGAGACCGGAGCGGCGTAAAGCGTGCCCTTGTATGAGCCGGCCTCAACTGTGGGTTCGAGCATGCCCTCGGTTTCGACGGCCATTTTGTCCTTGAGCGGCTGGAGCCAGCCCTTCGCAGCGAACTCCGCGGTCCATACGACGTCAACGCTGGCTACGTCGTAGTCGGCATTCTTGGCCTGAAAGTTCTGGACGAGGTCGTCGTGCTGCTGGTCTGCCTGGTCGGTCTGTTCCTTGAACGTGACCTTCTCATCCGGGTGTGCCGCGTTCCACTTCTCGATCAGCGGCCGCACAACGTTGCTGTTGTCTTTGCCCTGTACGTAGGTGATGGGACCCCGGCTGTCGAGGTTGGCTTCGGCGTCTCCGCCGCCGCCACCCGTGGTCCCTCCACCACCTCCGCCGCCGCAGGCGGACAGGGTAAGTGCCAGGATGCCGGCGGTTGCGGCCGGAAGTAGGAATCTAGGGGTTTTCATTAGCTTGAAGCTCCTCGCTGAGTGACAAGTAAGTCGACAGTGCGCTTGCTAGGTGAGGTTGATGTGGTGACGCTCACACTAGTAAGGTTGCTGCCGGTAATGCAAGCGTTTACATCAAAAAGTTATCTGAGAGGAACCAAATGTCCAACACGGACGTTCCTGTTGATCGCCCAGCCGGCCTGCAATGGTGGGCGGACGCCGTCGTCTACCAGATCTATCCCCGCTCCTTCGCTGACGGCAACGGCGACGGCATGGGAGACCTTCGCGGCGTCACAAACCGCCTGCCCTACCTGCAGCAGCTGGGGGTGGACGCCATCTGGCTCTCCCCCTTCTATAAGTCCCCCCAGGCGGACGCCGGATACGACGTGGCTGATTACCGCCAGGTGGACCCACTCTTCGGGTCTCTCGATGATTTCGATGCGATGTTGCAGGAAGCTCACCAGCGCGGCCTTAAGGTCATCGTTGACCTCGTCCCCAACCACACCTCCGACGAACATGTATGGTTCCAGGCGGCGCTGGCTTCGCCACCCGGTTCGCCGGAACGCAACCGCTACATCTTCCGTCCGGGCAAGGACGAAGTTCCCGGTTCCGGCGATGGAAGCCTTGCGCCGAACAACTGGAAATCAATTTTCGGCGGGCCTGCCTGGAGCCGGATCATCGAAGCTGATGGATCCCCCGGCGAGTGGTACCTCCACCTTTTCGACACGAAGCAGCCGGACCTGAACTGGGAAAATGCGGAGGTCCACGAGGAAATGCGCTCGGTGCTCCGCTTCTGGCTGGACCGGGGCGCGGATGGCTTCCGCGTGGACGTTGCCCATGGCCTCGTCAAAGAACCCGGACTGCCTGACTGGGAAGGGGCTGCCGCCATGGTTGAAGGCACAGCCGAAGTGTCCAGGGAAGCAGCCTACCGCCCCGGCGACGCGCCCGGCGCCCATACCGACGCCGAGGAACCCCACCGCGCCGTATCCCCGGTATACCCGCCCTCGCCGTTCTTCGACCAGGACGGCGTGCACGAGATCTACCGCGACTGGCACCGGGTTCTCGCTGAGTACGAGGGCGACCGCATGATGGTGGCCGAAGCCTGGGTGGAGCCGGCGGAACGGCTGGCACGCTATACCCGCCAGGACGAAATGCAGCAGGCCTTCAATTTCGATTTCCTGCTTGCTGGCTGGGACGCCGAGCGCATGGCCGAGTCCATCGAAGCTTCCCTGGCAGCCGCTGCTTCAGTAGGCGCTCCCTGCACCTGGGTGCTGAGCAACCACGACACCGTCCGCCACACCACCCGGTTCGGCCTCAAGGACCCCACCATGTTCCCCAAGGGCCTCGCGGCGGACGACGAGCAACCCGACCCCGCCCTGGGCCTGGCACGCGCCCGCGCCCGCGCCGTTGATCTCACTGGCCCTGCCCGGCTCCGCGTACCTCTACCAGGGAGAGGAGTTGGGGCTCCCCGAACACACCAGCCTTCCGGCGGAAGCGCGGCAGGACCCCACGTTCTTCCGCACCAAGGGCGCAGAAATCGGCCGTGACGGTTGCCGGGTTCCCTTGCCGTGGGCAGCGGACTTGCCCGGTTACGGCTTTGCGTCCGCCCGGGACGGGAAGGCCTCGCAGCCCTGGCTTCCCCAACCGGAAAGCTTCGGCCCGCTCGCGGCGGACCAGCAGGACGGCGTGGAAGGCTCAACCCTCGAGCTTTACCGGGCCGCCCTTTCCTTCCGTTCCGCCTGGCGCCTGGGCACCGGCTCCGTTGCCTGGGCTGGGATCCACGCGCCGGACAGCGGACTGCTCGCCTTCCACAACGGCGACGTCCTGGTGCTGGGCAACCTGGGGTTCGCCTCCGCCCCGGTTCCGAATGGGTATTCCGTGGTGCTCTCGAGCGGCCCTGAGCCTGCCGGGGAGTGGGCGGACATGCGGGAAGTACCCGTGGATTGCACCGTGTACCTGGCCAAAGAGTAAAGCGGTTCCTAGCGGACGCTCTCGGCCCTGCTGAAGCGCGTCCGTGCGCCCGCTCCGATGTGAATCAGAACGGGGATGTTCTTTCCCACCACCGTTTCCAGCGCCGCCACCAGTGTGGTGACCTCGTCTGCGAGCAGGTGCGGGGCC
>JBKJVX010000064.1:0-5617 GCA_046717065.1 Arthrobacter sp. | reverse complement strand
GCGGAGTCAAGCATGATGGTCCTTATTCAACGTGGATGTTGTATTTGCTCGCGAGCAGCCCTGTGACATAGGACCGGACGGAGCCGCTGACTTTGTAGGCGTCCCGGACGCGGTCGGCCATGCCGGTATCCGCGACGAGGGGGTAGCCGCCGAGTACTTTGGAGGCCTTTTCCTGGAAACCAGTGTCCGTGCCGAGCTTCTCGCTGGATTGGCGCAGCAGCTCGTAGGCGTTCTCAGGTGTCTCCTGCGGGACCCACAGTCCTTTTTGGTAGGTGTAGGTGAGCCCGAGCAGGGTCTTGTAGGCCTCGTATTTTTCCCCTGACGGCTTTTTCCCGTAAAGGGTTTCGTAGGCTTCTGCGACTGTGGGCACGTCGGGGAAGTTCGGGTCACGGATGACGTCCCCGGCCTGGTTCAGCTGGCCGAAGGACATGAGGACGACGGCTTTGCCTTCCTTGACGATGCCGGCGACGGCTGAGCCGTAAGCTGAGGTCGTCTGATAGTCCAGGTCGATTTCCCCGCGTTGCAGGGCCAGGTTGACCGGTCCTCGGCCTTCGAACCCGAAGGTGCTCGTCACGTCTGCTTCGAGCAGGTCGAAGGCTACCAGGGTGGTGATGTCCAGGCCTGTGGCGCTGATCCCGCCGAACTCCAGTGGCGTGTCCCGGTTGATCAGGTCCTGAATACCGGCGACCCCGGCTTCGGCCCGGGCGTAGATGACTCCACCTGTCCCGTTGACAACGACGGGCTTGAGGTCTTCAAAAGAGTACTTAACGGCCGAGCGTCCCAGGACCCAGGGCACTACGGTCGATGCCGTGCCGACAAGGATTTCGGTGCCGTCGGTCTTGGCTGAGCGGGCGAACCTGTTGGTGCCCAGAATGCCTTCACCGCCGGCTTCGTTCACGGGTGCAAAACCGGGGCGGCCTGGAACGTAGTTAGTCAGCTCGGTGCCGATGAACCGGGCCCAGGTATCTGTTCCGCCGCCTGAAGCCAGGGGAATAAGGAATTCGAGTGTTTCGCCGCTGAAGTTGCCGTCTTCGGTGCTGGAAGGGGGGTTCAGCAGGCTGCCACCCAGGACGGTGGTTGCCGTTCCCAGCAGCGCGAAGGCGCCTACAGCTGTGAGGATGGTGCGCCGGGAGTGCTTGGGCGGATCGGGCTGCTCGCTTGGCTCGGTCTGCCCGTCGGTGCCTTCCGGGGAGAGCCCGGGTGGCTCCAAGGATGACTTGTTGCTCGTCATTGAGGAATCCTTTTGGTTTGGGCCTACCTCAATGCAACACCACTCAGGCGTCGATAAGAGGACAGGCTGCTATTTTGGGTTCCGCTTACCAGGACTCTGGAAGCAGCAGTTCGGCGTCCGCGATGCGGCGGGCGCTTCGAATGGTTCCGACGACGGGCACGCCGTCGCTGATTTCCGCCCATGTCTGGACGAGGCCGGCGGGGGTTCTCATGATCAGCCCGGACGGTGGATCAGTTGCGAGGAGGTCGCGAACTACTGTGCCTTCGTGCTGGGCGGCCATGGTCAGCGCTACGCTTCCCGTAATAGCCAGGGCAGGGTGGAGCCTGCCCATCGACAGCATCCTGACGTTGAGGTCGGCTTCATCCTCCGGGCCCGCCCTGCCGACCAGGGCCAGCTTCGGTATCGCACGTGCGGCCTCAGCGCGCGTTGATACAAGACCCATGCGGACGGCGGCATCCCTGCGGACGTCGTCCAGATGCACAAGGAGCGCGGCCTGGCCGTCGATGTCCGTGGCCGTCTCGTTGCCGGTGAGGCCGATGGATTCAGCGTCCAGAATAATCAGGGGAGCGCCGGCATCAATGAGAGTGGCGGGCACTTCACGCCCGTCGAATGTCACCTTCTCCACCGGTTCGCCGGTGGGAAACAGCTTCCCGGTCGTTCTCCCTGCGGGGTCCAGGAATCCCATGCCGACCGACAGTCCGGGGAAAAGAACGCCGGGAATCATCTGGGTGCCCGGGTCTTGAAGTTCACCGTCGGGCGTTGGAACCTTCTGCAGAATGAGCTGATCTGTGTTGGTGTTCAGGGTCCGGACGGAGGTGGTCTCCTGGCCGGGAGTTACCCAGCCCCGTTCGATGGCATACGGGGCGACGACGGCTGAGCAGTTGCCGCAGTTACTGCCCCAGTCCACCCTCTGCTCGTCGATGGCCACCTGGGCAAACGTGTAGTCGACATCGACCTCGTCACTCAGGGAACGGGACAGAATGACGGCCTTGCTTGTCGTGGACGTTCCACCGCCCACACCGTCGATCTGACGGTGGTCGGGGCTACCGAAGAGACGCAGAAGAACTTCATCCACGCTCTTTCCGGGGACCTGCAGGTTGTCCCACTCGAACACCCAGCACTTGCTGGTTCCGCCCCGCATCCACGCTGCTGGGATCTTAAACATGATTGCTTTCACACCTTCCTGGGCCCTTCATTGGGCCTGCAAGCCTTACCGGCTAATCAAGTGTGATCCGAACCTCACATGAATTACAAACGCCAAATAGTGCATATCTATGCAGTTTTACTTCAATTACATGGATTGAGGGCGGCTTTTTTCAAGGCCGCCAACCTTGGTGCGCGGTAGGAAGAACAGTTTGGGCGCAATATTCTGCTTCCGGTTAAGCCCCCACGTAGGATTGTTTAGGGGGCTTAAGTAACACTTCAAAGGAGGCGTGGCTGTGTTGAACATTCGGAGGCTCGAGTTGCTGTTGGATGTGGTTGAGCTTGGATCGATCACCGCTGCTGCAGAAAAGCACGTGTACTCACCATCGGGAGTTTCGCAGCAGCTACGGCGTCTGGAAACTGAAATCGGGCAGCCGCTTCTTCAGCGGCAGGCCCGTGGCATGGTCCCCACAGATGCCGGGCACGTTTTGGCAGCGCATACGCGCCGTATCCTGCGCCAGATGGCAGCCGCAGAGGCGGACCTGGCAGAAATCGCAGGACTCCACCGCGGTAGCCTCACCATGGGGACCTTCCCCACCCTGGGCGGATCCTTTCTCCCGCTCGTGATCAGCAGATTCAAAAAGGAGTACCCCGCGATCGAACTGCACGTGCGCAGCAGCCGCTTCGAGGACTTGGTTGAAATGCTGGAAAACGGCCAGGTCGGCATGTCCCTCCTCTGGGACTACGAATGGAACCGGATCGACCCTGACGACTTTGCCCTCACTACTGTCTTCGAAGACGCAACCGCACTTATAGTCGGAAAGGACCACCGGCTGGCGCGCCGTAAGCAGGTGGACATGGCAGACCTGGCCTCAGAAGAATGGATCGTTCGCGGTGATGCCCATCCTGTGGTTGAAGTACTGCAACGAAGCGCAAGCGCGGCAGGGTTCACTCCACGGATCGCTTTCCAGGCCAACGACTACCAGGAAGCCCAAGCTATGGTCAGTGTGGGCCTGGGCATCGCACTTGCTCCACGCACCGCCGTCGTCAATAAGCATCCCGGTGTCAGCATCGTTTCACTCGGCTCGAGCGCCCCGTCCCGAAGGGTGCTCCTCGCTCACCGCCACGACAGGGTACGCGCTGCCGCGGAAATGGCCTTCCAGGCGACCCTCCTGCAGGTCGCCAAGGATACGACAGCTGACTTCCGGTGAAGGACTTCGTTCGGGTAACCCGGTGCCGGCAGTGAGGCACTGCGTGTCGGTATCGCTCCGCTTGGCATCGGCTGACCTGGCAGCACCGAAGGGGGAGCGGTGAGCGAGAGGAAGTCGACCCGTTGGTTATGGATGCTGATTGGATCCGCGGTGCTTTGCCAGATCGCTCTCAATCTGGCAAGGCCGCTCATCTCATATAAGGTGTTGGCCCTGGGCGGAGACGCGGTAGCAGTCGGCCTGACCTCTGCCTCCTTCGCCCTCGTTCCGGTGGCGATCGCCCTCTGGCTGGGTCGAATGTCCGACCGCCGCACGTCTATGAAGGGCATCACCGTGGCCGGGACGCTCATGCTTGCGGCCGGTCCGTTCCTGCTCTCGGCCGCCCCATCTCTTCTGTTGGTTGGTGTGACCAGCGCGGTACTGGGCGTGGGACACCTGTGCTTCACGATTGCCGGGCAGTCCGCCATCGCACGATTTGTTCCGCTCAGCCGGATGGACGCAGCCTTCGGCTGGTTCACCGCGGCATTCTCCCTTGGCCAGCTCGTCGGCCCACTTGTCGCAGGTCTGGCCATGGGATCTGCAGGAAACGCGCCCGCAGACGCCAGACTCATGGACGCCAACGCAGCGTTGATACTCGCCGGGGCAATAGCGGTCCTGGCCATGCCGGTCGCTCTCGGGGCATCAACGAAGGAACGTGCAAACGCTCCAAAAACAGAAGCAGCTCCAGTGAAGGCCCCTGCCTCGAAGTCTGTTGCCCACCTTTTGGGTATCCCCACCGTGAAGACCAATATGCTCGCCAGCCTGGCATTGCTGGCGACAACTGACATCATCGTTGCGTTCCTCCCCCTGCTTGGGGAGGAAAACGGGATCGCCCCCATCGGAATCGGCGTCCTTCTGGCCACCCGGGCGGCCGCCTCGATTACATCCCGTCTGCTCCTGCCCATGATGCTGTCCCGGTGGAGCAGAACCGGGCTCATCACTGCCAGCCTGGTGGGGGCAGGTACCACCTTGGCGATCCTGCCGTGGCTGTTCGGGAATCTTGTGATGGCGGTGGTCCTCCTAGCCATCGTTGGATTCTTCCTTGGACTCGGACAACCGATCACCATGACACTCATTACCCAAGCGGTCCCTCCGGAGGCGCGAGGCGCCGCACTGGCGCTGAGACTGCTCGGCAACCGCCTCGGACAGGTCGCCCTGCCGATCGCGGCAGGGCTGCTGGCAGCTCCAGCCGGACCGGGGGGAGCCCTATGGATGTCGTCAGCAGTTCTCTGCGCCACGTCCCTACGATGGCCTAGGAGGCCCTGAGCCTCGTTCCCGCGTCTGAAACGAAATGCACTGGACAACCTGCTTGCTTAGCTAAGAAACCCGCTCCCCCGGCCATTTTCGGTCCGCCGATAGTGTACCTTTCGTCAGCCTGAGCCGGGGGAGAGGCTCCCAGCTGGCACATCTTTCCTTGAAGCGTTCGGCTAACGCGGTTTGTATACGTCGGATCGGTGTTCGATGCGGTGGACGTACAGGATGTGGTCTGCAACGTCGAGGGTGAACAGCACGCGATAGTCACCGCGCCGTGCCGTGTGCAGGCCGAGCAGTTCATTCGTGAGGGGTTTGCTCAGCCGCCGGGGAGTATCGGCCGGCGGGCCGGTGACGAATTTAACGATCGCTGCCGCCGCCTTCTCGGGGAGCCTGCGGAAACCCTTCAGGCCCGGAGTCGTGACTTCGACCTTCCACGCAGCCGTATCACCGGGTTCTGTGCCGGTCACCGCTGCGGCAGTCCGAATTCGCGGCGCAGGTCAGCACCGCTGGTCGTGTTGCCTTCGGCGATGTCGCGCCGCGCCTGGTCCAGGTCTTCGCGGATGCCCGGCCGGGATAGCCAGTGGATCGTTTCCTGGAGAGATTCCAAGGCATGGGCCGTCAACACCAACCCGATAATCATGCGGGTACGTGCCCTCGGACGTCGAGCAGGTCAGGGTACGGCGGCGTCGAGGGTGGTGAAGGCATAGCCCTTGTCCAGTAGGGCCGGGATAGCTGCCGAGAG
>JBKJVX010000063.1:0-2537 GCA_046717065.1 Arthrobacter sp. | reverse complement strand
GATCCGGTAGTACTTGTCGCCGTCGATCGTGAGCGCCGAGTTCGAGGGCAGCCGGCGCGAGTTGTTGAGCACCGGATCCGGACGCCGATCGTTGCGGAAGGTCGGCGTGAACGGGAACCCCGACCCGTAGAGCCACAGCATCCGGAAGCCCCACTTGCCCGGATCGCGCACGACCCCCTGGATGCTCAGCGTCGTCCGCTGGTCCCAGTCGAGCGGCTGCTCGGCGATCGGCAGGTAGAGCCGGCCTCCGTTGAAGAACTGGAGCGCCTGGTTCGGGTCCGAAGCGACCCCGGTCGCGAGCGAGTACGTGTAGTTGATCTCGGCCGAGAACTTGTGGCTGAAGCTCTTGATGATGCTCGTCTCGAAGCCACGCGCGCTCGCGTAGTCGCCGTTGAAGAAGACGTTGACGAGGTTGCCGAACTCGTCGCGCTCCTGGCGCACCGTGATCAGGCCGTAGATGTCCTTGAAGAACACCGAGAACTGGCCCGAGACGTCGCGTGAGAAGAGGTGCTGGACGCCGGCCTGGTAGGCGATGTTCGTCTCCGGCTCGAGGTCGGGGTTGCCGCGGACGTTGACCGCCGAGTTGATGCCGCGGTTCTCGAACACGAACGTGCGGGCGGGCGTCTGGAAGGTCCAGCCGTAGTGGAAGCTCAGCACGTCCTTGTCCGAGATCGGGTAGGCGATGCCGAGGCGCGGGCTGAACTGCTGCTTGAAGCGCTTGCCGCTCGGCAGATCGGCGGTCGGCACCTGCTCGCCGGGAGTGAACACGTCGTAGCGCACGCCCGCGTTGAGCACCAGGCCCTCGTACTCCCAGCGATCCTGGACGTAGGCGGCACCCTCGGGGTTGTAGTACACGAAGTCCGACCGCGTGCCGCCCGGCAGCCCGTTGCTCTCGGAGTTCGGCAGCGAGAGCGTCAGGTTCTGGATCCGGTTGTAGCGCGCGTCGAACCCGGTCTTCACCGAGTGCTGCTTCCACTTGCGGGTCGCGAAATCGCTCTTGAGCGTCCAGGTCGACGTGTTGCGCTTCGAATAGTTCGGGAAGTCGCCGTGGGTCGCGTAGAACGGGTTGTACTCGCTGCCGAACACCACGTTGCCGCTCCAGTAGAACTGGCTCTGGACATCGTAATCCCACGGCTCCTTCTCACCCACCGACAGCAGGTCCTGGAAGTTGAGCTGGGACAGACGGGTGGTCCACACCGATTTGTCGGACAGCGTGTTCGTCCACACGCTGGTGAACTGACGGTAGCGGCTGTCGGCGGTCGGAATGCGATCGGCCATGTTGATCGGCTGATAGGTGCTGTCGGTCTGGATTGCCGACCAGCTGCCGTAGCGCGGCCGGTACTGGTCCGGCTGACCGGCGTTCCGCACCGTGTCGTAGGTCACCTGGACGAATCCCGAACGGCTCCACATGTGGTTGTACGGGGTCACGTTGCTGTGGTTGTTGATCGATTCGAACGTGATCTTGTTCTTCGGGTTCGCGCGGTAGGCGAACTTCACGTTCGTGTTGATCTGGTTGCTCTGGCGGTTGCCGAGCGTGATGAAGTCCCACAGCGTCCGGTTCTTGCGGGTCAGACCGAGCGGGGTGTAGGTGTCGCTGAAGGTGCCTTCGTAGGTGGCGAAGTAGGTCAGGTTCTTGAGCGGCGTCGGTCCGCCGAAGCCGAACGTGAACCGGTCGAAGTTGTTGAAGGTCTTGGTCGGGTCCCCGTAGCGGTCGGAGTCCCAGCGGACCTCGCCGCCGAACCGCTCGGTGCCCTCCTTGGTGCTGAGGCTCACGACCCCCGACAGCGCGTTGCCGTATTCGGCGTCGAAGCCGCCTGACAGCACCTCGGCGCCAGCCACCGCCAGGTTCGCGATGTTCGCGCCACGGCCCGACAGCGGGTCCGACACTTCGACGCCATCGAACTGGTACTTCACCTCGCCGGCACGGCCACCGCGGAAGTGGAGACCGTCCGCCGACGAGACGACGCCGGCCTTGAGGCCGACCGCTTCGCGGATGTTGTCGACCGGAAGTTCGCGCAGCTTCTCGCCGGTGATCTGCTGCTTGGTGGTCGAGGACTTGGTGTCGATCCGCTTCTGGGCGGTGACCTCGATCTCCTCGATGGTCTTGACGACCTTCTTCTCCTGACCGCTGAAGTCAAAATCGATGTTGCTCACGGCGCCGGCGTTCACCACCACGGTCTTGAGGAGCGGGTCGAGGCCGACCTGCTGGACCTTGATGGTCACCTGTCCGACGGCGACTCCGGGAATCCGGAAGTTTCCGGCGTCGTCGGTCTGGGTTCCCAGGCGCGTGCCGACGATCGTGACGTTCGCGTACGCACCGGATTCACCCTTGACCTTGCCGGCGATGGTTCCCGTGGAGCCGGAGGGACCCCCCGGTGTGGCGGGACGGGCCTGTGCGAGCGCCAAGCCGGACGACGTGGTCAGCAACACGAACACGCCGAGCGCGGCCATCAGCAGTCGGGCTGGACGATTCATCGAAATCATCCCTCTCGTTTGATCGGGGTGACCGTTGGACACGGTCGTCCGAGCCTCCCTAC
>JBKJVX010000062.1:0-9002 GCA_046717065.1 Arthrobacter sp. | reverse complement strand
CCGCTGCTATTCTTCCGGTTGGCGGAACGGTTCTTGTGATAATCGGCGGGACAATCACACCGAAGCGAGGAGCCGAAGTGCTCCTGCAGTGTCGACCTCTGCAATGGCTTGGCAAGCTCTCTTATTCCCTGTACCTGTGGCACTGGCCCGTGCTGATCCTCCCCGCGGCATCGCTCGGGACCGAACTGGCGATGACCACCAAGCTTGCCTTTGTCGGTGTGGCGCTGGCCTTGTCTGTCGTTACCTTCAAGTATGTGGAATTGCCCGTACGGAACTCCAACTGGCTCAAGGCCCGCCGGCCGTCAGTCAGCGTGGCTTTCGGCGCCGCACTGGTGGCGCTATCACTTGGCCTCACGAGCAATCTGGTGTCGATCCTGCCCAAGCCTTCCCCCACAGACAAAGTAGGCGATTTTGCAGTTGCCCCTGGCAGTGACCTACCGACGGCTGACGAAGTGGCAAAGGCCGTGGCTGACAGCGTAAACGTCGCAGGGTGGCCGCCGGAGCCGCCTGTTGGGAGATTCCTCTTCAACCAACATGCGTGTATAGGGGGCCTAGATGCCCCAACAGGTAAAGTCACATGCAGTTATGGTGACGCCAGCGGCGGCGAGACAGTGGTGGTTTATGGCGACTCGCACGCTCAGATGTGGGAAAGTCCGCTCGGCGTGACAGCCACTGAACTTGGGCGGCGCTTCGAAGTCTTTTCGATGTTCTCGTGTCCGCCAGCCGACTTTTCGGTCTACAACGCGAAGCGCAAGGGTGATTATCCCGAGTGCGAGGCATTCCGTGCTGACTCGCTGGCGAAGATCGAGGCACTTCACCCCAGCGTCGTCCTCATCTCGGGTCAGCGTCAGGGTACTTGGCTTGAGAAGGATGGGCGCCCTGACAAAGAAAACACGGAAGCCGCCTGGGAGAAGGGTCTCGCCTCGACCATAAAGTCGTTGAGCGCGATAAGTGATCGCGTGGTCGTGATTGGGGACATCGCGTACTCGGAAAAGGATCCCCAGGACTGCGTCACATCGAATTCCGACGACGTCCGTCGCTGCCACACTCCGAGGAGTTACGCTGTGGACACCGAACACAATGAGATGGAGAAGCGCGTCGCCGAGGCCGGTGGCGCGGTATACGTGGACGTTGTTCCCTGGTTGTGCGCAGTATCTCTGTCCCGCGGTTGTATCGGGATTTGCAACCCATGCGGATGCTCAGCACATCTCCACCAACTACGCCCTGTGGTTGCGTCGATCTCTTGCTGAGGCGGCCGCCTTGCTTCCCTGAGGCGGCGTCAGCACAGTCACGGAGGTTGCCATCCTTGGCGTTGGCCGAAGCATTGACAAGCCGTGGGTGGTGAACGGCGAACTGCGGTTGGCACGACTGCGGCCGCGCGTCGCCTTGTTGCGTGCGGCAAAACAAGTATCCGGGTGGGAGTTGAATCTCAATATGAGTACTCGGTACTCGTGACCTGCTGCGGCGCCCCTCTTAGGCTGAACGGACGGGGATGAGGCCGGGCGCTCCGTTCTTGCCCGGAGTCCCCCACGCACCACGATGGGAGGACACCATGGCAAACAGCCCTCACAACTCCCTCTTTCCCTGGATGGGCGGACACGGCACGACGCGGCATCTTGTCCCTGAGGAGGAAACGCCACCCTCCGAAGCGATCAAGAAGGGTGCGCGGACCGGCGGCGCCCTCCTGATGGTCGTTTCCCTGGCGGTCGCCATTAGCACGCTCAGCGTCGCTGCAACTTCCCCGCGGACCCAAGCTGCTGAAGGCCGAGGAGGAGGCGGAGGAGGAGACCCAGTAACCCAGGTAACTCGCTCTGGGCAGCCCACTACGGATGCCCCTTCTCCGGCGCCAACTTCTGATCCAAGTTCTCTGCAGCCGAGTGCCGAGGCCGGGTCTCCGGAAGCCACTGCCGAAACCGCCTCCCCGGAGCCGACCAAGGACGGCGGCTCTGATCCGGCACCGAAACCCATGTCTGCGTCCTTCGACCAATCCCTGCCGGTGGGCGATCTGCACGGCTGGAAGCAGGTCTTTGTGGAGGACTTCACGGACGGGGACGTGCCCCTTGGCGGTTTTCCCGGCCTCTACGGTTCGAGGTGGCACGAGACCTACAAGGACGGCACGCCGGACACCCATGCCCAGGGGCAGGAAAAGGGCAAGAGAACGTCCGGCTACTACCCGTCAAGGGTCCTGAGTGTCCACGACGGTGTCCTGGACATGTTCCTGCACTCGGAAAACGGTGTCTCCATGGGTGCGGCACCCTCCCCGAGATTCGCAGGAGCCACCGTGCCGCCCTACAACAGCCAGCTTTACGGGCGCTACTCCGTGCGCTTCAAAGCCGACTCCCTCCCGGGTTTCAAGGTAGCCTGGCTGCTCTGGCCCGTTAGCAAGCAGTGGCCGCAGGACGGCGAGATCGATTTCCCGGAAGGGGACCTCGCCACAGTCATCTACGCCGCCCTGCACGGCATCCGGGACGGCAGCCACCAATTCGATGTGTTTCGTCCCAACGTTCCCTTCACGGACTGGCATGTGGCAACCACCGAGTGGAGTCCGGGGCGCATCGAATTCTTTCTTGATGGCAAGTCCATCGGCGTCGCAACGTCAATGGTCCCGAACAAGCCGATGCGCTACATCCTGCAGACCGAGTCGTGCCTGACAGGGTGCCCGGCACCCGAGACCAGCGGCCATGTTTACGTTGACTGGGTAGCGATTTGGGCGAGGAACTAGCCAAGTTTCGGCTGGCTCAACAATGGTTGGTGGATAGCCCCACGTGTGCCAGCCGGTAGACCAGCCGGCCGCCGGAGCACAGGCGCTGGATCAGCTCCTGGCCGTATCTGGTCAGGTGCCGGGACAGGTGGGAAGGATTCAGCGTGCCGCTTGTACCCGTACAGCATCCCGGGAACTCCAAGGGCCAGTGGGTACAATCGACCCCTGGACGAACGAACACTGCTTAGCCGGAGGTACGGAGAAACAATGTCGGAATTTCTCGAAGTCGGCGCGGACAACTATGTGCTGGTCACCGAAGGATCGCTGCTGAACACCGGACTGATAATCGGATCCGAGCGGGCCATGGTGATCGATACCGGCTGCGGCCCCCGGCAGGGGCGGGAGATCCTGGACGCGGTGCGGGAGAAGACCCAGCTGCCGCTCGTCGTCGTCAACACCCACGCCCATTACGACCACTTCTTCGGAAACGCCGTGTTCGCGGCAGAGGGCGTCACCGAATTCTGGGCGCACCAGAACTGCGCCCGGGAAATTGATGAACGCGGGGACCTCCAGCGCCGCTTCGTGGGGACGCTGGAACCGGAGATGTCAGCCGGCGAGGGCCAGGACGTGGAGCTCGTGGTGCCCAATGCCATCGTGAAGGACCAGCCGGTGCTGGTTGACCTCGGCGGGCTGACCGCCACCCTGTTCTACCTGGGCCGCGGCCACACCGACGGCGACCTGCTGGTGGGCACGCCCACTACCCTGTATGTCGGCGACCTCGTGGAGCAGGGCGCCCACCCGTCCTTCGAAGACTCCTACCCGGAGGAATGGGCGGACGCGCTCCGGCACATCTCAGCGCTGCGCCACCGCTACGAATTCCTCATCCCCGGCCACGGCAAACCCTGCAGCGACCAGTTCGTGAAGACCATGGCGGACACCATGACGACGGCGGTACGCCAGGCCCAGCGTTCCATCCGCGAAGCCCCCTCCGACGCCACCAAGGCGATTCCCGTCCTGCCCTACGGGCCGGAGCAGTCGCGCTGGTTCATCAAGCGGCTGCAGGAGACCCGCCGGGAGCACCAGGCATACTGACGCGTACGACGGCGCCCGCGTGCCGCCGTCGTACGCCTTACGTTGCCCGGTGCGAACCTTCCGCCTGGCGGCTCAGGGATTTCCCGGCCCACCCAGCCTAGGATGTTCCCCATGAAGGTTGCCCGAGAGGCGTACTCCGCCGCCGTGGTGCTAAACGCCGGGGCCCGCCTGGGAGCGGCGGCGCCGGAGCTGGCGGTGGACACGCTGCGAAGGGCGGGCCTGCCTGTCACATCCGTGCACCGTGTCCTGTCCGGCGCAGAGCTGCCCGGAACCCTGGACAAGGTGGTGGCCGACGGGCACGACCTGGTGGTTGTTGGCGGCGGTGACGGGACGGTGTCCTACGCCGCCGGCCGGCTCGCAGGGACCGGAATCGTGCTCGGCGTCCTTCCGCTGGGAACCGCCAACGATCTTGCCCGCACGCTCGAGATACCGAACGATCTTGCCGAGGCATGCGCTGTCCTCGCGGACGGAAAGGTGGTGGACATCGACCTGGGGCGGGCGAACGGCCAGCCCTTCCTGAACGTTGCTTCGGTTGGCCTGTCGGTTGGTGTCACCGAGACCCTCAGCCCCCTCCTGAAGCGGTATCTCGGGCCGGTGGCCTACGGCGTTGCCGCCGTGCGCGCCTATGCCCGGCACAGACCGTTCCGGGCCCGCCTCGAGTTCCCCGAGGGGGACCATGAAGCGCTGGAGCTCGAGGACATGCTGCAGGTGGCAGTGGGCAACGGCCGGCACTACGGCGGCGGTAACACGGTCTCGCCCACGGCGGGGATTGATGACCACACCCTTGATATCTACGCCATCCCCGGGGCGCCGCTGCGGGAGCACGTGAGGATCGCACGGCTGCTGAAGGACGGCAGCTTTGTGGAACGAGACGGGGTATATCACTTAACCAGCCGGAGTGTCCGGCTGGTGACCGAGCCACCCATGCCGGTGAACCTCGACGGCGAGATCGTCACTGCAACGCCCACCGATTTCACCATCGAGCGAAACGTCGTGCACGTTGTGGTGCCGCAGGACAGTAGCAGTGCGCGGTTCGACGGGTCGTGACGGGCTGATTGGTAACGTACGCCGGCGGACGCGTGTGCCGCCCCGGTACGTAAAACCCTCATCAAGCGTTTACAGGAGTCCCGCCGGGAGCATTCGCCGCACCCACCTGGGGGCTCAGAACTGCCGGCGAAGCAAGCCTGAGCTTTGCGGCTCGTTCAACCAGGATGGCGATGTAGTCCCGAACCCGGCACTCAGCAAAAAGGCTGTGTTCGTAGGCAACGGCATCCTCGATGACGGAGCGGGGCTGATCAGGGAAGCGCCGGGCCAGCCGGTCCACCACAGCCCTGAGCGCCCGGATTTCAGTTTCCCTGAGAACCATTACCACTCCTTCTTCGAAGGGGAGCCACCAACCACCTGTACGTTCCAGAACCGGCGCATGGCTAAATCCTATGAACGTGGACCAGGGAAGAAACGCAAATGCTGGAAAGTCTGCGGATACCCGCAGACTTCCAGCTGGCTATGGCTTTGACAGGCCTTCGAGGACGAGGAGTGAGGCCAGCCACCTCACCGCTTATCCGTCCCGTCGCCGGCACCATCGTCGGAGACCCACTCGAGCAGGTCGCCCGCCTGGCAATCCAGGACCCGGCACATCGCGTCTAAGGTGCTGAAGCGGATCGCCTTGGCCCGGCCGTTCTTCAGTACCGCCACGTTGGCCGGGGTGATCCCGACGCGCTCCGCGAACTCGCCCACGCTCATCTTGCGCTTGGCCAGTTCGACGTCGATGCGCACCACGATCGCCATCAGATCACCCCTTCCATGTCAGTCCGCAGTGCTGTGGCCTGCCGCAGCAGATCCCGCAGTACCACGATCAGCAGAACCATCACCGCAAAGATCAGCGTGATGCCGATCAACATGGCAGGCGTCCCGGGGTCACGCAATTCGGGCGTGAAGTAGATGTAGGCGATGAGGGAGCCGGCCATGGCCGCCAGCAGCAGCCATGCCGCGACGAAGGTCCACATGATCACGTCCACCCATCGCAGCGAGGCAGGGGTGAAGATCCGGTCGCGCTGGACCAGGGTCAGCAGCCGCCAGATGCACACGATCACAACCTGCAGGCACAGCGCTTCCAGCTCCGCGAACAACAGCAGCGGCCACCGCCACGGATCCGCTGCCGGCCCCTCTTCGGTTGTGAAGATAAACTCGCCGGGGAACGACATGACCTGGGCCACCAACAGCCCAAGGAACACCATTACCAGCAGGACCCGAAGCGGGATGACCAATCGACTCACAATACTCATGCGCTTACTTTTGGTTGATTTCTATCGAAAGTCAATATATCGCCGCGGCTTGTGGAGCCGCTACGTGGTCCGGGTTAAGTAAAACGAGTAGGCGATACGCGGGTGCCGGCATGTGGGCTTGCGTAGAGTCGGCGCATGACAGACGTAATCCGCAAGCACGGGCGCAGAAGAGGGCCAGGGCCAGCACAAGGGGGCGGCAAGCAGCTCGCCATCCTTGGCACCGTCCTGCTGATTGTCCTGGCGGTGGCCGCCTTCGCCCTGACACGCTAGCGGAACCCTACGAATGATCGGGCTGCGCGATCCCCAGGGGCAGCTCGACCTGGACCTGGAAGCCCGAATCCGTGGGGCCGTACATGAGGCTCCCGCCGACTATCGCCACCCGCTCCCGCAGACCAATCAAGCCGAAACCTTGCTGTACCTGTTCCGGGCGGCGCCCAGGGCCGCCGTCGTCCGTAATGCCCATGGCCAGTGAACCCTGTTGCCGGTGAAGGACCACCTCCACGTGCGCTCCTGCCCCGGCATGCTTCGCCACGTTCGTTAAGGATTCCTGGACCACCCGGTAAGCGGTGTGATTGACACTGTCCGCCAGCACCTGTGGCGTTCCTTCCACACGCCACGCCACTTCGAAGCCGGCTCCCCGCAGCGACTCCAGGAGCGGCCCGGCCATGTCTATGCCCGCCAGGGACGACGACGCCGGATACGGGGTGATCCCGGCCCGCAGGGCTTCGAGCATCCTCCGCAGTTCGTCCATTGCCTGCGTTCCGGTTGCCTCGATGACTGTCAGGGCCTGCGCGGCCCGCTCAGGATCACCCTTGATGATGCGGCGGGCTCCTGCAGCATGGAGTGTCATCACTGTCACGGCGTGCGAAACAATGTCATGCAGTTCGGAAGCGATGAGTGCATGCTCTCTCGATATGGCTGCCTCAGCTTCAGCCTGGGACTTCTCCAGGGTCTGAATACGACGGCCGCTGCGGCCGGCCATTATGCCTACAAGCCAGGCCGAAAAAAGATTGCGGCTTGGACCAGAAACACATTCGGCACGTCCCGGAGGCCGTTCATTATTGTCAGCCCTGTCCATGCACCAAAGCCAACCACGGCCGCCGTGGCCGACCACGGCAGCGGCCGATCCGTCGCCACGGCGGTTAGGGCTACGAGGAGGACCACCCAAGGTGTATACAGGTGAGCCATCGTCAAGTAGGTGGCGCCGAGGGAAGGGTCCAGGGGCGCCCGATAATTCATCGCAACTGCGGGAAAGGCCAGGTGAAGCAGGAGCGTCAAGGCATAAACCGAAAGCGGAAAGTGATGCCGCCATGCGAGGAACATGCCCATTGCGGCGGTGTACAAGAGAACCAGCCACGGCGGCTGCGGCATATCGCCGCCGAACCATGCAGCCATAAACGCTCCAAAGTCCAAGGCGGCAGCAGCCCCTGCCGTGAGAATGTCGCTCCGGGCGGGCATGGGCAGTTCCGGGGTTCCGCCAAGGCGGGCGAGGATAAGAGCACTTTTTCCCTGTGACATCATTGCTGGCTCCTTGATGCCCATCTTTCGGCCCAACCTCACTCTGCCGGATAGTTCACTGATCCGCATCCTTCTGGCGATGAATGCCCGAGTCTCCACCCCACGGTGGAAGGAGGCCGGTTAGTCGGAACGTACCAGCCCTGAGCGGTAGGCCACCGCGACAGCCTGGGAACGGTCGGACAGGCCAAGTTTCAGAAGGATGCGGTGCACGTGTGTCTTGACGGTCGTTTCGCTGAGGAAAAGTTTGCTCGCTATTTCGGCGTTCTTCAATCCAACGGCCATGGCCCCAAGGACCTCACGTTCGCGGGCAGTCAGGACACCGATGTCCGCGGAAGGAACGCTCTGGCCGTCCGAACTCCTGGAGCTGAAGTGGCGCAGCAACGATCTGGTTATTGCCGGATCCAGCCATCCTTCGCCGTTCGCAAGAGCGCGGATAGCAGTGGCGAGCGTTTGCGGTGCCGAGTTTTTCAGGAGGAAGCCCGCAGCCCCGGCCCGCATTGCCGTGGTGACGTTTTGGTCCTCGCTGAAGGTTGTCAGGATGAGGACGGCGGGAAGCCCGTTTTCTGTGTGGAACTCCTTCGAGGTCAGCCGGGTTGTCGCCTCGATGCCATCCATGACCGGCATCCGGATATCCATGACGACCACATCCGGACGCGCAGTGCCGACAATCGCCAGGCACTCGGCCCCGTTCGCAGCTTCGCCCACCACTTCCAAGTCCGGTTCGGCGGCAAGCAGCAGCGATAGTCCCGCGCGGATCAGCCGCTCGTCATCGGCCAGGACGATGCGCACCTTCGGCACACTTTCGGAACCGGGCTCATGCGCCGATGCATCTGCCCGCCGCTCATCGCCCATGACCGAAAGTATCCTCCCTGCCCTGCCTGCTGTCAGTAGGCAGCAGCCGGCTGCTCCACCCGGAGATGTAGCGCAGTAAGTCAAACCGGCGGTGGACGCGGTCAAGGCTCAGGGCAGGGCAAGCTGGCTTCACATCACAAGCAAAGGGAGCGCCATGAAAGCGCAGGATGAAGGAACGGAGCCGACGCGCATGGATACCGCTGGTATTCGCGGAAGTGCCGCAGCCGGTGCGGTGGGCGGTCTATGCCTGATCGCCTACGGGGTAGTGCAGGCAATGCAACCGCCCGGATGTATCGCGGAGGAATGCGTAGGGCGGACCTACAGGTCCGCGGGTGCGCTGGAGGGATTCCTGTTCGTTGCAGGCTTGCTCCTGATCATCGGGGCGACCCTTGGTTTACGCGCGTTACACCCGGCAGGGGCGCGCGTGGTACGAGTCGCCGCTGTGGTAGCGGCCACCGGCATGTTCTTCGGCTTCGTGCTGATGGGCTCGGTCCTGTACTTTGTCGGTCTTGCCTTGGCGGTCGGTGGCATTCTTGCTTACGCCGTCATGGGAA
>JBKJVX010000061.1:0-5323 GCA_046717065.1 Arthrobacter sp. | reverse complement strand
CCGCCGCCGGTGAGGTTTGCCAGGACTACCGCAGGGGTCCCGAAATCATCCGGTTCAAACTCCACGTGCTGGATTTCGGCGGTGCGTTCACCGTCAGGGAGGAGAAGCTGATCGCCGGTGGTCAGAGATCCAGCCTGCTGTTCGCTGTAGTGCCGGGCGGCTGGGTTTTCGGTCATGGGAGTCCTTAAGTTCTCTTGCGGTCCGCCCTACAGTCTACAAAGGAGGGTGCCGGAAGTCGGGGACGCCGGGTGCGGCCGAGGGTGTCAGAACCCCACGCCCGCGAAGGCCAGCGCCTGGCGGATCAGGCCGCCGCGCCCGCCGGTGAACTCCACTTGGACACCGGGACTGAGGACTTCCTCCGGGGTCATCCAGGTGAGTTCAAGGGCGTCCTGGCGGGGCTCGCATTCGCCGGTCACGGGGATCACGTAGGCCAGGGAGACGGCGTGTTGGCGCTCATCGGTAAAACCGGTCTGGGACGGGGCGGGGAAGTACTCCGCCACGGTGAAGGGGACCGGGCTGATGGGCAGTTGCGGGAACGCCAGCGGGCCGAGGTCCTTCTCCATGTGCCGGAGAAGGGCTGCGCGGATGGTCTCCCGGTAGATGACGCGGCCGGAAACAAGGGACCGGACCATGGTGCCGTCCTCGTCAGCCTGGAGAAGGGTTCCGACCTCATTGACGAAGCCCAGCGGATCCAGCCGGACAGGCACAGCCTCAACGTAAACCATGGGCAGCCGCCCGCGCGCCTCAAAGAGGTCTTCTTCGGAAAGCCAGCCGGGATTCGGGTCAGGAGTGCGCACGTTCATGGTTAAGTTCTACCCCATGGGACGCTGCTCGGAGATCCATACGGTGGCGGGAACGTGGGGCGCGGCGCGCCCGGCATCCGGGTTGGGCACGTGGAGCGTCCTGCCAAAGGCCTCCTCGGTGATGCTGGGGTGGAACCCCGCAGCGGCAAGCCGTTCCTGCAACGGTTCCAGGCCGCCGTCGTACTCAAAGCCGAGCCCCGAGCGTGGATTGCCCGACGCCGGACGCACCAGTAGTACGCCGCCGTTCTTGGCGGTGAAGTCTGCGGTCTCGTCGGCGTCCGGCACCGGGCGGGGGCGGGCGCCGATGTGCCGCAGCGTCTGCGCAGCGGCGGCGGGATCCTCCGTTAACCAGACCCCGACGACGGCGAGGGCCGGGCCCGCGCCGCCTGCCTGGTCGGCGCCGGGGGCAGCTTTGTCAGCCAGGAAACTGAAACCGTCCGGCCCGGTGATCCTGCAGGCTTCACCATGGTCTGCGGTGATGATTTCCGCGGGGGTGGTTCCTTCATCCTGTGCCGAGAGGTTGGTGCGGCGCGCGAACTCAGCCACATCGCCCACCTCCACTGCCAGCGCTGTGCTTCCGTCCTCTGCTGCTCCTTCCGGTACGCCATGGAGGGCAAGGCGGCCCGAGCCGGCGTCGAAAACCTGCCATCCGGGCGAATTCTCGGTGCGGGCCAGGCCCAGGGCGGTGAGCAACTCCGCCCAGGCGTCCATCCTGGCGGTGAAATGAAGCGGGCGGACGCGGAGCATGGCTTCCCCTTCGCATAGTCAACGGGACCTTGGTGCCATCCTGCCACGTGCTCCGCCCGGTGTCGCCGCACTTGTGCTGGCAGACGGCAGGAGCAGAATAGGGCCATGGCTGTTGAACTTGAGGAACTGCTGGTGCCCGACGCCTCCGCCTGGCGCAGCTGGCTGGAGGAAAACCACAAAACCAGCCCGGGCGTCTGGCTGGTCCTGCACAAGAAGGGCGGAAACGTCACCGGGCTGGACTATGCGGCTGCCCTGGACGAGGCACTCTGCTTCGGCTGGATCGACGGCCAGGCCAGGCGTCGGGACGCGGGAAGTTCCTTCCAGCGCATGACGCCCCGGGGGGCCAGAAGCCCGTGGTCGGCAAGGAACGTCACGTATGTGGCCCGCCTGGATGCCGACCGCCGGATGACCGACGCCGGGTGGGCGGCCGTGAACGCGGCGAAGGAAGATGGCCGCTGGGATAAGGCCTACGAGGGACAGGCAACGGCCGAAGTTCCGGCAGACTTGGCAGCGGCGATAGCCGCAGTTCCCGCCGCCCAGGCCATGTTCGATGTCCTCACCAGGACCAACCGCTTCGCCCTGATCTACCGGACCAATTCGGTAAAGCAGGCCGCCACCCGGGAGCGGAAGATCGCCGGGTTTGTAGAGATGCTGGCCCGCGGGGAGGCGCCGTATCCCCAGAAGAAGCGCCCGCCGGCGGTGACAGAGTAATCAGTCGGGGATGGTGATCGAAGCGGCCGCCTCGAAGGCCATCCAGGCCTGCAGCTGCGTGGAGAGTTCGACGACGGCGCCGGGCGGGTAGGTGGCGTCTGCGGGGGCGGCGGCGTGCATCGAGAATATGTACCTCCCGGGCAGCCCCGTGCTGCGGGCTCCTTCGCTTGGGGCAGCAAGCCGCTTCCCCTCCCACAACGCCCCGGCAGTGTCGAATACCAGCCGGGCAGCTGTAGCCCTGGTCCGCTCGGGAAGCCGGGCATCGACGGCGGCGAGGGCAAGATAACGGCACAGGATCCCGGTGAAGAGACCGCCGTCGCCCGTTCCCTCGCAGCGCAGCGCTGTCCGGCGGGCAGCCGCGGCGCCTGTGGCTGCCGGGGCGTGTTGCACCGGAACCGTCAGCAGCCGTGCGACCGCCTCCACCACGTGGGCCGCCCTGGCGAGATTCGCGTCTCCGCCCAGTTCAAGCTGCGCGCCCAGGACCGGGCCCTGGTTGTAGGTGTAGACCGCCCTGTCGATCACCACGTTCCCTTCCGGGTTGAGCCGGGCACCGTCCAGGTAAAGGCCCTGGTCCGGATCAAAGAGGGTGGCATCCAGCCAGTCCAGCAGTGACTGCGCCTTTGTGCGGTGGCCGGTGCGGGCGTAGTAGAGCGCAATGGGCGCTGTGGCGGGGGTGTTCTTGAAGTCCCGTTTTTTGCTCCAGAAGGCACCCCCGCCCAGGTCATTGGTGCAGGCGGCGTCGAACTGCAGGGTGAGGGATCTGCGGACGCCGGCGTTGCGGCGGCGGCCCCCCTTGCAGGTCTCTTCTGCCAGCCCGTCGAGCCGGAGGACGGCGAGGGCGAGCCAGGCCATGTCGTCGTAGTAGTTGTTCACGAACGTGTTGGCGTTGCGCAACCAAACTCCGGTCACCAGCCGGGAAGCGAGCCTGCCGGCACTGGGCTTGCCGACACCATTGAATCTTGCTGCCGGTATGGCGCCGTTGCGCAGTTCCCGCCGGCCCGCATCCACCAGGCAGTCGGCATAGTGGGCCTGCCACCAGTAATGCCAGGGATGGAGCAGTGTGCCCTTCAGGCCGTCCCGCCAGGCAGGGGCGGGCCACTTCACCGCGCCGAGGTGCGTGCCGGGCAGGAAGAAGAGCTTCCTTCCGAACAGCGCCGTCACCGACTGTGCGGCCCCGTTGGCCCTGTCCGCCCAGTCAACGGGAGGGGAACCATCCGCGGAAGTCATGGCTTCCACCCTAGCCGGGCACAGCGGCATGCCGGCGGAGGGCCGATAGTGCGGACCCGCTGTAATTTCAGTTAACATGCACTAACTAATGCTTCGCGGTTTCCTGCCGAAGCAGTCACGCATCAAGGAGGATGTATGGACGTTCCAGGCAGCGTTGCGTTGGTTACCGGAGGCGCCTCGGGCTTGGGAGCCGCCACTGCCCGCAGGCTGTTCGACGACGGGGCAACGGTAGTGCTTGTTGACCTTCCGTCCTCGGCGGGCGCAGCCCTCGCCGAGGAGCTCAACGGCGGATCGTTGAGGAGCATGGGGATCAACGGCCAGGCCGGGAGTGCGGCGGGGAGGCAGGGAAAGTCCGCCGTCTTTGTGCCCGCGGACGTGACGAGCGAAGCCGATGTGCAGGCCGCCGTCGATACCGCCACTGCCCTCGGACCATTGCGGATTGTGGTGAACTGCGCAGGCATCGCCACCCCGGGGAAGGTGCTGGGCCGGGAAGGCGTGCTTCCGCTGGAGGCGTTTAACCGGGTCATCCAGGTCAACCTGGTGGGCACCTTCAACGTCCTGCGCCTGGCGGCAGCGGCAATGGTGGCCACCGAGCCGGCCACCACAAACCTGGGTGGTCCCGAACGCGGTGTCATCATCAACACCGCGTCCGTGGCTGCTTTTGAGGGCCAGATCGGCCAGCCTGCCTACGCTGCTTCCAAGGGCGCGGTGGCGGCCATGACCCTGCCCCTCGCCCGGGAGCTCGCGCGCTCGCTGGTGCGGGTGGTGGCCATCGCCCCGGGAATCTTTGAGACGCCCATGATGGCCGGGTTGCCGCAGGAAGCGCAGGATTCCCTGGGGGCCCAGGTGCCGCACCCCTCGAGGCTGGGCAAACCCGACGAATACGCCAACCTGGTGGCGCACATTGTGGACAACGCCATGCTGAACGGTGAAACTATCCGGCTTGACGGCGCCATCCGCATGGGGCCGAAATGACACGCGCCGCCCGAGAAGCCCCTGCCACCATGTCCGCCTTGCCTTCGGCCGACTTCTTCGACGTCGAATCGCTGCTGAACCAGGCCGAACGGGAGAAACTGGCCGAACTCCGGGAGTTCCTGGCAGCGGAGATCGCCCCCTACGCGGGGGAGTGGTGGAACAAGGCTGAATTCCCGGCGCACATCCTGCCCAAACTGGCCGCCCTGCAGCTCAGTACCCCGGCGCAGCGCGGTTACAGCCATCTGTTCGCCGGACTGGTGATCGCCGAGATGACCCGCGTGGACACCTCGATCGCCACCTTTTTCCTGGTCCACCACGATCTTTTTGTTGAGTCCCTGTACGCCTTCGGCACCGCGGACCAGAGGCAGCGGCTGCTCGACGACGCCTCCAACCTGCGCATCACGGGCGCCTTCGCCCTGACCGAACCGGACCACGGCTCCGACGTTGCCGGAGGCATGGAGACCAGCGCCCGGAGGATCTCATCCACCACGGGAAAGCCCGACGACGGCGGGGACACCTGGGTGCTGAACGGCGCCAAGCGGTGGATCGGCAACGGGACGTTCTGCGATTACATGCTGGTCTGGGCCCGGGACGAAGCGGACCGGTCAGTACGGGGCTTCATCGTGGACGCCACCCTGCCGGGGGTCAGCCGGTCCCGGATCGAAAACAAGATAGCCCTGCGGACAGTCCAGAACGCCGACATCGTTTTCGACAACGTCCAGGTGGCGGAGGCGGACCGCTTCGCTGCCATTAATAGCTTCGAGGACACCAACGAGCTGCTGCGCGGCTCGCGCATCATGGTCGCCTGGCAAGCCGTGGGCCAGCAGCTGGCAGCGTTCGACGTCGCCCGGCAGTACGCC
>JBKJVX010000060.1:0-5583 GCA_046717065.1 Arthrobacter sp. | reverse complement strand
GTGGTGAGCTGTAGGAGCTGGCTTGCCAGCGAAGGCGGCGCCTAGAGTTGATGGCGGTAGGGCAGGTCGGGACCGGTCTTGCTGCAGGTGAGGGCCGCGGCGCGCACGGCAAAGCGCAATTGGGCGTCGATCTGTTCGCGGCTCAGCCGTTCCAGGCCTTGCGGTGAATCCAGCCCGTGCTCGGTGAGCCAGGCGATCAACGCCGCCTGGAAGGTGTCACCGGCGCCCACGGTGTCGGCCACCTCAACCCGCGGCGCCTCAACCTGTGCCTCGCCCGCTCTGGTCACTCCCCACGGCCCATCCGCTCCGCGGGTGACCACCACCATGGCTGGGCCCTCGTTTCCGCCCAGGTCCAGCCAGCGGCGCGCTGCGTCCAGCACGTCCAGGTCCGGGTAGAGCCAGGCCAGGTCCTCATCAGATGCCTTAACAACATCCGCGAGGGACGCGAACTTCTCCGCATGGCGCCGCGCGTAATCGACGTCCGTGATGATGCTGGGCCGGCAGTTGGGATCGAAGCTGATGGTGGCGTGCGGGTGCGCGTACTCGACGGCGGCAAGGACATCCGTAGCGCCTGGCGCCAGCATGGTCGCGATCGATCCGGTGTGCAGCAGGGTGGTGCCCTGCAGCATAAACGCAAGCCGGTCGGCGATGCCGGGAAGCTCCCAGGTGAGGTCGAACGTGTAGGTGGCGGCGCCGTCGTCGTCGATCAGGGCGGTGGCCACGCTGGTGGGCAGCTCATCCGGACCCAACGGAAGCATCACCGAACTTGCGCGCAGGTGTGCCGCCACGGAATCGCCGTACGCGTCCCGGCCATACCGGCCGATGAACTGCACGGGGTGGTCAAGGCGGGCCAGGCCCACCGCGACGTTCAGCGGGCTACCGCCAACGTGGGCTTCAATTCCCGAGGCGCGCTGGACAACGTCAACAAGGCCTTCGCCAATAACAGTGAGCATGGTCATACTCTGCCAGAAGAGGCCGGCAGGCAGCGCTCCATGACGGTTCCCAGGGCCGGGCGGCCTCAGTGTAGAGTGCCGTCGGCTTCGGTGGTCCGCCAGGCGTGGAAGGGAACGGTAAGGCCTGCCCGGGTAGGGGCGCAGGTGAAAGGCCCGGCGTAGGCATCCGCGGCGGGATCGAGCGGGACCACCCTGACCAGTTGAAGGGGCCCATCGGCGGCTTTTGCCCGGATGGTGAGTGCATCACCGGTGCGGCTGATCCGGATGAGGACACAGCTTCCCCTCCAGGCCGGAACGGGCGCAAGGGACCAGTCGGACATCCCGTCGGTGACCACCGCTCCAAGCTGGCAGGCTCCGTCGGCAAACTCCACGCCCGCTTTGACCCACTTTTCGGCGGAAACGCGAACGAAGATTCCGGCCTGGTCGAACTGCTCTGAAAAGCTTGCCGTGAATTCCACCTCCACCGCAGAGCCCTCGGGAAAAGGTGCCAGCAGCGCATGCTCATTGTCGTGGACGAAGCCGTACGAGGTGGTGCGCCACGCATCGCTTCCCTCCTCGGCGGTAACCAGCAGATCTACTCCATGCTCGACGGCGGCAACGGGCGGGTGCGTCCAAGCACCGCTCGACCAGGGAATGTCCATGGCCGTCACTTTACTGCAGGCTGGCGGCGGGGCTGCTGACAACTTGGCCTCAGCCCAACAGCTCCTGGACCAGTTCCCGGCACCTTACGTATGCGGGCGCTTCGGGATCGATCAGTGTGAAGTGGTCCCCGGGCACCGAGACCAGCTGCGCGGGAGTGGACCCGGTCCGGCTCGCCTCAACGTAGGACGAAGACATGCTGAGCGGCACGTCCTCGTCCTCCGTCGTGTGGACCGCGTAAACGGGAACGGTCAGGGGCAACGCTGCCATCGGATCCGCGTACCGGTGACGGCCAGGAAAGTCCGACGACGGGCCGCCCAGCAGGTTGGCCACGGCACCGTTGCTGAGGTTGAGCCTTTCGGCTTCGGCCAGGTTGAGGACGCCGGACTGGCTCACCACCCCGGTGAGGCGGACGCCGTCAGCACTCGCGCCGGCCTCGAGGTGCTCGGCCTCCAGCCCCAGCCCGCCCAGTCGGTCCCGCCCTGCCGCCCACACCGCGAGGTGGCCCCCGGCGGAGTGGCCCAGCGCCACCACCCTGGCCAGGTCCAGGGAATGCGAACCGGCGAGCTCGCCAAGCTTGTCGATGCCCGCCAAAATGTCCTGGAAGGTGTGCGGCCAGCCGCCGCCGTTTCCCGCACGACGGTACTCCAGGTTCCATGCCGCCAGCCCGCGCCCGGCGAAGTCCCGGGCCAGCGGCTCCCCGAGCTCCGCACCGTACCGCGAGCGCCAGTAGCCGCCGTGGATGACCACCACAACGCCGCGATGCTTCCCGCCGTTGGACAGTTTTGGAAGGAACAGCTCGCCCCACTGGCTGGGGTCATCGCCGTACTGGTACCGGTGCCGCTGGACTGCTGCTTCGTTGATGGGGTCCTCCGTTGCTCTTTCCTGTGGCTGGCCGCTTGGCGGCACCCCTGCGCAGGCGGCGAGGCCGGCACCTGCCACAGCTGCCCCTAGGAGGAAGGTCCGACGACGGAAGCCAGTCATGAGCCGAGACTACCCGCCGCAGAGATTAGGTTGCCCGAGCGCCGCTATCTCGCCAGCAATCTCTGCACGTCGGCCGACTCCGGGTACGCAGCCTGCGTTCCCTTCCGGGTGGTGGCCAGGGCAGCGGCCACCGAGGCAAAGGCAGCGGCGTCGGCGAGCGCATCGCCGGCGGCGAGCCGGACTGCAACGGCCCCCGTGAAGGCATCGCCCGCCCCGGTGGTGTCCACAGCTTTCACCTTCGTGGGCGCAATCCGGACCACCTGCCGGCCCTCGGCGGCCAGCGAATCCAGCACCATCGAACCCTGCGCACCGAGCGTCACCAGGACCTGCCGGATCCCCCGCTCCGCAAACCGCAGCCGAACCTTGTCCCATTCCTCGCCCGCCGCATCCGGGGCGGGAACGGCGGCGCCGCCGCCCAGGAACAGCGCGGCCTCATGAGCGTTGACCAGCAGGACATCGGTGAGGGCAGTCAGCGGCTCCGGGACCTCAGCGTAAGGCGAGAGGTTCAGCAAAACTGCTGCGCCGGCGCCGTGCCCTGCCTGCGCCGCTGCCAGCACCGTCCCCATGCCGACTTCCAGGCAGAGGCAGACGACGGCGGCGTCGTCCAGAACGTCCGAGGCCTCCGCCACGTCGGCCGGAGACAGGGTGCCGTTGGCGCCGGCGGAGATGATGATGTTGTTCTCGCCGCTGGCGTCCACGGCGATAACCGCGACGCCCGTGGGCTCATACGACGCCCGGACATGCCCGACGTCCACCCCCGCGCCGGCGGCGGAGGAGAGCAGCATGTCGCCGTTGGGGTCCTCCCCCACCGCGCCGACAAGGCTGACGTTCCCGCCCAGCCGACTCGCGGCCACCGCCTGGTTGGCGCTCTTGCCGCCCGGGTTCACGGCGAACCCGTTGCCATGCACGGTCTCACCTGGGAGCGGGAGGCGTTCGCAGTAGATGGTCAGGTCGGCGTTCAGGGAGCCGACGACGACGATCCGGCCGGTCTTTTCGGCGGCGGCGTTCATTCGGCCACCTCGGCTTCAACCGGTTTGGGGATCAACAGCGAGGCAGCGAAGGCTGCCACAGTGAGGGCCAGGCCCACCACGATCACCGTGAGGTAGGAGGCCCTGGCGTCACCCAGCGCGGCGGTGGCCACCAGGACGGCGGGGAGCACCAGGAAGCTGAGGCCGGCACCGAGGTTGAAGGCGCCGGCGTTCATGCCGGGCAGGAAGCCGGGGTTCCCCGCGGGCGAGAGGACAACGCCGAGTCCGTTGAGCATGATGTTGACCGTACCGGCGTACATGATGCCCAGCAAGACCGTGCCGGCAATCATCAGGGGCAGGCTGCCCAGGCCAAAGAACGCCATGATGCCCAGCGCCGCGATGCTGCCGAGGAGGCCGATGCGCAGCACCTTGGTGTAGCCCAGCACGGGGGCGAGCTTCCCGCTGAGCGGCCCCACAATCCACCCCAGCAGGGCGTACGGGGTGAGGATGATCAGCGACATTTCGGTGGGCCCGACGCCGAAGCCTTCGGCCGCCTGGACGTAGGCGGGGACGATTCCGTTGATGACGGCGAAGATGCCGGTCATGGTCAGAGTGGTGGTCAGCAGCGGCGCCCAGGTGGAGCGCTGGCGCAGGTGCGCGGTTTCCACCATCGGCTGCTTCGCCCGCTTCTCCACGGTCCAGAAGGCATAGAACGCGACGGCGGACACCAGCACCAGCGCAAGGCCCAGCATCAGGGTGCCGGACGAGAAGGCGCCCACCAGCTTGGCGCCTTCGTTCAGGGCAGTCAGCAGCGCACCCACGGCAACGACGATGAAGAACACGCCCAGCCAGTCCATCCGCGTGCCGGCGGCCGGCTTGCTTTCGCCGGCCAGGAAGGCGATCAGTGCGGTGGCCACCAGTGCCAGCACCACCATAAGCCAGAAGATGCTGCGGAACCCGAAGTGCTCGGCGAAGTAGCCGCCTACAAAGGAGTCGACGCCGGCCACGCCGCCGTTGACGGCCGTAATAAGGCCCATCAGCGTCCCGTACTTGCGGGGGTTGCTCACCGCGGAGCGCAGCATGATCAGGCAGAGCGGAACGGTGGGGCCGCTGACGCCCTGGATGATGCGGCCAACAAAGAGCCAGGTGACGTCCGGGGCGAGGGCTGCGATGACCGATCCGACGGCCATAAGCAGCATCATGCCCACCAGGATCTTCTTGCGTCCCACAATGTCGCTCAGGCGGGGCAGGAACAGGGAGAACAGGGCGGCCGCGGTAAAGAACCACGTCTGCGAGAGGCCAATGACGGCCTGGTCCGTGTTGAGCTCCTCGCCCATGGTCACCAGGGCCGGGCTGAGCATGGAAGCGTTGAGCTGGAAGGCCACGCAGGCCGCCAGCAGGGCGACCATCAGGGCGGTGACGTTGCCGCGGCTGGCCTTGGTTTCGAGGATGGTGGCAGTCATTTACTTCACGCCTCCCGCGGTGAGGTGCGCAGGTTCCCGGCGTTCGACGTCGGCCGCATTGGCGATGCTGCCGCCCTCACCGCCGAGGGGCTCACCGATGGCGACCAGTGCGTCGGTGACGAGGTTCCAGAACCTCTCGTGGTCGAGGTCGACGGCGACGCTGGTGTGGCAGTCGGCAGGGGCCGGGGCTCGGAAGTCGGCCACTGTCATACCGAGCGTCAGGGTTCCCTGCAGCTCGATGTTTACCGGCACCTTACGGGTGCTGACGATGGTGGGGTCGATGACATAGGCAACGGCGCAGGGATCGTGGACCGGCGGAGAGTCGAAGCCCTGGGCGTCCTTGTAGGTGTGGGCGAAGAAGTCCATCAGTTCCGTGACGAACTTCGCCGGCTTCGTGCCGATTGCCGCGATCTTTTCCACCACGTCCGGGGTGGCGAGCGCCTGGTGCGTCAGGTCCAGGCCCACCATGACCACCGGCCACTTTTCATTGAAGACGATGTGGGCGGCTTCGGGATCGATGATGATGTTGAATTCGGCCACGGCGCTCCAGTTGCCCACGTGGTAGCCGCCGCCCAT
>JBKJVX010000059.1:0-29255 GCA_046717065.1 Arthrobacter sp. | reverse complement strand
TGAGTAGTTCTATTCCGGAGCCGCCGCCGAGTGAGGCGCACGTGAAGGCGGACAACGCCTCGTTGGGTGAATTGCTGGGTGATGTGACCCGGGACTTGTCCACCCTGATGCGCCAGGAAGTCGAGCTCGCCAAGGCCGAACTGAAACAGTCCGCCACCAAGGCAGGCAAAGGCGGCGGCATGCTCGCCGGAGCCGGCGTCGCCGGGCACTTCGTCCTGGTGTTCCTTTCCCTGGCACTGATGTTCGCCCTGGGCGCCCTGATGCCGCTGGGCTGGGCCGCCGTCATCGTCGCCGTGATCTGGGGCATCATCGCCGCGGTCCTGGCCTCGATCGGCCGCAAGGAACTCAAGCAGCTCAAGGGCCTGCCCCAGACCGGCGAAACATTGTCCGAAATTCCCCCAACCCTAAAACCAGGTGAGGTAAACCGATGAGCGATAACCCGGACGCAATCCGCCAAGACATTGAAGAAACCCGCGCACGCCTGGGCACCAACGTGGACGCGGTCGCCGACAAAGTCACCCCCTCCAACATCGTCCACCGCCAAACCGACAAGGTGAAGGACGCCGTGACAGGGGTCAAGGAGAAAATCATGGGAGCAGCAGACTCAACCACCACCCGGGTCCAGGACAAGGTCTCCTCCGGCACCAGCCACACCGGGGACGCCCTGCACAGCACCGGCGAATCCCTGCACGGAGCCAAGGACACCGCGGCCGCCAAACTTTCTGACGCCGGCACCGCACTCTCCCACGCACCGGACCAGGTCAAAGCCAAAACCCAGGGCAACCCCCTGGCCGCCGGCCTGATCGCCTTCGGCGCCGGAATGCTCGTCTCGTCCCTGATCCCGGCCAGCCAAAAGGAACGCGAAGCAGCCCAGCAGCTCAAAACCGCCGCCGAGCCCCTCGCCACCCAAGTCACCGACGCCGCCAAGGACATGGTCCAGGACCTGAAAGAACCAGCCCAGCAAGCCATGGACAACGTCAAAGCCACCGCCACCGACGCCGCCCAGAACGTCAAAGCCGAAGGCCAAAGCGCCGTCACAGACGTCAAAGACCGCGCCACCGACGCCAAAACCAACGTCCAAAACACCTGACCAGCCACTAAACGCGGCACCAAGAGGCACGAGCACCACCTGAGAGGCCGGCCCCGCCACCCCGCGGAGCCGGCCTTTCAGTTTTCGCACCCCTATCGAGAGGACACCCCATGGCCACTCACGACGCATCCGAGAGCAGCACAGCCAAAGCAGGCCAGGCACCGGATCCAAACGACTCACGGAAGCCGGACAGCCCCAAGGACTTGGACAAGCCCAACTGGAAGTACATTGCCAAGAAGACCCTGCGGGAATTCAACAAGGACCAGTGCCCGGATCTCGCTGCTTCACTGACGTACTACGCGGTGCTGTCGCTGTTCCCGGCCATCCTGGCACTCGTTTCACTGATCGGACTCTTCGGGGACGCGCAGAAAACCACCGATGCCCTGCTTCAGATCGTGCGGGGCTTCGCTCCTGCGGAGACAGTCAACACTGTCAGCGGGACAGTATCGGAACTGGCTAACGCTCCAGCGGCAGGACTGACCCTCGTGCTTGGTCTTGCCACCGCCCTCTGGTCGGCTTCCGGGTACGTGGGCGCCTTCGGCCGGGCCATGAACCGCGTCTACGAGGTGGACGAGGGGCGGCCGTTCGTTAAGCTGCGCGGCACCATGCTGGTGGTGACCCTCCTGTCGGTAGTCATCATCGCGATCCTGGCGGGCATGCTGGTGCTTAGCGGCCCGGTGGCAGAAGTGGTCGGCGGACTGATCGGGCTCAGCGGCGCTTTCCTCGCCATCTGGAACATTGCCAAGTGGCCGGTCATGGTGGCGCTCATCATCGTGATCATAGCTGTCCTTTACTACGCCACGCCCAACGTCAAGCAGCCCAAGTTCAAGTGGATGAGCCTCGGTTCCGGCATCGCACTTTTTGTCTTCCTGCTGGCGTCGCTCGGCTTTGGCTTCTACGTGGGCAACTTCGGAAACTACAACAAGACCTACGGCGCCCTGGGCGGCGTGATCGTGATGCTGCTGTGGCTGTGGATCCTGAACATGTCCCTGCTCTTTGGGGCCGAGTTCGACGCCGAGATGGAGCGGGGCCGCCAGCTCCAGGCAGGTATCGAGGCAGAAGAGACCATCCAGCTGCCGCCGCGTGACACCAAGAAGAGCGAAAAACTGCAAAAGCAAGAGGAAGAGGACATCAAGCACGGACGTGAACTGCGCGAGAAGTACAGTGCGGAGAACGGCAAGGACGGGGGAAATGGAGACAACGGCCAGGCCGGTAACCAGGACGCCGGCCAGCCCACGGAGCCGCATCGTGACCGGGTTCGGAACAAGGTGCGTGACCGTGGCACCAGCCGGGACTGAGCAGTTGGGAACCCGGGGCTGCGGCAGGCCGAAGCCTGCAGACGGCCGCCGTAGTCTCGGGGACTAGGCAGGACCTGCAAGATGGGGGAAAATTGTGTTGGAGGGTCCTGTAAAGGTTTCCCAGGTCAACAACAAGGTGGCCCGGGACAAAGGCGGGGCCGGCGGTGAGATGGCCTCTTCTGAGACCGAGGCCAGTCCCCCCAGTCGCCGTCGGCCCCCTCGATCCGGTGAACTTCCCGGCGCAACTGGACAACCGGCGCGACTGGACAAAACGAGCCGTACTGCCATACGTTCATGATTACCCTGCTGGTTCCCTTGGGATCCGGCAGTGCCGCTGAAGCAGAAACGGCGGCAACACGGTCGACCCCGAATGAGCTAATATGCCTGCTACACATTTTGAAGATTTTCTTGCCGAAGCAGTTGTCGCAGACAGGGAGCCCGGCCTGGGCCTCCGGCGCGATGAGCTCTACGGGCTGTACACCAGTTGGTGCCTCCTCCAGAAGGCACCACTCCAAGCTCCGGAAGCCCTGTGGGAGGCGCTCCAGTCGCACAGCATCAACCCGGACAGCAACAACCTGTCCATGACGGGCCCCGCCGCCGCCGACTACATTGTGGCCAGCGCGCCGGACCTGGTCTGACAAAACCTATCGAACCTGTTGAAGCTACCTTCCGCTGGTTAGCATTGAACATGGCCAGCGGTTACTGTCCGCAGGCCACCAGCCGAAGGGAGAATCACCATGGGTTTGGATGACAAGATCGACAACGCCGCAGAGAAGATGGGCGGCAAGGCCAAAGAGGCTACCGGTGCGGCCACCAATGACGAAGGCCTTCGCTCCGAAGGCAAGATGGACCAGGCCAAAGCGGACCTGAAACAGGCGGGCGAGAAAGTGAAGGACGCTTTCAAGAAAGACTGAGTCCCGCAAGAAGGGCCTGCTGCGCACACCGCGGCAGGCCCTTTTGCTTTGCCCGATCAGTGGCTGCGCCGGTCGGTGTGACAGGCGCCGTGGCAGATCCGCCTGTCGGCGTTACCATCCCGGCCGGCTGCTCCAGGCGCTCGATCGCAGGGAACCTACTTGATCAGCGCGAGAGCGAATCCGTCCCAGCCCTTGGAGCCCACTGTCTGGATGACGGTGGCATCCAGCCTGGGATGGACGCCCAACAGTTTGAGCGCATCAACAATTCCCTGGGCATTGACGGGATCCATGCCGGGGTCCAGGACGGCACCTTCCCAGATGGTGTTGTCCAGCACGATGGTTGTCCCCCGGCGCCCCAGGCGGATGGCCCAGTCCAGATAATGGCTGTTGTTCTCCTTGTCCGCATCAATAAAGATGAAGTCGAAGGGTTCCCGGTCCTCCTCTGCCAGAGCGGCGAGCGTGTCCAGGGCCGGTCCCAGCCGGATCTCCACCTTCTGCCCCAAGCCCGCCGCGTCAATGTTGGCCCACGCCACTTCCGCATGCTTGGGGAAGAATTCGCAGGTGACCAAAGTGCCGTCGTCGGGCAGTCCCTGCCCCATCCAGATGGTGCTGAAGCCGGCCAGGGTCCCTATCTCAAGGACGCGGCGTGCGCCGGAGAGCTGAACCAGGAGCTTGAGGAGCTTGCCGGCATTGGGCGCCACCTCGATGGCCGGCATCCCGGCGGCAGCCGCGGATTGCACGGCCCTGAGCACGGCTGGACCAGGGTGGACCACGACGTCGGACAGGAATTTCTCCGCGGCAATCCACTCCGGCCGGGGCTTGTGCTCGAACATGAGGCACAGTCTGGCACGCGGCCACGCGCGGGTCCAGAGAAATCGCGGCCGACGCCGGAGGGGAGGCCCGCGGTCAGGAACCGTCGGAGAGCGCGTCTTCCAGGCGGTCCACTTTGGCGGTCAGCTCACCTGAGTAACCGGGCCGAATGTCGGCCTTGATGACCAGGGAAACCCTGCTGCCGTAGCGGCCCACCGCCTCCGTGGCGCGCTTCACGACATCGAACACCTCATCCCACTCACCCTCGATGGTGGTGAACATCGAGTCCGTTTTATTGGGCAGGCCCGACTCCCTGACGATCTTCACGGCGGCGGCGACGGCGTCGTGGACGGAGGCGTCAGCGGGCCGGAAACCTTCGCTGGGAGTACCGGACGGGGCGACAGAAAACGCAAGCAGCATGAAGCCCAGTGTGCCACGGCGCCGGCGATGCCGCAGGGCAGGGCGCCGGCCGCCTCGTCACATAACCCCCTACCCTTCGGTAACGGTGAAGGCAGCAGGCTCGATTGCTAACCTTTTGGCATGAGCCTCGCAGTCGCCCGCAAGCCCCTCCGCGCCGACGCAGCGCGGAACGTGGACAAGATCATCACGGCGGCGCGCCAATGCTTCCGTGAGTTCGGCCCGGAAGTACCTCTGCAGACCATCGCGGCCACAGCCGGGGTGGGACCGGCAACCCTCTTCCGGAATTTTTCGGACAAGGAGGAGCTGGTCCTCGCGGCCCTCAACAGGCAGCTGCGGCTCACCGTGGATCCGGTCGTGGACGGTGCTCTTGCCGACATCGACGCAACCGCAGGACTGCTGCGGGTCATGGAGGCCCTGATGGCCGCCGCCAGTGACGACGCCAATCTTTTGGGGGCCGTCGCCGGCCGCCGGGAGCTCCTGACGGGCATCACGGGTTCGCTGATGGAATCGATGAGTGTGCTGCTGGTACGCGGCCAGGGCCAAGGAAGCCTGCGCGCGGACATCTCCATGACGGACATGTTCCGGCTGCTCGCCATGCTTATCGGAGTTGTAGACACCATGGAACCCGGATCGGACGCGTGGCGCCGTCCGCTGGCCCTGGTGGAAGACGCCATCCGAACGGTCCGGCCCACCCGCCCGCTTCCCGTCCACGTGCCGCTGCCGGCCGCTTCCCCGGCGGGGCAGCAGCCCCTCTAGCCGCAGGAATCCTGCCCGCAGGGACGCCTGGTCCCCCATTGTGGGCCTCCAGCCGGTGCAATACACTTCAAGTGGGTTACGCAGCCAGCCTCTGTTTCTCTCCAGATGGAGCCCACGCATGCCACAGTTCCTGCACCTCCGGCCCTCCACGGCCCCAGCGCGATGAACAGTTCCCGGCTTCTGCACTACATCAACGACCCCCGCGGCCCCGAGGAACTACTTCCCATCCTGCCCGCAGAGGAACTCGCAAAACTGTTGGATGCCCTCTACCAGAACCTTGACACTCCCGAACCCGAGTTCGGCGCCCAGGCCTGGTACGAGATGGCGGTTGAAGAAAGCTCGCGCCGGTCAGCTGCACCTGACGGCGCCACCCACGGGGTAGCCTAGCCGCGTTTCGTCCACAACGTGTGGACTCCCCTGATACCGCTCCTGACGTCACGGTCCAGTTAGTTGCTGTCAGCTGCTCCCCTGGCCCGGATCTCCCGGCGGACCAACGCCTGCAGCGCAGGAACCTGGGAGGCCGGGTCCACGTCCATCGCCCTTTCAAGGCTCTCTGCGAGCGTTTCCAAGTCCTCGGCCGGGACGTCGGAGATACCGGCAAAACGGGTGAAGAAACGCTTGACCGGCAGCCCTGCGCGTCGTCGAAAATCCCTGTGTAGACGGGGTCTTCCGGCCCTTGCCCCGGACGCGTGCAGTTGATCTTCCATCGTTGCCGTTCATCAAATCGTTGGGGCCAACTGCATAGCCGTTCTCATAGTACAACTCACACCCACCGGCAAGGGAAGAGAACGGCGTCACGTTCTTACTCTCGGGTCAGTTCCATCCCAGCATCCGGAGAACTGCCGCAGTCCCGGCACCGGCCACCACCACCACGAGAAACGGTGCCCTCAGCGCCAGCGCGACCGCAGCTGCTGCGAGCGCACCCAGGCGCGCATCGGCCGCGAGGGCCTGCCCGGACGCTACGGCGTTCACTACTGTCAGGGATGCCAGCAACCCGATAGTCATGGTGCCGGCGACCCGCGACATCCGGGGGTTCTCCAAAAACCTGGCCGGGACGAAGTAACCCACCAGTTTCCAGGCATAGGCCAAGGCACAGGCAATCAGCAGCCAAATCCAGAGGTTCATGTGCCGGCCTCCGGGGTGCCGCCCTCGCCGCGCTGGTGGCCACCGTCTGCGCCGTGCCGGCGGTGCCCGCCGTCCGGATGGTGCCCGCCGTCCGGATGGTGCCCGCCGCGGTGCTGGTGCTCCCGGTAGGGGTCCACGTCCGGCTCAAGGCCTTCATCGCTCCGGCCGTGGCTGAACCAGCCCATCACGGCCGCCACGAGGGCGGCCACCAGGATCGGTACTCCGGCAGGAACGAACGGTACTGCCGCCACCGTAGCCACGGCGCACACCACCGCAATGGCGATCGGCTCACGGCCCTTCAGCCGGGGCCAGAGCAGGGCCAGGAAAGCTGCCACCGCTGCTCCGTCCAGTCCCCACTGTTTGGGATCCCCCAGTCCGCTTCCGGCCAGCGCCCCCACCGCGGTGAACAAGTTCCAGAGCACGTAGATGCCGATGCCGGCTGCCCAAAAGCCGCGGAGCTGCTCTGCGGGGTCGGTCTGGCCGGTGCTGGTGGCTGTGGATTCGTCGATGGTCACCTGGGCGGCCACGTACTTGCGCCACCCCGTGGGGTGCAGCAAGGCGTTCAGCTGCATGCCATAGATGCCGTTGCGCATTCCCAGAAGCGTGGCTGCGCTCATCGCAGCAATGCCCGAGCCGCCTCCACCCACGACGCCGATAAACGCGAACTGCGAGCCGCCACTGAACAGGAGAAGGCTAAGGGCCATTGTCTGCCAGAAGTCCAGTCCGGACGTGACGGAAAGTGCGCCAAAGGATATTCCGTACAGGCCGGTGGCCACGCTGATGGAGAGCCCCACGCGCACGGCAGGGGAAGCCAGGAGTTTCACTGTCACGGCCACAAACCCAATGCAGGCTTCCGAAGGCTCCATGCCCAGACAATAAGCGGCCCCTGTAACGGGAGGCGCAGGGTATGAACCTTGCGCTGCAAAGGTGTCCCTTGGGGGCCGTAGGCCCGGCGGAGGGCATCGGCGTGGCCCGCCAGGAAGACGACGAACATCGCGGTGAGGGCGGTTGCCGCCGCCTTGCGCGTCAACGGCACAAGGATGCCGACGGCGGCAGAGAGTTCCAGCAGGCCGCTAACGGCGATCCATTCTTCCCTGGTCATCACAGCCAAGGGCCGACGGCGGTCCTGTTCCGGGCCGCCGTCGAAGGCAGCTGTGCCGGTGGCTGGAGCAGTTACGGTCGGGGCAGCGGCGCCGATGCGGGCAGCATTGCCGGTGGGGGCAGCATTGCCGGTGGGGGCAGCACTGGCGCCGGCGCCGGCACCGCCGTCGCGCAGTCCTTGCCGGTGCGTGTCCGCAAGGCAGAGGTAATCGGGCACTACCTGGCGGAAGAAGCCGGGGTCGCGGAAGTGTTTTACGGCGCTGGCCAGCAGCAGCGCGCTCATGGCTACAGCGGAAAGGCTCTGGAGGGCCCGGCCGGACCGGGAAAAAGGCATGGCTCCACTCAATCACAAGCGCGGCGGGCCGTTGAAACCGTCAGGCCCCGCTTAAACCGCAAGGCCCAGTTAACCCATCCGCCCACTCAACGCACTGTCCGGGGCAAAACGTCAGATCCAGGCGGGAGCCGAACTTCCGTAGGGCACTGGCGGCGCGGTGTAGCCGAGGGGTCGTCCGGCCACCAGGAGCGGCGGCTGAGCGTAGCGGAGTTCCCCATAAGTGCTCGCCATGGTTGCGAGTTCGGGTTCAGGCAGCAGGTTTGCCGTGCCCGCGGGATGCGCGGCCGGCAGGGCGAAAAGTTCCTCTGCGGTGCGGACCAGCGACAACCGGGCCCCTCCGCCGAGGCCGGTCTGCCGGCGCCGGGCGAGCAGGGCGATGGCTGCCGCGGCCACACCGTACCCTGTCGCGTGGTCCAGGGCCTGGACAGGGAGCGCACCCGGCCGCCACTCGCCGTCGTGGTTCTCCGTCCCGTAAAGGTGGGCGATCCCGGTGGCCGCCTGGACAATGCTGTCGAAACCGCGCAGGCCATTCCAGGGACCCATGCCGCCCCAGGCGTCCAGTGTCACCACCGCGAGCTCCGGCCGGGATGCCAGCAGCACCGCTGGCTCCAGCCCAAAGCGGTTCAGGGAGCCTCGCCGGTAGCCGGTAATCACTACGTCAGCGGTCTCCAGCAACTGTTCCAGCTGGTGTCGGCCGGCGGCGGCGGTCAGGTCGGCCTCGGCGCTCCTCTTGTCGAACCCGGTATCCACGAACTGGTCGGTGATTTCGTGCAGTTGCGGCGGATCGATCCGCAGGACGTCAGCGCCCAGCGCCCCCAGCAGCCGGGTGGACACTGGGCCGGCGATGACGCGGGTCAGGTCCAGCACGCGCACTCCCTTGAGTGGGCGGCGCGGGTCTTCAGCCTGGAGCCACAGGGGGCCTTCGGTACCCGTGGTTTCTCCCTCCGCAAGGGTCCAATCGATCCATGGCCCCGCTGCCGCAGCCCGGCCCATCCCGGACTCCAGCCATTCGTTGCGGCTCCTTACCGCTGCGGCCACCCCGCCCTGGGATCGGATCGCGGACTCCGCTTCGAGGGACGTCATCACGCGGAGGGCAGCAGCCAGATCATCGGCAGTCCTGGCTCCCAGCGCGTTCATCAGCCGATGTTCGTGGTGCGGGTAGTTGGCGTGCAGCCGGATCCAACCGTCCTGCGTGCGCCGGAAGCCGGACAGCGGGGCGAAGCCCTGGATCTTCCGGCCGTTGATCCGCAGGTGCCCGGAGGAGTCAAAGGCGCCGGCCGTCAAGGCCGCCGTGGTCATAAAGCGGCCCGGCGCTCCGGTCAGGAGGTTTAATACTGCGGCTGCAGCCCCAACGGCTCCCAGCGCGAGGCCTTCCACGTCCAGGGGTCCGCCCCACCAGCTTCGGGGACCGGACCAGGGCGGCAGGGCGTCGCCGAATGCTGGTTCCGCACCATTGGCCCCTGACCCAGGGCCGACGAATGCTGGCCCGAGATTCCGGAACAGCTGAGGAACGCCGTCGAAAGCCTTGCTCACTTGGCCTGCCTGCCTTGCCTGGTCAGCTTCCCTGCGGCGAAGCCACGTGAAGCTGGCCCAGCACGCGGGCCGGCACGTTGGTGGTGATCTCGTGGACTCCGAGGTCCTGGCAGAGGGCCACGTCCTGCTCGGAGTCCACGGTCCATACCCGGAAGCGCCGGCCCTGCTCGAGCCACCGCTGGACAGTTGCCGGGTGGCGGCGGACGTAGTCGACGCCTGGACCGGCCAAAGCGGCTTCGCCTGCGTCCAGGATCCGCTCACCTTCCAGCTGGGCGGCTTTCATGACGTTGGCAATCGCACCGCCGGTGATCAGCCCCAACCCCAATTCCTCGCGAAGCTCACGCACATCCACGTCATCCACCAGTTGGCAGATGTACTCGGCCGGAACCGACCGGAGAAGGCGTCGCACGGATTCCGGGCTGAAGCTCATAAAGGTCACCGCCACGTTGTCCAGGGAAGAACTCCCGGCGTCCCAGCCCTCGCCGCGGAGAACCTCCAGAACCCGGTCCTCCAGCTTGAGCTGGTACGGGCTGGGATGCTTCAGCTCGATGGCCAGCCCCACGGGCCGTCCGGCCCCGCGAAGGATCTCCAGCAGCTCGGGAAGGGTGAGGAACTGCTCAGACCGGGCACCGTACACCTCGGGGATGCGCACGCCTTTCCACGAAGAAAAATCCAGGCGGCGGAGCTCGCGCAGCGTCCGTTCCGCCGCCGGCCCGGTTCCATCCGAGGTGCGGTCCAGGTTGGCGTCGTGCAGGAGGATGACGTGCTGATCGCGGGTGAGGTGGACATCGCACTCCACGCCGTCCGCCCCGTCCGCCAGCGCCTGCAGGTAGGCTGCCCGGGTGTGCTCGGCAAAGGCGGCGCTCGAGCCCCGGTGGGCAAAGACCAGGGGCCGCTGCGGCACTGACTCGTCAGTAGTCATGGAGACACGGTAGCCGACCCGGGCCGGACTGCGGGACTAGGCTTGGCACATGCAGGTGAACTCTGAGCCAACTACCCGGGAAGCACCCACCAGGCCCGCTCCGTCCGCACCGCCCGGCGCAGAGGTGCGTGCCGCCGTCGGCCATCAACTCAGCGCCGGTGACGCCGAAAAGGCGGCAGCGCTGAGGAAAATGAAGCTGGTGGCGCTGGCGCTGCTGGTGGCCATGGCGGTGATCTTCGTGTTCGCGTTCGCGCTGCAAAAAGAGTATCCGTGGCTCCAGTACGTGCGTGCAGCGGCTGAAGGCGGCATGGTGGGCGCGCTGGCCGACTGGTTTGCCGTCACCGCGCTGTTCAAGTACCCCATGGGCATCAAGATCCCGCACACCGCCATCATCCCGCGCCGGAAGGACCAGATCGGCGCCTCGCTGGGTGAGTTCGTGGAAACCAACTTCCTGTCCGAGCAGGTGGTCCAGGACAAGCTGGCCAGCGTGAACATCGCGCGCCGCGCGGGTGAATGGCTGGCGACGCCGGCAGGCGCCGAGCGGGTGGCCAAGGAGGGCGCCGCCGTCATCCGCGGTGCGTTCAAGGTCCTGAACGACGACGACGTCCAAGCGGTCATCGAAGGCATGGTCCGCAAGCACCTCCTAACTCCGCCGTGGGGACCACCCGTGGGCAGGATGGCCGAGCGGATTTTCCACGACGGACACCACCACAAGCTGGTGGACCTGCTGGTGGACAGGGCCGCGGACTGGGTCAGTGAAAACCATGAGACGGTCAGCCGGCTGGTGTCGGAGCGTTCGCCCACGTGGGTTCCCCAGTTCGTGGACGGGCTCGTGGGCGACAAGGTGTATATCGAATTCCTCAAGTTCGTCCGGGCTGTGCAGGGGGATCCGAACCACCAGGTCCGGCAGTCCATCGACAAGTACCTAAACGACCTGGCCCAGGACCTGCAGCACGACCCCGTGATGATCGCGCGCGCCGAGGACGTCAAGGCCCAGGTCCTGGGTGATCCCGAAGTCCGGGAACTGGCATCCCGGACGTGGGGAACCGTAAAGAACGCCCTGCTGGGTGCTGTTGATGACCCGCAAAGCGACCTCACCATCAAGTTCAAGGCAGCGGTCCGCGACTTCGGATCGCGCCTGGTCAACGATCCCGAACTCGCCGGAAAGGTCAACGCCTGGATTGGCGACGCCGCCGGCTACCTGGTACGGACGTACCGCTCCGATATCGCCGGGGTCATCACGGATACCGTTGCCCGCTGGGATGCCGAGGAAACCTCGCAGAAGATCGAGCTCCAGGTGGGCAAGGACCTGCAGTTCATCCGGATCAACGGCACCGTGGTGGGTTCACTGGCCGGGCTCACGATCTTTACCGTGGCGCGCCTGATTTTTGGGTGAGCCAGCACCTGCGCAAAGCAACGCGGGGTCACTAAACGCCCAATAAACGGCCCCGCGCATGGGCCAAAAGTGACCCCGCGTTGCTTGGGAAGTCCGGGCTACGCGAAAGACTCCAGCTCTACACCGGCAGCTTCCAGGCCCGCCCTGACGGCTGCAGCCATTTCAACCGCCCCCGGAGTATCGCCATGGATACACAGCGAGTCCGGCCGTACCTGCAGCACAGTTCCGTCCAGGGCCGCCACCTCGCCCTTGGTGGCCATGCGCACAGCCCGCTCGACGATGGAGTCGATGCCGTGCAGCACGGCACCCTCCTGCGAGCGCGGCACCAGTGTTCCGTCAGCCAGATAGGCACGGTCCACGAATGCCTCGATAAAGACGGGGTGCCCCGCTTCCTGCGCCTGCTTGAGAAGCTCCGAACCGGGCAGGCCGAGGATGGGCAGGCCAGGATCGTAGGAGTTCACGGCGGCCACCACCGCGGAGGCCTGGTCGGCGTCGTGGACCAGCCGGTTGTACAGCGCGCCGTGCGGCTTCACGTAGTCAACGGAGGCACCCACGGCGTGCGCGACGCCGTCGAGCGCGCCCAGCTGGTACAGCACATCGCCGAACAGCTCGTCGAAGGACATGTCCAGCGAACGGCGGCCAAAACCCGCGAGGTCGCGGTAGCCAACGTGCGCACCGACGGTCACGTCCAGCTCATAGGCAGCCCGGCAGCTGTCCAGCATGGTGACGGGGTCGCCGGCATGGAAGCCGCACGCCACATTGGCACTGGTGACCAGCCGGAACATCGCGGCGTCGTCCCCCATGTTCCAGGAGCCGAATGATTCGCCGAGGTCAGCGTTGAGATCCAAGGTTGTTGCCTTCCAGCGTCAGGTTGTCCGGTGCGGCGGCGTTAAGTTCGCCGGGGATGGTGTCCGGCATTGGACCAAACGCTTCCTTCGCGTTGGACACCACCGCACGCCCCATCATGAGGTTACCGGCTCCGCCCACCACTGCGCCGATGCCGAACGGCAGCGCCCGGCCGAACAGCGCGGTGCCCTGGCGCTTGAGGAGGTTCTTGAGGAAGGCTTTCTGGATCCGGGTCCGGACAGAGCCGAAGCCGGGCACGGACATCGACTTCGACAGGACGTTGCCCCAGGCCCTGGTGGCGTTAACGCCGTTGCCCGCCGCCTGGCCGCTGAGTGTTCCCAGCAGCGCGGTCCCCTCCTCGCCGAGCATGAGGGCCATGACCATGGTGCTGGCCTTTTCCGGGTTGGTGAGGCGGATGCCGTGCAGTTCAGCGAGGGAGGTGGCGTAAAGGGCGGTTGCCTCCAGGAATCCAACGGTCGCGGCGGCCGAGAGGCCGAGGGATGCCACGGTACCGACACCGGGAACGACGGCGGTTGCGCCAACCAGTGCGCCGCCGCCTGTAACGGCGCGAAGGTAGTCACGTTCGATGATGTCCGCCAGCTGGGCGGCAGTGGCACGGGGGTGCTTGCGCTGCAGCCGGCGGATGTAGGCCAGGACCAGCGGGCGCTGGATCTCCACTGCCCGGAGGAGCATGTTGTGGACGCCCGGCTTCGGTTTGCCGTCTGCGTCGAATACGGCGTTATGGGCCGTTTCGTGTGCGATTCGTGCTGCGGGATTGCTGCGCTTGGCCATGGTCACCTCTGTTGGTCTCGCCGGCCGCGTTGGTTGCGGCCTTTCCTAATACTAAGGTTGCTTAACACTAGGCCACGGCACCCCTGCCAGACCCGTCGTTGAGGGTAGCTGCCTGGCTGTCCGGGTATCCGTCCAAAGCCTAGACTTATCCCTATGCCCGCCCCCAAAGCCCTGCGGCCCTTTGCCCATCGTGAGTACCGGGTACTGATTTCGGCGCTGGCCATCTCCATTTTCGGTTCAGGAATGTGGGCCGTCGCGATGGTCTACCAGGTGATCCATCTGGGCGGCGGACCGCTGGAGCTGTCAGTGGTGGCCGCCGCCGGAAGTGTGGGCCTGGTGGCCTTCCTCCTGGCCGGCGGGATCGCCGCCGACCGGATTCCGCAGCGGCGCCTGATCATTGCCGTGGAGGGAGCCAACCTCGCCGTCATCGCCGCCATCAGCGGGCTCGCCATGGCCGGGTGGCTGCAACTCTGGCATCTGGCTGTGGGCGCTTTTGTGCTGGGCGTGGGGGCGGCGTTCTTCTTCCCTGCCTATTCGGCCATCCTGCCGCGCATCCTGCCTGCGGAGGACCTGCTCGCAGCAAACGGGGTGGAGGGCTCCATGCGGCCGGTACTTCAGCAGGCCGCCGGTCCTGCAGTGGCCGGTGTCGTCGTGGCCGCCCTCTCGCCGTCGCATGCCGTAACGGCGGTGGCCGTCTGCCACCTCTCGGCCTTCATCCTCCTCAACTTCCTCGGCCAGCACTCGCTGGACGCGCCCGTTAACGGGGCCGAAGACGGTTCCCACCCTGCGGGAGCAGAACGCGGCAAGTCGTCCTTCTTCCAGGACCTGCGCGAGGGTGTCAGCTACACGCTGCGCACCCCGTGGCTGCTGTGGACCCTGCTGTGGGCGTGCATCTCGGTCCTGTTCCTCATCGGCCCCATCGAGGTCCTGCTGCCGTTCGTGGTGCGCGACCAACTTGGCGGCGACTCCCGCATGTTCGGCTTCCTCCTCGCCGTGATGGGCGTGGGCGCGGCCTTAGGCTCGCTGTTCACGGCATCATTGAGGCTGCCCCGGCGCTATCTCACGGTGATGATGGTGTCCTGGGGCGTGGGCAGCCTGCCGCTGGCCGCCGTCGGGCTCATGGACAACTTCTGGGTGATGGCGGCTTCGCTGTTTGTTTGGGGCGCCACCGGCAGCGTGGGCATGGTCATCTGGGGCACGCTGCTGCAGCGGCGCGTCCCGCCCCACCTTTTGGGCCGGGTCTCCAGCCTGGACTTCTTTGTGTCGCTCGCCCTCATGCCAGTGTCCATGGCCCTGGCCGGGCCGGCCGCCGAGGTTCTGCCTATCTGGCTGATCTTCCTGGTGGCCGGCGTTGTGTGCCCCACCATGGCAGTCATCGCCATGATGGTGGCGCGGATGGCCGACGACGAACTCGCCCACCCGCTGGACAGGGCTCCTGTTGTGGAACGTTCGACGGCGGCCGGAGACTAGCTGCCGAACGCGTCAGCAGGCAGGTGTCGGCGAGCGGCCGCAGGTGACCGCTCGCCGATGCCCGCGGCGCTCAGTTGTTGGCGCGCACCACGGGGATGCTCGCCGTCGGATGTCCGCTGGGGAACACGGTGGGTTCGGGTTCCGGCACGGGTTCGAGCGCTACCCGCACCGGCTCCGCACCCACGCTGAGCCGCTGGCCGCGGACGTCCACGTCCAGTGCCTCGCCTTCCCCGACCGTCAGGGTGATGGCACCAGCGACGAGCTCAACCAGCAGCAGGCGACCGCGGATCTTGAGGTGGAACGTCAGGCCTTCCCATTCGGCGGGCAGCCGGGGATCGAAGTACGGGACCGGGCCCTGGTCCCGGAGGCCGGCGAACCCGCAGACGAGGGAGCTCCACACGCCGCCGGTGGAGGCGATATGCACACCGTCGATGGTGTTGCCGTGGGTATCGTCCAGGTCGATGAACACAGCGTTCGTGAAGTGCTCAAGCGCTTCGCGGGAGTACCCCACCTCGGCAGCCATGATGCCCTGGACGCAGGCGGAAAGTGTCGAATCGCCCGTTGTCAACGGATCGTAGAAGTCGAAGGCACGCTGCTTTTCCTCTACGGTGAAATCCTGCCACTGCAGAAACATCGCCAAGACGGTGTCCGCCTGCTTCAGGACCTGGTGGCGGTAGATCACCAGCGGGTGGAAATGCAGCAGCAGGGGGTACTTGGACCGGGGCGTGGTCCAGTCCCAAGGCTCCAGGGTCATGAAGTCGTTGTCCTGCGAATGGACCTGCATTCGGTCGTCGAACGGCAGCTGCATGCGGTTCGCCGCTGCCTCCCACAGCTGCCGCTCTTCCAGGCTGATGCCTGCATGTTCCAAGGCAGCAGCAGCACGCAGGTTGAAGCGCGCCATGACGTTTGTGTAGAGGTTGTCATTGACCACGGCCGTGTATTCATCCGGCCCGGTAACGCCGTGGATATGGAAGAGCCCGTCCTTGCCGAAGAAGCCCAGCGAGATCCACATGCGTGCGGTCTCAATGAGCAGTTCAGCGCCCATCCCGTCACCGAACGCGGTGTCCCCCGTGGCCCAGACGTACCGGTTGGTGGCAAAGGCGATGGCCGCGGCAATGTGGAACTGGGCGGTACCGGCGGCATAGTAGGCGCTGGCCTCGAGCCCGTTGATGGTGCGCCACGGGAACAGCGCGCCGTCCACGCTGAGCTCCTTGGCGCGGATCTTGGCCTCGGGGAGGATGGCGTGGCGGTACTCCAGGACCTGGCGGGCGCCGTCCGGATTGGTGTAGGTCAAGTACGGCAGGAGGTAGACCTCCTGGTCCCAGAAATAGTGGCCCTCGTAGCCTGAACCCGTGACGCCCTTCGCGGGAATCCCGGCAACATCCGCACGGGCCGTTGCCTGCGCAAGCTGGAACAGGTTCCATCTGATGGCCTGCTGCAATTCGGGCTGGCTGGCCACCACGATGTCCGCGGTGGCCCAATAGTCCCGATAGTGCGCTTCGCTTTCGGCGAAGATGTCCTGGACCGGACGCAGCTTTCCCTCTGCTACGCCGGCGGCGTCAGTTGCGGGGTCCTGGACGGCGGGGCCGGCCGCGTAGCTGACGCTCTTTTCCAGGCGGAACGGCTCCTCGGCGCTGACGGCCAGGACGTAGCGGACGCTGCTGTCATCCTGGTCCACCAGGGTGTCGAACGGTTGATGCCCTGCGGACGTCCAGTGGTCCACCGCGACGCCGATCCGTTGCTTGGATTGGGCGGCTTCCCAGGCCAGCCGGAGGGACCCGTCCCCGCCGTCCAGCCGTACGGGCAGCAGCACGCGTCCGGCGTGGCGGCCCGCCCGGCGCGGATCGTGGGCAGAATGGTCTTCCACCGTCTGGTCCTGGCGGTTGATCACTGAGGAGGTGACGTCCAAGGAGACGTCGCGGTCCGTGGCCACTTCCAGGGAGATGCCAAGCGTGCCCCGGGAAGCGAATCCGACGGCGCGCCGCTCGGTGGTGGTGACGGCGGCGCCGGAGCGGCACTGCCAGGTGATCCGGCATTCGTAGACGCCTTTGGAAAAATCAACGGAGCGCCGGTAGTCCAGCACCTCGGATTCGGCCAGGCTGAGGGCCTCGCCGTCGACAATAACGGTGAAGTTGTTGGCGTCCGGGATGTAAAGGATGCGCTGGCCGGTGCGGGCGAAGCCGAAGGCGTTTTCGGCATGCTTGATGTCCCAGATTTCGTGCAGGCCATTGATGAAGCTGCCCGGCAGGTCAGAGTCCGCCGCCGCCCAGTGGGCACCACGGATTCCCAGGTGCCCGTTACCCAGGGCGAAGAGTGTTTCCAGCGTCCCTTCATTGCCCTGTTCGTGGCGTGTTTCCACGAGCTGCCAGGGTGTGTTCGGGAACCTTTCGCGGTCCGCGGAGATCAGAGCCATGATGTTGGGGTCCTTGTGCTGTGGCGGTGCTGCCGGGTGGGCCGGCCAGGCGTGCCGATGGGGATTGTGGCAGCTGGGGGTGCTGCTTATTGCTTGATTATGTGGTTCGTTGGGCTTTCGGCGGCGGGATTGGGGGACGCCACCTGGTTGGTGCGGCTAGAGGAGCTCGTAAAGATCATTGACCACCACGGTGGCCCCCGCCTCGAGAAGCGTGTTCCGTCCGGCGCCGCGGTCCACTCCGACAACAGAGTGGAATGTGCCGGCGTTTCCGGCCTGTACACCCGAGACTGCGTCCTCGACCACCACGCATTCCTCGGAGGGCAGGTCCAGCAGGCGGGCGGCGTAGTGGTAGGTGGCGGGGCTGGGTTTGCCGGGCAGGCCTTCGCTGGCTGCCACCACGCCGTCCACCACCACCTCGAAGTGGCGGCTGAGTCCGGCGGCCGCCAGGACAGCGGGAGCGTTGCGGGAGGAAGAGACGACGGCGACCTTCAGTCCGCGGTCAAGTGCGGCCTGGAGGAACCGCACGGAGCCCTCGAAGGGCTCGACGCCGGCGCTGACGATGTCGTTGAAGATCCGGTTCTTCCGGTTGCCCAGGCCCTGCACCGTGATGTTGGCAGGGTCGTCGTCGGTGGGCCCTTCCGGAAGCACGATCCCGCGCGAGGCCAGGAAGTCCCGGACGCCATCAAAGCGCGGCTTACCGTCAATGTGGTCGAAGTAGTCGCTTTCGCTGTAACCGGCGACCTGCGGCTGCGATGCGAGGTAGCCTTCGAACAGTTCCTGCCACGCCCGCTCATGGACGGTGGCCGTGGGGGTCAGCACCCCGTCCAGGTCAAAGAGGATGGCAGAGGCGCCGGTCCAGGCAGAGAGTTCGGCGGTTGCTTGTTCTGTAGCCATGTTTTCAGTCATCAGCGGTGGGTTGTCCTTTCAGGACGCGGGCAGCCTCGAAGGCGGGATGCTTTGGGAGTGTGGAGGCCTCGATGCCCGTGCGATCCGCAGGAGCGGCAGGCAACTGCCGGCATAGACACTGCCGGGGCCCGTAAGCTAGCGGATCGTTGTATTCCATCATGAACGTGTGGTGCGCCATCGCACAAACCGTCGGAGCATTCAACTGGGACTGCGAAAGTCAGGGCAGTTGACTGTTTGGGGCCACAGTAAACCGTCCGCACCGCCTTGATCTCCTTGTCCGCCCAGTTCAGGGCCGCAATAACGGCCGAAGATGAGTGTAAGCGCTTACAAATTTGGCTGGCAACTGTTTTTTCGTTCGGTCAAACTGTGACGCGCTTCACGGAACCAGCGTGGTGGATGCCCAGGGTTTAACCCAGCCCGCCTACGCCCCAACGGCCGCTTTGGGGCCCAGCACGTAATGGCGCAGGAAAGCACTCACGTCCACCATCTCCGTCTTGGACATCGCATGCCCCATGCCCGGGTAGGTCCGGGCGGTGAGGAGGGTGTTGTTCCGGAGCCACTCCTCGGTGTACGCGATCGCGTCTTCGTTGATCACCAGGTCCGCCTTGTCCCGCCCCCAGAAAAAAGGCGGTTTGGTATCAAAGGATTCGGTGAGGGACAGCAGCTCATTTTCGAGCACAAAACCGGAAAGCCCCACCACGGCCACATAGTCCTTGGGGTGGAGGCGCAGCAGCGTACTGGCCATCGCCATGCCCTGCGAGTAGCCAAGCAGGCTGACGCTGCTGTGCTGGCCCTTGACGCTGTTGATCCAGGCCTGGACGGCACTGGAGGCTTTGATGACGTCGGCGAAGTCATTGGCCAGGAAGTAGTCCAGCAGGAACCAGCCGAAGTGGTCACCGATGGGCATCGGGGCCCGCAGGGCAGCGCAGGTAAATTCGGCCGGCAGGTACTCAAAGAGCCTGACCATGCGCGACTCGTCCGTGCCGTAGCCATGCATCATCACCATCAACGGAGTACCCGCCCGCTCGCCCTCAGGCTTGGACCACACAACTGTTTCCATCAAATCAGCCTAACGAGGCAGGTTAGGAACAAGCCTCAACCGAAACCCTTAATCACATAAGTCACACCTGCCCCGCGTCACGCCACCACCAACTGCCCAGCCCCAGTCATTGAATACCGCAACTTAGGGCTGTAGCGTGACGCTTAACGGGAAGCATGCTTAGCAACCGTCAACGGGCTATGAACAGGCCCACCAGCCACCACAAGGAGCACGTCATGAGAATCGGATCCTCCATCTTCCTCATCGCCCTCGGCGCCATCCTCGCGTGGGCGGTCGCTCCAGGCCTTATCCCCTTCGTCGACCAGGTGCTGGTCGGTTACATCCTGATGGCCGTCGGCGTGATCGGCCTCATCGCGTCACTCATACTCGCGTCCCCCGGCCGCAGCAGGCGCATCAGCGAGAGCCGCTCGGTGGTGGACCCCAACACCGGAGAGCGCATCACCCGGAATGAAAGCCGCGACGGCGGACTGTAGCCGGGCAGGAAGAACCATCGTGACCCGCTAAAGCCGGGCCGGACCATTGCGGTCCGGCCCGGCTTTCTTGTCCCCTCGTTCTTGTCCAGTTGCAGGGTCTGGAACGGCAGGACGCTGCCCCGCGAGGGCTGAAACCCCGGAGCATTTTGTTTCGTGTGGATTTCCGTTGACAAACCAACACAAGCAAAGATAAAGTCAAGTAACGCAACATCATGTGATGCCAGTCACGCAGCGGCGGGCGCTTCCGTCATCAGAAGCAGCACCATCAACAGCCGCACCATCAAGCCTTACGCAACGGAGGGTATGTGTTCGCCGAGGAGCGCCAGCAGAAGATCGCCGAGCTTGTAGCCGGCACCGGCCGGGTCAGCGTGACCCTCCTGGCCGAGCGCTTCCGCATCACCACCGAAACCGTCCGCCGGGACCTTGCCACCCTGGAAAACGCCGGCACCGTCCGGCGCGTGCACGGCGGGGCCGTGGCGGCAGACCGCTTCAGCACCACGGAGGAAAGCGTCAACGAGCGAGCCATCCAGCGGCCCGACCAGAAGATCCGGATCGCCGAGGCTGCCCTGGCATTGATTCCCCGCAACTCCCCCGGCAGCGTCCTCATCGACGGCGGCACCACCACCGAAGTGCTGGCTGACCTGCTCTCCCGGCGCACCGCCGTCGAGCCTGCCGATGGTGCAGAACCCCGGGCGGAACTGGTAGCCATCACCCACGCGGTTCCTATCGCGGGCAAGCTTTCCAGCGTTCCCGGCATCGCCCTGGAGATCCTGGGCGGCCGGGTACGCGGCATCACCCAGGTTGCCGTGGGCCAGGCAACGGTAGAGGCCGCCGGCAGGCTCCGGCCGGACCTTGCCTTCATCGGCACCAACGGCATCCACCCACAGTTCGGCCTCAGCACTCCCGATCCTGAAGAAGCGGCCGTCAAGGCAGCTTTTGTCCGTTCGGCCCGCCGCATTGTGGTGCTGGCCGATTCCTCAAAGCTGGACACGGAAACCCTGGTCCAGTTCGCCTCCCTGAAAGATCTGGACACCTTGATTACAGACAGCGAACCCGGCCCGGAACTTGCAGCCGCCCTGGAAGAAGCCGGCGTAGATGTGGTGATCGCATGATCGTCACCTTCACGGCCAACCCCAGCCTCGACCGGACCGTGGCGCTTCCCGGCCCCCTCGAACGGGGCGAAGTGCAGCGGGCGGTCTCCGTCAGCCAGGAATCCGGCGGCAAAGGCGTCAACGTCTCCCGCGCGCTGGTGGCCTCCGGACTGGAATCCGTGGCCGTCCTGCCCGGTGCGGACAGCGACCCAGTCCTTGCCGGCCTGCGCGAAAGCGGAGTCCCCTTCGTTGCCCTCCCCATCAATGAGCCGCTCCGCACCAACGTTGCGCTCACTGAGCCCGGCGGAGTGACCACCAAGATCAACGAGCCCGGACCGCTGCTCGACGCCGACCAGCAGGAAGCCCTGATGAAGCTGCTGCTCGAGAGCTCCCGAGGTGCGAGCTGGGTGGTCCTTGCCGGGTCGCTTCCCCCGGGATTCCCCCCAGACTTCTATGCCACCGTGGCCCGCCGGCTCCGCTCTGCGGGAAACGGAAACGCGCCGCAGATCGCCGTGGACTCCTCCGGCGCCCCTCTTGCCGCCGCCGTCTCCAGCGACGAGGCAGGCGATGGTTCGGGAAAACCGGACCTCCTTAAACCCAACGCCGAAGAACTGGCGGAACTGGCTGCTGCAGCCGGCTTCGCCTCCCCGGCCACCGCTGACGAACTGGAAGCGGACCCGGCTGCAGCCGCAGCAGCAGCCGCCGCCGTCGTACGTTCCGGTGTGGGTGCTGTGCTGGCAACTCTCGGATCCAAGGGAGCTGTCCTTGTTACGGCCGACGGCGCGTGGCTGGCCACGCACCCGCCGGTCGCCGCGGTCAGTACGGTCGGTGCGGGCGATTCAGCCCTTGCCGGCTACCTGCTCGCCCACGGCCAGGGCGCCGCCCCGGCCGATTGCCTTCGTCAGGCCGTGGCCCATGGTGCCGCAGCCGCCTCCCTGCCCGGTTCCACAGTTCCGGCAGTTCACCAAACCACCCCGGATGCCGTAACCATCACGGCCCTTCGAAAGGATTGACAGTGACCCAGCTCATCACCACGGAACTGGTCGAGCTCGACCAGAACCTGGGCAACGCGCCCGAGGCGGTGATCCGGCACCTGGCAAGCAAGGTAGCTGCCGCCGGACGCGCAACAGAAGTTGAAGGCCTCTTCGCCGATGCCTACGCCCGCGAGCAGAAAACGGCTACGGGCATCCCGGGCGGCATTGCCATCCCGCACTGCCGCTCCGGCGCAGTAACGGAACCGACCCTGGCCATGGCCCGCCTCAACCCCAAGGTGGACTTCGGCGCCAAGGACGGCCCGGCGGACCTGATCTTCTTCATCGCAGCCCCGGACGGCGCGGACCAGGAGCACCTTAAGTTGCTGTCCAAGCTCGCCCGGTCCCTGATCAAGAAGGACTTCACCGCCGCACTGCGGAACGCTTCGTCCCGCGAGGAGATCGTGGAACTGGTGGACGGCGCACTCGCTGACAAGCCGGCCGCCCACGCAGCCGCAGCCCCGGCAGGTGCAACTGCTTCTGCGGGCGGTGCCATGAACGCTTCCGGGCAGTCCGGGGCCTCCGCAGTAGCCGGGGCAGGTTCAGACGGCCGCGCCGCCTCGGGACCCAAGCGCCTTGTGGCCGTGACAGCATGCCCCACCGGCATCGCCCACACCTACATGGCAGCCGACTCCCTCGTGGCAGCGGCCCAGGAAGCCGGCGTTGACCTGCAGGTGGAAACCCAGGGTTCCTCCGGCGCCAAGCCACTGGATCCCGCCGTTATCGCCGCGGCCGACGCCGTCATCTTCGCGGTGGACGTGGACGTGCGCGGCAAGGAACGCTTTGCCGGCAAGCCCGTCATCAACGCTCCGGTCAAGCGCGGCATCGATGAGCCCGCCAAGATGGTCCAGGAAGCACTGGCTGCTGCGGACAACCCGAACGCCCGCCGCGTCCCGCATTTCGGTGCCGAGGAACAGGCCGAGCACGACGCCGAGGAAAAGGGCGAGCACATCGGCCAGAAGCTCAAGCGCGCACTCCTCACCGGCGTCAGCTACATGATTCCGTTTGTTGCCGGCGGCGGCCTGCTGATCGCCCTCGGCTTCCTGCTCGCGGGATTCGACATTGCACTGGGCACGAAAGCCAATGACATTTTGGCGGCGAACACCCTGTTCAACCTTCCCGACGGAAACCTGGCTCTGTATCTGGGCACGGTCCTGTTCAAGATCGGCGCGCTGTCCATGGGCTTCCTGGTCCCCGCACTGGCAGGGTACATCGCCTACGCCATCGCGGACCGTCCTGGCATTGCACCCGGCTTTGTCGCAGGCGCCGTTGCTGGCTTCATGGGCGCCGGCTTCCTCGGCGGCATCGTGGGTGGTCTGCTGGCCGGTTACATCGCCCACGTGATCGGCACTTGGGGCGTCCCGCGGTGGTTGCGCGGCCTGATGCCCGTCGTCGTTATCCCGCTGCTTGCGTCCATCGTCGCTTCCGGTGCCATGTTCCTGTTCCTGGGCGGCCCGATCGCCGGCCTGACTGCAGCACTCAACGGCTGGCTGTCGGGTATGACCGGTGCGTCCGCCGTCGTCCTGGGAATTATCCTCGGCCTGATGATGTGCTTCGACCTCGGCGGCCCGGTCAACAAGGTGGCTTATGCCTTCGCTGTCGCAGGCCTTGGCGCCGGCAGCGCCACCAACCAGGCGCCGTGGCAGATCATGGCAACCGTTATGGCCGCCGGCATGGTCCCGCCGCTGGCGATGGCCCTGGCGACAGTCCTGGACAAGAAGCTCTTCAGCCTGGCCGAGCGTGAAAACGGCAAGGCGGCATGGCTGCTGGGTGCGTCCTTCATCTCAGAAGGTGCAATCCCGTTCGCCGCGGCCGACCCGCTTCGCGTCATCCCCGCCAGCATGGTGGGCGGTGCCCTCACCGGCGCACTATGCATGGCTTTCAACGTCACCTCGCAGGCACCCCACGGCGGCCTCTTCGTGTTCTTTGCCATCGGCAACCTGCTGATGTTCGTGATCTCGATCATCGCCGGAACCATTGTCAGCGCGCTGGCAGTGGTGGCACTGAAGCGTTGGGCTGCCCCCAAGAGCGCTGCTACGGTGGAGACCGTTCCCGCAACGGTCTAACCTGCCTCACCCACTACCTGTCCGGCACTGAACACCAGCCGCCCGGAAGACAAAGGAGCAAAAATGCCAGAACGCACAGCAACCGTCGCCAGCCGCGTGGGCCTGCACGCCCGCCCCGCCGCCATCTTTGCCGAGGCAGCAGGAGAATACGACCTGGACATCACCATCGCCCGCCAAGGCGAACCGGCTGATGAGGCGATGGATGCGGCCAGCATCCTCTCCCTCATGAGCCTGGGCGCCTCACACGGGGACGTTGTAGTCCTCCGGGCCGAGGGCAACGGCGCTGACACCGCCCTTGACCACCTGGTGCAGATCCTCGAAACGGACCACGACGCCGAGTAGCAGCACCGCTGCCCAGGCAGCCGCCGCGGCCGCCGTCGGACTTTTCCTTTCTGGGGGAAGCCCGACGGCGGCTGTTGCGTTAAGCGCTTCCCTCCCCTACCCAAGTAGGTAGGTTTTGTGCCCCTTGCGGGGCGCAAAGGCTACCTAGTGCGTGAGTGACACCCACACCCTGTCGGGCGGTGCTTCGACAGTGACCGAGGACGTGGCGACATAATCACCCGGCATTACCCTTGGCCTTTTTGGCGGTAAACAGCAGGTACTCCCACTCCATCTGGAACGGGGTGTCGCCATGGGCGTCGCCAAACGACTCGGCCAGGTCCGTCAGCGCCTTGTCCAGCTCCTTGACCTTATCCCCGTCCTCGGCGATGAACTTGTAGACGGAGATGGTGGGGCCGTAGTGGGACTTGAAGTAGCGCACAAAGTCCTCCGGCTGGTGGAAGCTGTGCACCGCCAAAGTCTTTTTCCGGGCGTTGGTTTCGATGATCCTGTCACCGAAGAGTTCGCGGAGGTGGTCCTCGCTCCCCCACAGCGGTGCCGGCTGGGCACCCGGTGGCGGTGGCGGGGCAAACGGCTTCAGGGTAGCGAACATCCTGCCGATGAACCCCTCAGGTGTCCAGCTGAGAAGTCCGAGGGTGCCACCCGGCTTGCATACCCGCAGGAGCTCGCCGGCTGCGCGCTGGTGATGGGGCGCGAACATCACGCCGAGGCAGGACATCACGGTATCGAACTCTTCGTCAGCGAAAGGCAGCGCCTCCGCGTCCCCTTCTTTCCATTCCAGCTCCACGCCGCGGTCCGCTGCCTGGTGGCGGCCGGCGTCGAACAGTTCGGGCGTGAGGTCGCTCGCCACAACCTTCGCACCCATCATGGCGGCGGGGATGGCTGCATTGCCAGCACCGGCGGCGACGTCGAGGACCCGCTGCCGGGAGTTGATGCCGCAGGCTTCCACCAGGATGGCACCCAACTCCGGAAGCAACTCGCCGGCCAGCGCGGGATAGTCTCCAGACGCCCACATTGCGCGGTGCTTCTGTTTGAGCGCCCGGTCCGCCTCCATGACATCTGTTTGGTCGTCCATGACTGTGCCTCTCTACTGTGATGGTTCGTCAGTGAGTGAACAGCGCGCTGCGGCCACAGCGGAGGCTGCGATGCGACTCATTGTGAACTCGCCGAACTCGGCTGTAAAGAGAGCAACCGTGAAGGAGCCGGCTGCGGAAGGCCGCGCAGGCAGACCGCTGGTGAACCGGTGCCGGCTACCGAAAAGCAAGCAAGCTTAGTAGTTTCGTAGTCATGGCATTAATCCCGGGAACAGACGCCGCCGGCCAGGGACCCTCACGCCGGCTTGCGCGCCCTGGTGCCCGTTGCCTTGCTGCTGGCGGTTTTAGCGGCCGGTTTGGCAGTGGACTTGGCCGACGTGGACTTCGCCGCAGTGGATTTGTCCGCCGTGGACTTTGCTGTGCCGGTCCTGGATGTAGCGGATTCTGCCGTGCTCGCCTTCGCTGTGCTGGCCTTCGCTGTACTGGTCTTCGCGGCCGTCGATTTCGCAGCGCCGGACTTGCTCTCACCCGACGTGGACTCAGAGGACTTGCTGGCGGTGGCCCTCTTGCGCGCCGGCTTGGCGGCCTCTTCGTCGTCACCGGAGGCTTCATCGCCCGAGTCCCCGCCACCCGAATCGGCGGCGGCATCGGCCCCGCCCCCGCGTTTCCGGTCCAGGCTCCGTTTCAGTGCTTCCATCAGGTCGATGACTTCGCCCTTGCCGCCTTCGCCGGCTTCCACGCCGAAGGTTTCCTCGGTATCCAGGGAGTCGCCCTGCTCCAGTTTGGCCTCGATGAGCTGGCGCAGCTGCACCTGGTAGTCATCGGTGAAGTGCGCGGGATCAAAGTCGGCCGCCATGGACTCCACCAGCGCCGCGGACATGTCGCGTTCCTGCGCCGAGATCTTGATGGATGCGTCCAGGGAAGGGAAGTTGGCTTCGCGCACCTCGTCCGGCCACAGCAGGGATTGGAGCACCAGGACGTCGTCCTTGATCCGCAGGGCGCCCAGCCGCGTCTTCTCGCGCAGGGCGAACTGGACGATGGCAACCCGGTCCGTGTCCTCCAGCGCCCGGCGCAGCAGGACGTAGGCCTTGGGCGACTTGGAGTCCGGCTCCAGGTAGTAGCTCTTCTCGAACATCATGGGTTCAAGCTGCTCGGACGGGACGAACTGCACCACTTCGATCTCGTGGCTGTTCTCGGCGGGAATGGCCTTGAGTTCGTCCTTGGCCAGGATCACCGTCCGGCCGTCCTCCTCGTAGGCCTTTTCGATGTCCGAATAATCGATGACCTGGCTGCACACTTCGCACCGGCGCTGGTAGCGGATCCGGCCGCCGTCGGCATTATGGACCTGGTGCAGACTGATGTCATGATCTTCGGTTGCGCTGTAGACCTTCACGGGCACGTTGACCAGGCCGAACGCGATGGCGCCTTTCCAGATGGCTCTCATTCCCTAAGTCAACATCACGCAGCCCCGGAGGTGAAGCCCCATGGCCGCAGCTAAGGAGCGTGTCCGGGTTGCCGGCAGGGAATTGACCCTCACCAACCTGGGCAAAGTCATCTACCCGGAGACCGGCACCACCAAGGCGGACGTGCTCGCCTACTACGCGGCGGTGGCACACGTCCTGATCCCGGCTGCCGCCAACAGGCCGGCCACCCGGAAGCGGTGGGTCAATGGCGTCGGGACTGCGGGAAAACCCGGCGAGGTGTTCTTCCAAAAGAACCTTGAGGACTCCGCTCCCGGCTGGCTGCCGCGCGCCGCCATTACCCACAAGGACCGGACCATCCACTATCCGATGGTCAACGACCCCGCGACGCTCACCTGGTTCGGCCAGATCAACTCGCTGGAAATCCATGTTCCCCAGTGGCAGGTGGACTCCCACGGCAACCAGCTGAATCCGGACCGGCTTGTTCTGGACCTTGATCCCGGTGACGGCGCCGGCCTGGAGGAGTGCGTGGAAGTGGCCCTCCTGGCCCGCTCAATCCTCGAGGACGTGGGCCTGGACCCCATCCCTGTGACCAGCGGCAGCAAAGGCATCCATCTCTACGCACCCCTGGACCGGAGCCAGGCCTCGGATCAGATCTCGGCCTTTGCCCGCGAGCTGGCACGCGCCTTGGAAGCGGACCATCCGGACCTTGCCGTCAGCGACATGAAGAAGACCCTGCGCAAGGGCAAGGTGCTGGTGGATTGGAGCCAGAACAACGCGGCGAAAACCACTATCGTGCCCTACTCGCTCCGCGGCCGTCCCACGCCGATGGTCGCCGCGCCCCGTACCTGGCAGGAGATCGGCTCTCCGGGCCTGACGCACCTGGACTACCTGGCGGTGCTGCAGCGGGTGCAGGAGGGCACAGACCCCTTTGCCGCCGTCGTGGGCGCCTCCGGCCGGGACGCCGAGATACGCAACGAACATCACGACGGCGACCCCCGCCTGGGCAAGTACCGCTCCATGCGGGACCCGCAGAAAACGCCCGAACCCTTCTCCGGCGCCGCCGGCAGCGGCGACGCATTCGTTATCCAGGAGCACCACGCCAGCCGGCTTCACTTCGACCTTCGCCTCGAGCACGACGGCGTCCTGGTGTCCTGGGCCTTGCCCAAGGGCGTTCCGGAATCCGGCGGCAAGAACCACCTGGCCGTCCAGACAGAAGACCACCCGGTGGACTACCTCACTTTCCAGGGCACCATCCCCAAAGGGGAGTATGGCGCTGGCGAGATGACCATCTGGGACACCGGCACGTATGAACTGCATAAGTGGATCAACGGCAGGGAAGTCATCGTGACGCTCACCGGTTCGGAGGGCGGCGGCCTGGGCGGCACCCGGAAGTTCGCCCTGATCCACACGGGCCGGGGGCAGGGCAAGGACTCCGAAGGGCAGTGGTTGATCCACCTCATGGACAAGGAGCACGCCAGCAGCCGGCACCGCCATGCGCCGGTGCGGGACGACGGGCCCGAAGAAACTGAAGACGGGGCTGGGGAGGTGCGTGAGGACACGCCGACCGCTGCAAGGCCGGTTCAGGCAGAGGAGCCGGAGGATGCCCAAGAGCAGGACAACCAAGACGCCGAAGAAACCTCTCCGGCGCCCCGTTCAGCCGCCGCTTCCGCATCACCCGAGGATTACAGCCCCATGATGGCTACCTCGGGGACAACAGCAGATCTGCAGGGCAGCGACTGGCAGTTCGAGCTCAAGTGGGACGGGGTCCGCGCCATCCTCGTTGCGGACGAGGATGAAGTGCGGATCTTCAGCCGCAATGGAAACGACGTCACCAAGACCTACCCCGAATTCACGGACAGGAACTGCTGGCCACCCCAGCCGTTCGTCGCGGACGGTGAGATCATCGCCGTCGGGCCCTCGGGCAGGCCGGACTTCGGGCTGCTTCAGGGGCGCATGAAGCTTACCCGGCCCGGCGACGTCGCGAAAGCGCGCAAGGCCATCCCCGTCCGGCTAATGCTTTTTGACCTGCTGTACGACGCCGGCACGGACCTTCGCAGGCTGCCCCTCGCCAAGCGGCGCCACCGGCTGGAGGAGTTCTTCAGCCCGTCGGACTGCCCGGTGGATATTTCCACTGTGCTGGAAGACCAGGTGGAGCACATCCTGGAAAGCGCGCAGGAACTGGGCCTCGAGGGCGTAATGGCGAAGCGCACGGACAGCCGCTACGTCAGCGGGCAACGGACGCGGACCTGGATCAAGCTCAAGCTCGACCAGACCCAGGAGGTGGTGGTGGGCGGCTGGCGGCCGGGGAAGGGCGCCCGCCGGGACTCGGTGGGTTCGCTGCTGGTGGGCATCCCGGAAGGACCGAACCTGCGCTATGTGGGCAGGGTGGGCAGCGGTTTCAGTTTCCGGGAACTGACGGAACTCCGGCAGACCGTGGAACGGCTTGCCCGAAAAACGTCTCCCTTCCAGGACGTTCCGCGCGAGGACTCGGCGGATGCGCACTGGGTGGCACCTCAGCTGGTGGGTGAAGTGACGTACAGCGAATGGACCGGGACGGGACGGCTTCGGCATCCGGTGTGGCGCGGTTGGCGGCTGGACAAGGACCCGGCGG
>JBKJVX010000058.1:0-6737 GCA_046717065.1 Arthrobacter sp. | reverse complement strand
CGGTGCAGGTGAACGCGAACGGCTTCGGCAGCGCGTTCATGCACGCCACCCTTGACCGGGTTGCCTGGGCGGGCGGGAACTTCACAGGGTTCTTCACCGCCTACGAGGGGATGAAGAACGAGGCGGTCGCGGCCAGAGACGCCGCGAACGCATCAGCAACGGCGGCAGCGGCCTCAGCGGCCCTCGTTGGTGCGCCTGCTGACACGGCTATCGCGGCCGCGATCAACGCCAGCGGCTCCGCCACAAAGACGGCACTTTCTGCCACTTATGTCACATACGTGGATTCGGTGACAGGCCTGCCGCTGGTGGGCAAGCACGTCATCATTACCGTGGACCAGACCACCGACGACATCGCAGACATCACCGTGGAGGACATCTAATGGCGTACATGAAAGACTCCACTGGGCGGCGCCTCGACACCATCGTGATACAGGACAAGGCGGAAGCTGCAAAGAGCTACGCGACCAAGCTGTCCGAACTCGCGGCAGCCTTGGACGGGCAGACCGAAGCGCGAGCGATGGCGAACGCCGCAGTCATGGCATCCCCACCCACGTTCACCTACTCGGCCACCACCACCCTCGCTGGGTCCTCGCTGGCCGCGCACAACGACTCGAGGTTCCGCTTCTCCGGCGCCGAGACGTTCACAGGAAACGTCGCTGGCAAGAACTTCACGCTGCCCTCGGCCCCGACAGGATTCGGCCCCGTAGGCTCCACCGCATCTGACTACCTGTGGCGGGTCGAGTTCGACTTCGACGGCTCCGACCTCGAACTGATCGCCCGCTGCTCAGCCACCGCCAAGTGGCGCCTGTGGGTAGACGGCCAGCCCCACTCCGCGTCCCCGGTCAACTACACGATCACCGACAACACCGCCCAGTTCATGAAGGTAGCGTTCGGCTCCCGCGCCTACCGGAAGCTGGTCTTCGAGGGTGAGGGCAACTGGTACTTCGGCGGCATCCAGTTCCTGCCCACCGATACGATCATCACCCCGCTGCTGAAGCGCGGGCCGCGCCTCGCCGTCGTGGGCGACTCCTACGCAGTCGGCTCACAGGGTGGCAACAACCGCGCCCTCAGCTACGTGCCCAAGATGGCACGCTCCATCGGCTGCCGAGACTTCACTCAGTCCACAGCGGCAGGTGGCACGGGCTTGATCGCGCCGGGCGCCTACGTGAAGTACTTGGACCGGATCGGGGACGTGACCCGCATCGCCCCGGACATCGTCATCGTGCAGGGAACCTTGAACGATGGGGCATCCACCGCTGCGGACGTGAAAGCGGCGGCCATCGCCTACGTCAACGCCGCCCGGGCCGCACTGCCCAACGCGCTGATTGTCATCTGCGGCACGCTCTACGCTGCAACTCCAGGCGCCACCTACACGGCGCACTCCGTTGCGCTCGGGGAGGCTGCCACGGATCGGGGGGTGCCGTTCATCAATCCCATTGGCTGGTTCAACGGGACAGGTACAAACGTGGCGACGGCCGGGAACGGGAACGCCGACTACTACCGGGCGTCCGACACATCCCACCCGTCACCCATCGGCCACAACTACCTCGGCAACAGGATGGCAGGCGCTATGCAGCGCATCCTGCGGGGAGACATGGTTGCCAGTTAGGCGTGGAAGGCGTTCTTGCAGCCGCAATAGTCGGACATCGCCATGGGCTCCCAGTGGCAAATCGGCTTCTTGAACTTAGCCGTCTTCCCTAGGCGCACCCGAATGATGTTCGCGATGCGGTCAAACACGTCCAGCGTCTCTTTCGAGTCATGGCCACACTCAGGGCATTCAAGCTCCGGGCCGTCATGCGACAGGTCAGGAAGTGGCGGCGCGATGTGCTGATCAAGTTTCCCCATGCTGAGAAGTATAGGGCTTTGCTGGAGGCGTTACCGGGCGGGGATGGCTTCATGGTCGGGCAGCAGCGGCAAACCGAGGCCGTTCCGGCTGAATGCCATGTAGACAACGACCGCCGTAGCCAGGGCGAGAAGCGCCAGCAGCGCATATTGAAGCGGGCCGGCTGTACCATCCTTTTTCTTCCACACGGCGAATAGTGTACCGGGCCAAAACACTGTATAGGGCGCCCAGCGTAATCGCTGGGCGCCCTGCCGCTGATGCTGCCTGGCTTAGCTCCAGACCGCGACGACGCGAAGGTCCATATCGACGGCAACATGCTGTCCGCCATGGTCCTTCGCAAGGTTGCAGAGGGGCAGGCCACCGCGCATCGCCCCGGGGCAGTCGTCGCCTTCTGGAAAGTCGTTGGGGTTGAAGTTATCGCCAGCGCTGTAGGGAGTCATGGCCCAAGAGTAGCGCTAGCGGCGAATCAGAATGGCGTCAGCAACCACCGCAAGGGTCACCACCGCCAAGGCCCCCAGCGCGGCGTACGTGATCCAGGACGGCATACGGCGTTCGGTTCTCCAGTGATTTCGCATGGCGCTACCCTACCCCTCGCGCATTTCCAACCTGTTATACCCTGAAGGCCCCTTGGCTGAGTATCGATCCTAGCGCCCCACCTCTAAGGAGGTGGGGCGCATATCGTTTGCCGGTTGGGCGTTCTTCGACGAGCATGACGGCTTGCTGAGCAGCAGCATCTCGTCAATTCGAGGCACTGCATCTACGAAGTACTTGGCCACGTGGTGAAACTTATCCCCGAGAACCGACTGCACTTCCCAATATGGCTCCTCAGGGTCAGTCCCGCCGACGTACCAGACGTCCGCTTTTGACTCCATGATGGGCCACCATATGTGACCGTCTGCGGGGTTCGGGTGAACGCCGATCGTGACGATGATAGACGCTTCCCTTACAGCGTGAGCAAACTCTGTCCGCGTCGCCTCAAGTGCCCGGTAGCCGACTGGCGAGTGTTTCCCCTCGGCGAAGTTACTCATGGCTGGCGGAATGCCGTTCTGATAGCTACGCAGCGCGTCTTCTCGATTGACCCCGACAATGGGGCCGTCGTAAATGTGGGTGGATCCGGACACGTGGATGTTCCGAAATCTACTCGACCCTGCAGCGACGTAGTTAAAGCTTCCATGAGGTTTGATTACAGGGATGAAACCAGCACCCCCTAGCCCGGACGCGTCGAGGGCCTCTTCTAGGAGCACCTCATAATTGAGGCTGGCAAAAACAGTTTGCTCCAAAGCGCCGTGCTTGGCGAGTACCTGGAGTAGCCGGGTGTATTCACCAGCGTTAGGCCCCTGCAGCTGGAAGCGGGCGAAATACCGGCCCAGGTCAGTCAATAGACTCGATACGTAATCGGCACCTGACAACCAGACTTCAGACATGCCCTGTTCGAAGTTTAATTCAAAGTGCGAACGCCACGGCTCGGTGAATCGGCCCCACGTCTTTGGAAAAGCCTTGACCACCTCGCCATACAGCTCGTGGCCTAGTGGCGGCCTGGTGAAGTTTCCTCCCGCGCCGTAGCTGGCTCCGGCACCCACCATTACGACGATCTTTAGAGCACTGTTCCCCATAAGCAACAATGCTCCCATGGAAATAAGGTCAAGTAAGACCGGTTAAGTTCACCAAAGTGTCACAGCTGAATTACAAAGCCCCGCCCTCTCTGGAGGGCGGGGCTTTTTCGGCGTATCGTGAGAGCTTCCTCTCGGAAACGACGGCGACCCGCCCAGTGCGCTAACACTGGACGGGCCTGATGCCGCCATCCATCCACCGCAAAGCACATGGAGACGACATGGACCAGACTACGCTGATTGGCGTACCCAAAACCCGTATCACCACGCCGGCCGAACTCGCGGCCGCCGGCTACCTAGCCCGTTATTCCGGCTCGACCAGGGAGACCTACCGGGTCTCGCTGAAGATCCTCTGGGACTGGTGTGCACACCTAGGCGTCGATCCACTGGACGGCATGCGCCGCCCGGTGCTGGAACTCTTCGCCCGGTACCTGGAGGAGGAGCGGCACAACACCCCGGCCACCGTGGCCCACCACCTGTCGATCATCCGGGGCTTCTACTCCTTCGCCGAGATCGACGGCTATATCGACCGGTCCCCCGCGGCCCACCTGCGGATGCCTCGCGTGTTCCAGGACGAGTCACGCACCCTGGGGCTGGACCGGATGGAGCTGGGTAGCCTGATCCAGACGGCGCGGGCCTCCTGCCCCTCGGATGCCGCGCTCATCACCCTGATGGGCATGCTCGGCCTGCGGGTATCGGAAGCGTGCGCGGTACGGATCGAGGACTATCAGGACATCGAGCGTGGCCACCGGGTGCTCCGCCTGGTCGGCAAGGGCGGGAAGCCGGCCACGATACCGCTCCCGGTCCCGGTCCTGCGGGCGATGGATGCGGCAGCTGGTGACCGGACCTCGGGTCCCCTGCTCCTGCGGCGGAAGTCCGGCGGGCCGGTCAACCGGAAGTCGGCGGCGCTCACGGTGCAGCGGCTGTGCAAGCGGGCCGGGATCCGGAAAAGGATCACCCCGCACGGGCTACGGCATAGCTTCGTCACTGCCTGCCTGGACGCCGGTGTGCCTTTGCGTGATGTGCAGATCGCGGCCCGGCACTCGGATCCGCGCATCACCGCCCGGTACGACCGCGCCAGGCACAATCATGACCGGCACGCGAGCCACGTTGTCGCGGCCTTCCTGGCTGGTGCCTCCTAGCACCTAAACTGGCGGGCATGAACCTGGAACGATGGCGGCGCCTCACCGAGTGGCCCCTCACAGCAGCCGCAGTGGTTTTCCTGATCGCCTACGCGTGGCAGGTCATCGGCAACCTCCGACATCCAGAAGACCAGCTCACTCAGAACATCATCATGATCACGTGGGCGCTCTTCGCCGTTGACTATCTCGTGAGCCTGGCGCTGGCATCGAACAAACTCCAGTGGTTCCTCCGCCATCTCCCCGACCTTCTGGTCGTTGTGCTCCCTGCGCTCCGGCCTCTTCGTCTCCTCCGCCTCATTAGCCTGATCAGCGTCCTGCAAAGGTTCGCCGGCAGGAGAATGCGGGGAAAGGTTGTCGCCTACGTGGTGGGGGCGTCGGGCATGTTGGTCCTGATCGCTGGGCTGGCAGTCCTGGATGCAGAACGGGAGAACCCGGACGCGAACATCACGGACATCGGCGACGGGCTGTGGTGGGCTGTCACGACCATCACAACGGTCGGTTACGGAGACCGCTACCCGACAACGATGACGGGCCGGCTCATCGCGTTCGGCCTCATGACGTGCGGCATCGCCCTGCTCGGCATCATCACCGCAACCCTGGCGTCGTGGCTGATCCAGAAGATTAGCGCTGACGACCAGGTGGCAGCGTCCGCCACGGAGGCGCACATCAACGAGCTGCGCAGCGACATAGCGGAACTGAAACAACTGGTGGAGGCGCAGCAGCGGTTTTTGCCGGGCGAGTCGGGGCGGCGATAGACTGAATTGCGCGCCCGGCCCCAGTAGCTCAGGGGATAGAGCAGAAGCCTTCTAATCTTCGGGTCGGGGGTTCGATTCCCTCCTGGGGCACACGCGCAAAGGGCCGGCCATCATGATGATGGCCGGCCCTTTGTCGTTGCCCTGGTCAGGCCGCGATCGGATGGGCGTCCGGCTCGCGGCGGCGCCGGCCGGATCGCTCCGGCATCTGGAGGACGGGCAGCAGGTCGAAGCCGTGGCGGATGCCTTCGGGCCGCAGCAGCAGGTACTTGGTGGTGGTGTCCATGTTCGAGTGCCGCATGGACCGCTGGACGATGAAGTCACTGACGCCGGCTTCGTGCATCTCGGTGGCCAGGGAGGCGCGGAGGTCGTGGGGCCGGTGCTTCAGACCGATCCGCTTGATCGCTTCACCGATCAGCCCCGACACGGAGTTGCCCATGATGTGCCCTTCGCCGGCGGCGTGGAGTTTGTTCTTTGTCCGGTTCGGGAACCAGTAGCCGGTCCTGGGCATCTGGTGGAACAGGGGCCAGACGGCGGCTGGGACGGGCAGGGTGGCCGGTTTGCGGCCCTTGCCGATGGTGTGCAGGGTCCGGTTCTCCCAGTCGATGTCATCGCCGTTCACGGCGGCGATCTCGGACACCCGTAACCCGAGGTAATAATGCAGTGCGACCATGACGCGGGTCTTCCGGTAGATCCCGGATTGAAGCAGCTGGTTGATCTCGTCCACGCTGAACGGATTCGGCTCACGCTTCCGAGTGGCCACCCTGGGCAAACGGTATGCCGGGTTGTCCAGGCGCAGCCCTTCGTCCTGCATCCAGGCGAAGAACGTATGGAGCCCGGATCTTCTATGAACACGGGTGCTATTGGACCAGTTCTGTATGGCGGTCTAGTGGATCAGGTCACGGCGTGTGACGGTCTCCAAGCTCTCGACATCGCGGGCCAGCTGGCGGATGAAGATCAGGCGCTCGCGGATGGTCTTTTCCGTGAGGTCTGCTGCTTTCATGCAAGCTGTCCAGTATTTCAGCGTGTCGTCCGTGTTCATTGTTGCCCCCTGCTTTATGGTGAGTTTCGCTATCGTTTTTACCTTGATTTAGGCCTGATTTCCCGGCGATATTCTGGAAGGTTCAAGCTTTTTAGGCCCTGCTTTGCAGGGCCTTTTTCTTTGTCTTTGCCGATACCGCAGAGGGATGGAGGGGTGAGGAGGGCAGGGGCCTGCCTTGTCGGAACCAAGAAAAGAATTCTGGGTTCGTTCAAGGCAAGCTGTGATGACACCGCGTCGGTCAGTCGGTCGTCGTCGGTTGGCTGCTGGGAAGCAGCTAGCAAGGCCCAGGGCATTACTCCTGGGCAGTGGCGGCATGTGCGCACGGATCTGGTGATACACCCTTGGTGG
>JBKJVX010000057.1:0-7785 GCA_046717065.1 Arthrobacter sp. | reverse complement strand
TCATGGCCCTCATGCTCACCTCGTCCAATCATCGGGAACAGCATCCTGCTGCAGCGCGCGCCTCCTGTCCCCGGCTCGCCTGCTTGTCGGGAGCTACTTGGACTTGGCAGTCGGCACCGCCTTCTTGCCGACCTCGGATTCCTCGTGCGGTGAGTCGGCAGTGATCACCACTGGTTCGTTGTGAATCAGTCCTCGGCCGTCCTCGTTCTCGCCGCCCTTGGTCTTCAGCAGACTCGCGACGGTAGCTACGACGATGGTGGCGGCGATGAAGATCAGCGAGAGCCAGATGGGGATCTCCGGCACCCAGAGGAGCGGTTTCCCGCCGTTGATGAAGGGGAGCTCGTTGACGTGCAGGGCGTGGAAGACGAGCTTCACGCCAATGAAGGCGAGGATAACTGCCAGCCCCTGAGCGAGGTAGACAAGGCGCTCTAGCAGTCCGCCGATGAGGAAGAACAACTGCCGCAGACCCATCAGCGCGAACGCGTTGGCGGTGAAGACGATGTACGCCTCGTTGGTCAGGCCGTAGATTGCCGGGATCGAGTCGACGGCGAAGATGAGGTCTACGAAGCCGATCGCAATAACGGTAAGCAGCATCGGCGTAGCGAAACGCTTCCCGCCCTGCAGGACCGTGACCTTGTCCTGGTGATACTCGTTAGTGACAGGCAGGACCCGGCGCACAAGTGTCATGAATTTGCCGTCCGCGGGGTTCGACTCGTGATTGCTGAACGCTTGCCTGTAGGCCAGGACGAGGAGCAGGGCACCGAAGATGTAGAAGACCCAGGAGAAGTTTTCGATCAGGGCCGCTCCAATGGCGATAAACCCGCCGCGTAGGATCAGGGCGATGACAATACCGATCATCAGCACCTTCTGCTGGTACTTCTTCGGTACTGCGAATCCGGCCATAACGATGAGGAACACGAACAGGTTGTCGATCGACAGTGCCTTTTCAGTCAGGTAGCCGGCGAAGTATTCACCGCCGAACGTCCATCCCGACACCATGCCGATCCCCACCCCGAACAGCAGAGCGAGCCCGATGTAGAACGCGGACCAGCGCGCCGATTCTGCAATGGATGGCTCGTGGGGTTTGCGCACGTGGGCGAAGAACTCGTAAACGAATAACAGGATCGTCACGGCAATCGTGACGAGCCAGATCAGAGGTGTGACCTGCATGAAGATGCTCCCAAAGGGTCGGCGTTGGACACTTACGCCAAGGTCTCCTCCGCCCGGACGACACCGGAACCGTCGACCCGAGATGCTTCAATGCATCCGTATTGACGGGCCGAACACAGACGGGAGTACTCCCCTTGATAAGAAAATCATAACCGACCTAAACGTCGTCCTAACCGACAAATCCGGCCCCCGTCACCAACCTCTAAGGTCAATACACCTAGAACGCTCCAGCCTGACTTTCAGCCGTGGATGACCAGAATTGACCCCAACAGTGGACGGGATAGAGTCACCACCGCCAGCTTGTCCGAGCCTAATCAGGTCGACGGAATATCCGTTACCGGCGTTGGGAATGGGCGGGGATCTCGAAAGCTTGCCGCCTCAAGTCCCTAGGGTTTCGGGGGCATAGCGACCGGCAGGGCCGCTAGCTCCTTGCGACTGGAGCCTGCGGGAGCCAATGAGGCGCTGCCGCCCGGTGGGACCAGGCACGGCGTCCGGACCCAACATCTGTAGGCGCCGGCCCGGCCCTCTAGAGCTGGGATGAGTTGTTTAGCCTTGGCGGGCCTTCATTCGGGGGTTTTTCTTGTTGATGACGAAGGTCCGTCCGCGGCGGCGGACGATCTGGGCGCCCGGTATTTTCTTCAGGGCCCGCAGCGAGTTCCGTACTTTCATGAGTTGCTCCTTTGTGAGGTGTCGGTTGTTTCGTTGAGGTGAAAAGGGTCGGGGAATGAGTCAGCGGCGGCGGCCATTTCCGCTTCGGACAGTTCGCAGGCGCCGAGCAGTTCGGCAATTTCTGCAGCGTCGATGTCATCGCCGGTGAAGGCCAGGACTGTGCCGCGGTCCCCGTATTCGGGGTGCCATTCACCCAGGTCCGGACCGGTCATTTGAGCGATGAAGGGCAGGGATTTTCGTTCGGTCTGCCAGTGTCCGGTATTTTCCAGCCACACCCGGGGACCGATTCCCTGCACGGCGATCCTGCAACCCGGGGCTGATGCCACCCACAGTCTTCCGCGCAGCCAGCAGCAGGCCTGGGCCAGGGTCGCCAGGGCGTGGCGGAAGCGTTCCGGGTGCAGGGGGCGCTCAATTCGCTGCACCACCGTGGTGAACGGTCCCGATGGTTCAACTGCGGCCCGCACTATGCCGGGCATTGTCCGGGCCGTAGCGTCGGCCAGGCTGTGCGCGCCGGTGCGGACATGGCCCACGCCATCGGTCAGTACTGCATGCGGGGCCAGTTCACGGATCAGCTGGACCCCCCGAAGACGCGCAGCGGGATCCACCGGCACCAGCGCAGGGTCCGCCAGCAGGACCGTGTCAGCGAAGCACAGTTCGCGCATCAGGAATTCACCAGCCGTCCGGTCATCCGCCGGAACCGGCGTGAAGCCGGACTCGAACAGGGTGTGGTGGTCCCAGATCTGGTCCTCGACCGCGTCCGGGGCGCAAGCGAGAACGACTGAATCAATGCTCACCTTCTCCCCCAGGCCCCGCAGCAGGATATGCACGGCTGTTTCTGACGCCGCGGCCGGCGGCAGGCCGACAATGATGCGGGAATCGGACGCCAGCAGCCGCCGCACCGTGGGCACAACATCAAGGCGGACCGTGCAGCCCAGGCAGGGGTGTTCCAGCGTCGCCTCCCCATGATCAAGACGCCGGCCCTCCTGAAAAACCCGCCGGACCACCAGCCCGTCCTCGAGCAGGTCATGGAACACGACAAGGGCGCCCGGGGACTCGGCGGCCAGTGCGGCGCACGCCGCCTGGCGGCTGAAAACATCCAGGGAACTGACAAGGGTCACAGACATGACCGGCAGACTACATGAGAATCATTCTCAAGTACAAATGACGCCGCTGATTCAGGGGGCTTCACCCCCACAAAGCATTTTGGCGCGCGGCGGCGGACAAAAAGCTCCGACTCGCGCTTGACGGGTGACTGGCGTCACTGATTTACTAAATGAACCCCATTCATTTTATGGTGCGACAAGGGGACCGACTAAGAGTCGGAACCGTGCGCAGGAGGTGGTCGAGGACGACAACTTCCTCAAGCTTTTCCTTGCGCATCCGAACTTTCCCCGCACTTGCGTTTGCCGGCCGGCTCTTTAGGCCCAACTCTTTAGGAACCATCATGAGCTCCTCTTCCGATACCCACGCTCCCCTCGCAAGGAACAGTCAAAGTCACACGGCTAAGGGAACGGGCAACGGTTTGCGCCGTGTGCTCGGGGTTCCCACGTTGGTATTACTGGGCCTGGTCTACATGGTGCCTTTGACCATTTTCAGCACCTACGGAATCGTCGTAGAACTGACTGGCGGCCGCCTCTCAGCGGCTTACGCCACCGCTTTGGCGGTCATGCTCTTCACAGCCCGTTCTTATGGACGGATGGCCAAGGCTTTCCCGTTCGCAGGTTCCGCCTACACCTACGTCACAAGATCCTTTAGCCCGGGTCTGGGCTTCATGGCCGGCTGGTCGCTGCTGCTCGATTATCTGCTCCTGCCGATGATTAACTACCTTCTGATCGGCATCTACCTAAACGCAGCTTTCCCGGCCGTTCCCGCCTGGTTGTTCATCTGCGCCTCCATCGTGACGATAACCCTGCTCAACATTGTCGGGATCACGGCGGTGACCAGGAGCAACTACGTCGTTGTTGGACTGCAGGGCCTGTTCATCGTGTTGTTCGTCATCCTCGCCTGCGTTTCCGTTACTGGATCTGGCCGGGTTGATCTCCTTGCCCCCTTTACGGGAGTCGACGGAGCGGGGGGCTTCTCACCGATCCTTGCCGGCGCGGCGATCCTTTGCCTGTCCTACCTTGGTTTCGACGCTATCTCGACCTTCGCGGAAGAAGCCAAAAACCCGCAGCGGAACATCCCGCGCGCCATCATGATCACCACCGTCGTCGCCGGGCTGATTTTCCTGGGACTGGCGTATATCAGTCACCTCCTGCTTCCAGTCGGCACGTTCTCCAACCCGGACTCCGCGGCCATCGAAGTTGTTGCCACTGCCGGGGGAAACCTTTTAGTAGCCTTCTTCACTTCTGCTTACATTGCAGGAAGCCTCGGATCCGCCCTGACCTCCCAGGCCTCGGTTTCGCGCATCATCTACTCCATGGGGCAAAGCGGCGTCCTTCCCCAAGTTCTTGGACGCCTCCACCCGCGCTGGCGCACCCCGGTACTTCCGATCCTCCTGACCTCAGCTGTCGCCCTGTTGGCCCTGGTGCTCGACCTGGTAACGGTCTCCTCGCTCATCAGCTTCGGCGCTCTCGTGGCCTTCTCTGCAGTCAACCTCTCCGTCATCAAGCACTACTTCATCAATCAAAAGGAGCGGGGCCTGAAGGGGGTAATCAACAACCTGTTGCTGCCCGGAATTGGTCTTGTATTGACGGTTTGGCTGTGGACAAGCCTGAGCGGATTGTCCTTCTCGCTGGGCCTCTCGTGGGCTGGCCTGGGTCTGGCATACCTGGCCTTCCTCACGCACGGATTCCGCCGGCCCACACCCCACCTGCAACTCGAGGACGCGTAACTCCCCCAACTATCGATACTTGTAAAGACCAGCACAAAGAGGACCCCTCATGACATTGACGCTCTTTATCAAAGGCACCATCGCGCCATCTCATGGTGGATTTCACGAGGAATCTGAGGAAACCCCTCACCTGTCGGCGCTTGCCGTTCAGGACGGAATCATCGTCGCTGTCGGCGCTGAAGCACTCGCCCTCGCATCCCCGGCCGTTGAAACAATTGATCTTGGCGGCGGCTACCTTTCGCCCTCATTCGCGGACGGCCATGCCCATCCCCTCCTTGGCGGGCTGGAAGAGATGGGCCCCAGCATACGTTCCTGCACATCAGTGCCCGACATCGTGGAAGCCGTTAGGGGCTGGGCCAGCGCGCATCCAGAACAGGACTGGATTCTCGGTGCCAGTTACGATGCAACGCTCGCTCCAGAGGGGATCTTCGACGCCACATGGCTCGATGACGCGGTACCCGATCGTCCCGTTGTGCTGAAGTCCTGGGACTATCACACCGTCTGGGTGAACTCTGCTGCACTTCGCGCCGCCGGGATAGACCGTGACACCCCGGAACCAGCGCTGGGCAGGATTGTGCGGCGCGGTGATGGTTCTCCCCGAGGCACCCTGATGGAGGCCGGCGCGATCGACCTCGTCCTCAACGTCGCACCGGGCTACAGCCTGGAAGACCGCGTCGAGGCACTGAGATCTGCCACCGCACGATTCGCAGCAGCAGGCGTGACCTGGGTACAGGACGCCTGGGTTGAGCCTGATGATGTTCCCGCCTATCTGACCGCTGCGAAATCCGGTGCACTAAGCACCAGAATCAACCTCGCGTTCCGCGCGGATCCACAGGATTGGGCAGGTCAACCCGCCCTGTTCGAAGCGGCGCGCCACCGTGTCCAGGAGCTTGGCAGCCACATGCTGACCGCCAACACAGTGAAATTTTTCCTCGACGGGATCATCGAAAGCCGCACGGCTTTCATGCTCGACCCCTATGAAGACGCACCCAGCGAACTGGGACTGCCCAACTGGCTGCCTGACCAACTGCAGGAGGCAATGGCCACCTTCGACGCCCTCGGATTCCAGCTCCACTTGCATGCGATAGGCGACGGGGCCGTTCGGATGGCATTGGATGCCTTGGAAGTTCTCGAACGACGAAACGGACCCCGCGACCGCAGACCAGTAATCGCCCACCTCCAGGTCATCAACCCCGACGACATACCCCGCCTGGCAAAGCTAGGGGTGGTAGCCAACTTCGAGCCACTATGGGCATGTTCCGACGATGTAATGCAGTTGCTGACCATTCCCCGGCTCGGCTCCCCCCGAGCTGAACAGCAGTATCCAATGGCGTCACTGGCGAAAGCCGGCGTCCCGCTCTCCTTCGGTAGCGACTGGCCAGTAACAGGACACCATCCCCTCCCTGGGCTGGCCACTGCTGTTACAAGACAGACACCAGATAAGCTTCCCGCCGGCGGCTGGATCCCCACCGAACGGGTGGATGTCGCAACAGCACTGGCAGCCTACACTTCCGGTGTTTCCCACCAGGCCTTCGCCGAAGATGAATGGGGGCAGCTACGCCCTGGGATGCATGCAGACATGACCCTACTCTCAGGTAACCCCTTCCAGATCCACGAGAATCACCTCGGTGACATTGAGGTCCTCGGAACCTGGCTCGCGGGACGACCGACTTACCTGCACCCCCGGTTGGGGACAGCACAATCGCCACAGGCACGGGTCCCCCGAGGAACCACAGCAGATTCCTCCTGCTGAAGAGAATCGAACGAAGGCGACCAAAGCCACCGCATCTACCTCTCAAACGATGCTCCACGTAGGGCACACCCCAACCTGACGTCAGACTGCCCCTCAGAAACCCGTCAGAAAAGGGTCCAAAACGCGTTTCCTGCAGCCCTCTGATGGACAGCCCTAAAGTTCCAACCTGACGCGAGGCAGCATGGGGCCGCCCAGGCGTTTTGGCCTCCACGCGCGCAGACCAAGGACCGGCACCCGCTCACACCTTGAAGTACTTCGCCTCCGGGTGGTGGAACACGAACGCGTCGGTGGACTGCTCGGGGTGCAGCATCAGCTCATCACTGAGGATCACGCCCATCCGCTCGGGCTTCAGCAGCTCCGTCACCTTGCGCCGATCCTCCATGTCCGGGCACGCTGGGTAGCCGAGCGAGAAGCGGGCGCCGCGATAGTCGAGCTTGAAATACCCTGCCGTGTCCTTGGGCTCCTCGGCCGCGAAACCCAGCTCCTTGCGGATCCGTGCATGCCAGAACTCGGCCAGCGCCTCGGTGAGCTGCATGACCAGGCCGTTGAGCTCGTAGTAGTCGCGGTACTGGTTGGCGGCGAACATCTTGGACGTGAACTCCTCGATCTTCGAGCCGGCGGTGACCAGCTGGACCGGCAGCACGTCGACCTGCCCCGATTCGCGCGACTTCACAAAGTCGGCCAGGCAGAGGTGCCGGTCGCGGCGCTGCCGCGGGAAATCGAAACGCAGGCGGTCGGTGCCGATGGGGCCGCCTGAACCCCCATCCGGGGCGAGGAGACCAGCGGTGCCGAGGACGCCGTCGTGATCCTCCCCGTGGTGCAGCACCACCACCTGTTCCCCCTCGGAAACCACCGGGAAGTAGCCGTACGCGACCGACGCGTCGAGCATTCCCTCGGCGAGGATGCGGTCCAGCCAGTAGCGCAGGCGCGGCCGGCCCTCGCGTTCCACCAGCTCCTCGTAGGAGGCGCCGTCGTCGCCGCGGCCGGGCTTGAGCCCCCACTGCCCCATGAACGTGGCGCGCTCGTCGAGCAAGGCGGCGTAATCGTGGAGTGCTACACCGCGCACAATGCGCGTGCCCCAGACCGGCGGGGCGGGCACGGGGTTGTCGGTGGCGACGTCGGACCGGCCGGGCATCGCCTCTGGCTCGGTCACCGTGAACTTCGCGCCGTCCTTGTGGATGCGCTTCTTCAAAGGCGGCAGGCCGACGTCGTCCGGGGACTCCCCGCGGGCGACGCGGACCAGCGGCTCCATGAGGGCAAGGCCCTCGAAGGCGTCCTTGGCGTACCGGACGGTTCCCTCATACTGCTCCGCCAGGTCCTGCTCCACGTAGGCGCGGGTCAGGGCGGCGCCGCCCAGGAT
>JBKJVX010000056.1:0-17755 GCA_046717065.1 Arthrobacter sp. | reverse complement strand
CCCGCAGATGACTACACCGACCCGGCCCCGGCCACGACCTTCGCACACCTCGACGCAACCACGGAACTTTCCCGTGAAATTGCTTCCCGTGGTCTGTACCCGGCCGTTGACCCGCTGACGTCGACCTCCCGAATCCTGGACCCCCAGTACATCGGCAAGGATCACTACAACACGGCTGTCCGTGTGAAGCAGATCCTGCAGAAGAACAAGGAACTCCAGGACATCATCGCCATCCTCGGTGTCGATGAACTCTCGGAAGAGGACAAGATCGTCGTGTCGCGTGCACGCCGTATCCAGCAGTTCCTCTCCCAGAACACCTACACTGCCAAGCAGTTCACCGGCGTCGAAGGCTCCAAGGTCTCCATCAAGGACACCATCGAAGGCTTCACCGCCATCTGCGATGGCGACCTCGACCACGTTGCAGAGCAGGCGTTCTTCAACATCGGCGGCCTGGATGATGTCGAGCGCCAGTGGGCCAAAATCCAGGAACAGACCAAGTAATATGGCTGAGCTTGAGGTTGAGATTGTCGCGGCGGACCACTTCGTGTGGTCCGGAGCGGCCAAGATGGTCAAGGCCCGCACCAGCGATGGTGAAATCGGAATCCTCCCCGGCCACGCGCCCCTGCTGGCGATCCTGGCCGAAGGTGAACTGGCCATCGAGCCGGTTTCCGGCGACCGCATTGCAGTTGATGTTGACGGCGGATTCTTCTCCGTTGACAACAACCGCGTAGTGATTGTTGCTGACAACGCCCAACTGGGTGACGCGGTTACTGCTGGGATCCGCTAGCACTACCCTGATGGACGCTCCGACCTTCACGTTCATCGCTTTGGCAATCTGTTTTGGATTGCTGATTTTCGCACTGTGCCTTTTGGGGGTGCGCCGCTTCAATCTGCGGCGCGCCCTCGGTACGGTGGAAGCCTCCATTTGCATGGCTGATAACAGCTGGCAGATGGGGGTTTGTCGTTATCAGGACAACGACCTTGAATGGTTTCGCCTGCTCTCCCTGAGCGTGCGTCCCAAACACAATTTCAAACGCAGCTCACTGGAGCTGCTGGGCCGCCGCAAGCCCACTGAAGCTGAGGCCGTGAAGGTCCAGCCCGACGTCGTCATAGTTGAACTGCGGTATGAGGGCCAGGACGTGCGCCTGGCCATGAGATTCGATGCCTACACGGGTTTGTCCTCCTGGCTTGAAGCCGGGCCGGTCATCGGTGTGGGTACCTGGCGCTAGGCACGTGGACTGGGTCGCCGATATCCGGTTGACGGACGGGCCGTTGTACTGGACTGCCTGGGTCCTCGGCTGCGCCGCGGCCGTTCACCTGCTCTGGCGCCCGCGCGCCTTGGGCCACCGCCGCTGGTTCCTCCAGTTAGCCGTTGCGCTGGCCGCCGCTGCGGCCCTAATATTCCTGGTCCATTGGATCCTTATCTACTGGGCTTCCGCCTTCCCTGAAGAGCTGCCCTTCGACGTCCTGGCATGGGTGTTTCCCGCGGTGGCCGCGCTGCTGCTGGTGCTGCTGCGGATATCTGCGGAGTCGTGGCGCCGCCGGCTATTGAATGGTTTTGCCCTTCTGGCCGTGGTGTTGTTGGCCGCAGTCCAGATCAATGCCTATTTCGGCCTCAACCGGACCGTGGCAGACCTGACGGGAACAGCCCTCACGCGCATCCCGCCACTGGAGCGGGAGCTGATGCGGCAGCCCGGCAGCTCCGCACAGCCCGTTGCCGGGTGGAAAGCCGCCAGCGAGATCCCTCCCAACGGCGTCCTCCGTACCGCGTCCATCCCGGGAAGTTCCTCAGGCGTGAAGGCGCGCGACTCTTACGTGTACCTGCCACCGGCGTACTTTGCGACGAACCGTCCCAGCCTCCCCGTGCTTGTGCTGGTGCCCGGTCAGCCTGGCGGTCCCGCGGACTGGCTGACCGGCGGATCACTGCCGGTGCGTATGGATAGCTTTGCGGCCGAGCACGGAGGACTTGCGCCTGTAGTGGTGGTGGTTGATCCCAACGGCAGCCAGTCTGCGAACGGTCTTTGCATGGACAGCGCCCTTGCCAAGGCCGACACCTACTTGTCGGTGGACGTGCCGGATTGGATTTCCGCCACTCTGGACGTGAATACAGACCACAGGCAGTGGGCCATGGGCGGCTTCAGTTTTGGCGCCACCTGTGCCGTGCAGATGGCCACGCGCCATCCGGAGCTTTACACGGGAATCCTTGCCTTTGCCAGCGAGAGCGAGCCCGCCCTGGCCAAGGAACGCCACAAGACAGTTGACGCAGCATTCGACGGCGACACCGCAGCCTTTGACGCGCAGGTGCCCCTGACGCTGCTCAGGGAACGGCAATATCCGGGCAGCGTGGCGTATTTCGCCGCCGGTGCCGGAGATCCGGAATTCGTGGCTAATCTGCGCACTTTGGAGACGGCGGCCCGTGGTGCCGGCTTCACCGTGTCCTCGGACGTGGTGGAGGGCACCGGCCATTCCTGGGACGTACTGACGCCCGGCATGGCCAACGGACTTGAGCTTCTTGCTGCGCACTGGGGCTGGGAGCAGTGAAAGCTCGCAGTGAGACGCGGGCGCCCGCCCTGTTCTGGTCAACGGTGGTGCTTCCGGGCGGCCGCACGGTAGGTAGCTACCTCCGGTCGATTCCCCTGACGCTGGGAATCCTGGGGATCTTTCTCTTGGTCGGAGCGGTGACCGGCAGCTTCCTCGGCGGCCCGCCGGAAGAGCTTCTGCCCCTCGCGGGCGTCAGCGGCCCAGGCTTGCGGGCCGGCAATTGGTGGGCCCTGGTGACGTCCCTGTTTTTCGCCACGAACCCGCTGGCGTACACGGTTGCTTCGGTGATGCTCCTGCTGCTTCTCGGTGTTGCAGAGAGGAAGCTCGGTGCGCTTCAAACCGCCGCGTATTTTGTGGGGGGCCAGTTTGCAGCTGTCACGGTATTCCTGCTCGTCACCCAGGTGGCCAGGTACGCGGGGGACAGTTGGCTCGGGCGAATGGCCGATACCAGTTTGATAGGCCCGCATGCTGCCGTCCTCGCGGCCTCGATGGCCGCCAGTGGGAGGCTTCCTGTCCTGTGGCGGCGCCGGCTGCGGACAGCCCTGCTCTCGGTATCGCTCCTGCTGGTGCTGTACGTAGGACACGCCGAGACGGTGATCGGCCTGGTGGGGGCCGTGCTGGGCCTTGCGGTCAGTTGGTGGCAGCAGGATGAGCACGGCCCGCACCACGCGCACCGTACTACGGGCCGCGAGACCAGGAACCTCCTGGCCCTGACGGTTGCTGTGTTTGCGGTTGGTCCCATCCTCACGGCCGTTGCGCACACGCCTACCGGCCCGCTGGCGCTGCTGCGGGATGTCGTCCTGAACCCCATCCCCACACTGGCCCAACTCGAGGCCAACTGCGGCGCAACAGTGGAGGCATCCTGCCTGGAGGTGGGACGGGCAGGTTTTGCCGGTCCCTGGGGTCTTGCGCTGGCGGTGGTCCCGGTGGTTCTGCTCCTGATTTGTGCGGACGGGATGCGCCGGGGCCGGAGAATGGCACTGCGCATCACGTTGGCCCTCCAGCTTGCGGTCACGGCCCTCGCTGCCGTTTACCTGGCTCTTTTCGCGCTGATACCGCACTATCCTTCCAGGCCGCACACTGCGGCCATGGGTTCAGGTTTTGCCCACATCCTGCCCCTGGTGACGGTGCCCCTGTTGCTCACAGTTTTGTTATGGGTCCACCGGCGGCAGTTCCGCGTGGAGACCGTCCCTGCCGCCCGCCGTCGGCTGTTGGCAGTGGTGGGCGGTGTCTGGCTGTTCCTCGCGGGCAGCTACACCCTGGCCTGGCTATCCGCCGGAGGAATGACGCGCGACGGCGGTCTCCTTCGCCTGCTGGCGGAACTGGCCAGGCAGTACCTGCCGGTGCCGCTTCCCAATCTTTATCACCGCGTTTTTGCCGACCGGAACAGCCTCGAGTCGTTGATCTTTGCGTACTCCGGGCCGGTGTTCTGGCTTGTTGCGCTGGCGGGAGTGTGGTCGGTGCTCCTCGGCCATCATCACGCCAGCGACTCCGGCCATGATGACAGAACCGCAGCCCGGAAGCTGCTGCGCGAGGGCGGTGATTCGCTGTCCTGGATGGCGCTTTGGGAGCCCAACCTCTACTGGTTCCGGCCCGATGGCCGGGGTGCGCTGGCCTACCAACTGCACGGCAGCGTTGCCCTGACCCTTGCCGGTCCGTTCGGCCCAAGGGAAGCCCGCGAAGAAACCGCAGAGGGGTTCCTCACCGAGTGCAGAAGCCGGGCGCTTATCCCGGCTTTCTACTCGTGTGATGGATCGTTGTGGCCACTGCTACAGGAACGGGGCTTCCAGCGCGTGTCCGTGGCGCAGGAGACCAGGCTTTCCATCCGCGAACTCGACTTTAAGGGCAAGGAATGGCAGAACGTCAGGACTGCGCGGAACCGGGCCGCGAAGATGGGTGTTACAGCCGTCTGGGGCACTTACCACGGCCTTCCCCCCGCCCTGCGAGCCCGTCTCAGTGAGGTATCGGAGGAATGGGCAGCAGCAAAATCAATCCCGGAAATGGGATTTACCCTGGGCGGAATTGATGAGCTGATGGACGATGAGGTGCTGTGCTGCCTCGCGGTGGACGGCGAGGGAAACGTCCACGGGGTGACCAGCTGGTTGCCGGTTTACGACGGCGGAAAGCTGGTCAGCCGCACCCTGGACGTAATGCGCCGGGGCGCTGATGGATTTCCCGGCGTTATGGAGTTCCTGATCGCCGCGGCGGTAGTGGAACTGCGGGAATCGGTGGAAGTCATCTCGCTCTCGGGGTCCCCTCTTGCCAGCATTCCGGATGAACAGGTTCCAGCCGAAAACCTCGTCCGGATCCTCGATGTAGTGGGACACGCACTTGAACCGGTCTATGGGTTCCGCTCTCTGGCAGCCTTCAAATCACGCTTCAAGCCTGAGTACCGCGCACTTTATCTCTACTACCAGGATCCGTTACAGCTGCCTGCCATCGGCCGGGCGCTGACCCGGGCGTACCTGCCGGGCCTGTCGCTGCGGCAGGGTGCACGGCTGGTGCGGGAACTGGTCAGCTAAGCAAAAAAAGATCCCCGGCACGGGTGCCGGGGATCTTCAATCCGTCCTTAAGGCCGCGCTGGCGGCCTCTAAACGGGGGACTAGACCAGCGTTACGCCGGTAGCCTGGGGGCCTTTGGCACCCTGACCGATTTCGAACTGAACACGCTGGTTCTCGTCGAGGGTCTTGAAGCCACCGGTCTGGATCTCCGAGTAGTGCACGAAGACATCACCATCGGAGTCATCCGGGGTAATGAAGCCGAAGCCCTTTTCAGCGTTGAACCACTTGACGGTTCCCTGTGCCATTTATTTCTCCTCATTGTGGAACTTGTTTAAGATCGGCACACCTCGTGCCGGCCTTGGTCACTCCGCGAGAAGAATCCTGGATTGCCCGTCCCGGAAAAGGGGCCGGCGCTGCAGGAGCTTCGCGCTCGCAACATGTCTTGCGAGCATGAAAAACACCTACACAAAGACTGAGATAAGAATTTCACGCTGCCCCGCGGAGGTCAACGGTTTGCGAGGAGAAACGGATAAATTTTGGGTTAAAAGACGGTTAAATGACCTTGCCAGAGCCTAATTGGGGGCATATTCAAGGCTCAGCGGCACGGTTCGGGAGCGGCGGGACAGCCTGCGTCAGAAGAGCCGGGACTCGCTGTCGTCAACGCCGCGCATCGCGTCGTAGTCAAGGGTGACGCAATCGATCCCGCGGTCGTTGGCCAGGACCTTGGCCTGCGGTTTGATCTGCTGCGCGGCGAAGATACCCCGGACGGGTGCCAGCAGTGGATCGCGGTTCAGCAGTTCAAGGTACCGGGTGAGCTGCTCCACGCCGTCGATGTCGCCACGGCGCTTGAGCTCAATGGCCACGGTGGCGCCGCCCGCGTCGCGCGCCAGGATGTCAACCGGTCCGATGGCGGTGAAGTACTCGCGGCGGATGAGGGAGTAGCCCTCACCGAGCGTTTCAATCTGCTCCGCGAGGAGCCGCTGCAGGTCCGCTTCCACACCGTCCTTGATCAGGCCGGGATCCACGCCGAGGTCATGGGAGGAGTCACTGAGTTTCTCGTGGATGTTGATGATGAGCCGGTCGTCCGTCTTGGCCGATTGCACGGTCCACTGCTCGATGACGCCGAGTTCCAGGTCCACGTCCTCGGGGGAAGAGACGCGCAGCGTTGCCGGCGGACTCATCCAGTTGAGCGGCTTGTAGGAGCCGCCGTCGGAGTGGACCAGGACGGAACCGTCCGCCTTGACCAGCAGGAGCCTGGTGGCAAGGGGAAGATGGGCTTTGAGCCGGCCAACGTAATCAACGGAGCATCGGGCTATGACAAGTTGCACGCCGTACAGACTACCGCCTGGCGCCGTGCGCCTTTGCCCCGGGCAGGGCCGGCAGGCGGAGTGGTTCCCGCCCGGCAGCACCGGCGGAGGCTGGTGCTGGGGCAGAATGGATGCATGCCGCGTTCCAACCGTCCCCGCCGTCCCGTGTCCGGAAAAGCCGGGGCCGGTTCGGGCAGGGCGGCCGGAAGGAAGGGAAGCGGCGAGGCCCCTGAGCTTGACCTGGAACGTGCGCGGGCAGGCATCGCCCGGCGGGAAAGCGCTCCCGACGGCGAGTGGATGGTCCGCACCATGACGGCCAGGAACGCCGAAAAGACGTACATCTGCCCGGAGTGTTCCACCGCGGTGCTGCCAGGGATTGCGCACCTGGTGGTCTGGAAGGACGACCACCTCTTCGGCGCTGCCGCGGGGCTGGCGGAACGGCGCCACTGGCACACCAATTGCTGGATGACACGCAGTTACCGCTACCGATAGGGGGCCGGCCGCAGCTGTCGCTAAGCTGGCAGGCATGACTTTTGATCCGGCGTCGTACGAATTCAGCCAGTCCACCGGTCCTGCTCCCATCCGGGCCGCCACTGTCCTGCCGGCCCGGCGCGAAAACGTGGAGCTGCAGACGGAGGACGGCCATACCCTGGTGGGCGAACTGGCACTGCCGGAGTCCGGGCCGGTGAAGGCCACGCTGATTACCCTCCACCCGCTGCCCACCCACGGCGGCTTTATGGATTCCCACGTCTACCGCAAGGCCTCCTACCGGCTGCCCGCTCTCGCCGGCATCGCGGTGCTGCGGTTCAATACCCGCGGTACCGAATCCCCGCGGGGTAGCAGTACCGGGGCGTTCGAGGAGGGTGTTGGCGAGCGGCACGACGTGGAGGCGGCGGTCCGCTTCGCCGTCGAACGCGGCCTGCCCAACCGGTGGCTGGTGGGCTGGTCCTTCGGCACCGAACTTGCCCTGATGTACGGGGCAACGGAGCCCGTCGCCTCGCAGATCGAGGGCGCCGTGCTGCTGTCCCCTCCGCTGCACCGGGCCAAGGATGCACACCTGCTGCAGTGGGCGCAGTCCGGAAAACCGCTCAAGGTGCTGGTGCCAGAGCACGATGACTATCTGCAGCCGGACGCCGCAGCAGGGCGCTTCAGCCTGGTGCCCCAGGCACGCGTGGTGGGCGTCAAGGGCGCCAAACACCTGTGGGTGGGGGAGAAGTACGCGGGGCGCGTGCTGAACGAGATTGTGGAAGAGGTCACCCAAGCAGGCACCGGGGGTACCCGCCTGCCGCAGGAATGGGACGGCCCGGTGGCCACGGCGCCGGCTTAGGCGGGAATGACCAGGTGCGGACCACAGGCCCTCGGGTCAGTGCTTGTCCTGCCGCACAATGTAGATCTCCCGGACCAGCAGCAGGACAGCGGCCGCCGTGGGAATGGCGATCAGTGCGCCGAGGACACCCAGCAGGCTGCCGCCGGCGATCACGGAAATGACTGCCACCGCTCCCGGCACCGCCACGGCCTTCTGCATGATGCGCGGGGAGATGAAGTAGGCCTCGAACTGCAGGTAGGCGAAGTAGCACACGGCGTAAACAGCCGCGGTCTGCCAGCCTTCGGTCAGAGCGATGAGGACTACCAGCACTCCGGCAATCAGCCCGCCGACCAGGGGGATAAAGGCGAGCAGCGCCACCACAAAAGCCAGCAAAAGGGCGAAGGGGATCCCCACGATGGACATCACGATAAAGGCAAAGGTGGCATTAAGCAGGGCCACGCAGGCCTGCCCAATCACATAATTGCCCACGGAACGGGTGATCTCGTCGGACAAAGCCTCCACCCGGGCCCGGCGGGAACGCGGCGCCAGCCGGTAGCCCCACTTTTTCATGGCCGGCAGGGCGGCCAGGAAGTACAGGCTCAGCACCAGGACAATCAGGGTGCCGAACAGGCCATTGGCCACCGTTGACCCGAAACTCACCACGCCGCCAAAGATTCCGCCCACAGCAGCGGGATCATTAACGAACTTGTCCAGTTCCTCCGTGAGCCGGTCACGGACACCGAACTGGTCATCAAGGCTGCGGAAGAACTCGGAATCAATGAAGTCCCGCACCCAGATGGGGGCCTGCTGGACAATCTCCGTTACCTGCTCAACGATCGTGGGGATCAGGGTGGCGAAAAATCCGACGACCGCACTCACCAGCACGGTAACGGACACCAGGATTCCTGCCGGGCGGGGGATCTTCCGGCTCTCCAGCCAGCCCACAACGGGCTCGAGCCCAAGGGCAATGAACAACGCCGCAACAATCCACAGCAGCAGTTGCGTGGTGTTGGATCCGATCCAGTAGACGAGCAGGGCCAGCCCCACGCCGACGGTGCCCATAAAACCCATGTAAAGGGGATGCTGCGGTGACATCCTGGGCCCGGGATCACCGAACTGGGGCTCTACCTCGCCGGACTGGCGGCCAACCTGGTTGTCCTGGTGCGAGTACTCCGGCGGCATTTCGAAGCGGAGCCTGGGCTGGGCCCCCGGCAGCGGCTGGCGGAGGCGACGGACCACCAGACCGAGGGCTGCCGCCGCGGCCCCCTTCCGGCGCGCCGGTACAGGGTCCTGCGAAGCGTTTGCCGAAGGCTCAGCACCCGCCGGGTTCTCGTGTGCCGCGGAGGACTCGTCCGTCTTGTCAGTCACTGGAATGTAGGGCCTGTTCGGTGCGTGGCGCCGCTGGTGCGGGCCGGTGTGATGATCATCGCAAACACTATCAGCAGCCTTGTCAACACCCGCTGAGGGGACCCGCACGGAGGCGGCGGAAGACGTGTATCCGGCTGCGGAACAAAGGCTCCGGTAACCAAACCGTTACTATTGAAGGTAAACCCCCGCTGATGATAGGTGTTCCCTTGCGTTTAAAGACTGCAGTCGCACTCGTGCTGCTCGGCCTCCTGACACTGCTCGCCGGCATCGGCCAGAGAACCATCTGGGCCCCGTCCGAGACTTTCACGGCCTCTGCGCCCGCCGATTCCGAGGCTGCGCCGCTGACCGTCATAGACGGAAAGCTGCGCACCCTGCACGGCGGAACCGTCAAGATCAACATTGAGGGCGACGGCAACTTCCTGCTCGCGGCGGGGCGTCCCGACGATGTGGACGCCTGGGTTGGCCAGACGGCCCACAACACCGTCACGGGGGTATCGGAGGACGGTAAGGCGCTTCAGGTGGAACACGCCGACGGCGAAGCCACCACGCCCAGCCCCGCCGGCTCCGATCTTTGGGTTTCCACCGAGAACGCCAGCGGCCAGCTGGAGTATTCATGGACGCCGCCCGCCGATGGCGACTGGACGCTCCTGCTGGCCTCAGACGGGACCCAGCCTGCTCCGGCCTCCATCTCCATGACGTTCCCGAACGATACCTCCACCCCGTGGGCCATCCCGCTGATGGTGCTGGGCTCGCTCCTGATCCTCGGCGGGATCGTCCTGGCCCTGCTCTCCGTCCGCAAGCGCAACGGTGACGGCGACGGCCAAGGCAGCGGCTTTGCCCAGCGCGCCCGCGCCAGGACTGAGGCACGCTCATCCTCGCGGGTGACGATGGTTGCTGCGGGCGTGGTGGCTGCAGCCGTAGTGGCCGGAACCGGCGCCGCCGCAAACGCCACTTCGCCGGCGCCTTCCCCGGGTTCGTCATCGACGGCTTCGCCTGCAGCCCAGGAACCGTCCGGTGCGCCGGTGCTGCTGGACGCCCAGTTCCGCCGCATCCTGGAGCAGGTCTCCAGCGCCGCGGACTCCGGCGACGCAGCAAAGGATGCGGCAAAGCTGGCCGACCGCGTGGGCGGGACGGAACTTGAAGTCCGGACCCAGAACTACAAAATCCGCTCGCAGGTTGGATCCTACGAGGCACGCATGCCCGTGCGTTCCACCAAGCTCCTCACCACCGTGGTCACCAGCAACCGCGAGTGGCCCCGCTCCGTCCTTGCCGTGACCCAGGGCGAGGGCAACGTTGTGCCGCAGCTGCTGACGCTCGTCCAGGCTTCTCCGCGCGAGAATTACAAGCTGGTGGAAACGAATCCGCTGCAGCCGGGCACCACCTTCCCCACCATCAACCGTGACGGTACGGAAACGCTTGCTGCCGCTGACAAGACCGGGCTGCTGTACAGCGGCGAAGAGGCCATGTCCGGCCTCGCCGACCGCCTCACCTCCGCCGATTCGGCTTTCAAGGACAAACTGGTGGAGGGCGAGTCCTCGCCGTACATCGCGGACACGCTGTCCTACCAGGCCGAGGTGGTCAAGGCAGGCGAGAACGGAAACTTCTCCTTCACCCACAAGGTGGTTCCCGAAAGCACGGTAGTGTTCCGGACTGCCGACGGCGGTGCGCTGGTCCTGGGCCGGATCAACTTCGGCTTCGAGGGAACGCCGAAGGCTGCCGGTGACAAGCTCACCATTGGTGACGATGCCGCGGCCCTCGCCGGCGGCAAGGAAACCACCACCGGCATGGTCCTGAACTTCGCCGAGTCCGTCGCCGTATACGTTCCGCCGGCAGGCTCCACCGACCCCATGAAGCTCGTGGCTGCCACCCGCGGCCTGGTGGGCGCCAGTTTCAAGTAGACGCCATACCTGCATTACCCCCGGCAGCGGCCGGAGTGGCTAGAGTGGAAAGCATGAGTTCGCCAGCTTCCCGCCCAGTCCCTCCTGCCGCTGCCAACCTGCTTAACCTGCGCGGCGCCGTCGACCTTTCCTCCCTGAAGCAGCGCCCGGCCGCCCCGGCCGCCCCGGCCCCCGCCGCGCCGCCGTCGGGAACGGAAGCACCCACTGGAGCGCAGCCCGGTGCCGCTCCCGAGCTGGTGGTCAACGTGACCGAAGGCAACTTCCAGCAGCTGGTGGAGTTGTCCGCGCAGGTGCCTGTGGTTTTCGCTCTTTGGGCTTCCTACTCACCCGAGTCTTCAACCATGCTGGCCGTCCTGGAACGCGTGGTGAACAGCTATGGCGGCAGGCTGGTTCTCGGCGCCGCCGATATCGAAGCGTTCCCGCAGCTGGCCCAGGCGTTCCAGGTGCAGGCCGTGCCTAGCGCCGTTGCGGTACTCAAGGGCCAGCCGGTGCCGCTGTTCCAGGGCGGTGCGGACGAACAGCAGGTCCGGAGCCTTTTTGACGAACTGCTAAAGGTAGCGGCGGCAAACGGCGTGACCGGAAGCCTTGGCGGCGGCGCTGCGCAGGAAGGGGAGCCGGCACCGCTGCCGCCTCTGCACCAGGCCGCTTTTGAGGCCATCGAGGCCGGCGACTATGCGGCGGCTGCAGAAGCATACCGGCAGGCGCTGAACGAGATGCCTGCCGACCACGAGGCGAAGGCGGGGCTGGCCCAGGTGGAGCTGATGGCGCGCCTCCAGCCGCTCACGGCCCAGGACAGCGAAGCCCTGCGCGAGCAGGCGGCCAATGAGCCGGACAATGTGGAGGCACAGTTTGCCGTCGCTGACCTGGACGTTGCCGGCGGGCATGTGGAGGATGCGCTGAACCGCCTGGTCAGCTTCATTGGCAGGAACTTCGGACCGGAGCGCGAGACCGCGCGGGTCCGGCTGCTCGAGCTCTTCGATGTGGTGGGCGCCGCTGATGAGCGGGTTGCCAAGGCCCGTCAGGCACTGGCGAGGGTGCTCTTCTAGTGGCTGCACTGTTCGAGCCGCTGAAACTTCGCTCACTGGAGCTCCAGCACCGCGGCTGGGTATCGCCCATGTGCCAGTACAGTTGCGAGGCCGACGCCGCGCCCGGCGTTCCGAACGACTGGCACCTGATGCACCTGGGCTCCTTCGCCGCCGGCGGCGCGGCATTGATCCTCACCGAGGCTGCCGCCGTCAACCACGAAGGCATGATCAGTCCCCGTGACGCCGGCCTCTACAACGATGCCCAGGCCGAAGCCTGGCAGCGGATTACGTCCTTCGTGCACCGGCACGGGGCGGCGGAGGCAAAAATCGGCGTCCAGTTGGCCCACGCGGGCCGGAAGGCCTCCACCTACTGGCCTTTCTCCGGCAAGCACGGCAGTGTCCCGGAGTCCGACGGCGGGTGGACCACTGTGGGGCCCTCGCCGTCGGCGTTTGACGGCTACGCCGAACCCGCCGTGATGAGCGGGGAGCAGATCGACGGAGTGATCAGCGACTTCGCGGCAGCCGCTGTCCGCGCCGTTGATGCCGGTTTCGACACGGTGGAAATCCACGGGGCGCACGGCTACCTCCTGCACCAGTTCCAGAGCCCGCTGATCAACACGCGGACCGACGCCTGGGGCGGGGATGAGGCGGGACGGAACCGCCTGATGCTTGCCGTGGTGGACGCGGTGCGGGCTGTCATTCCGGACTCAATGCCTCTGCTCCTGAGGATCTCCGCCAGTGACTGGGCCGACGGCGGGGTGGACCTCGCGGCCTCGGTGCGGCTGGCACGCGAGGCAGCGCAGCACGGCGTGGACCTCGTGGATGTTTCCAGCGGGGGAGCCGTTGCCCATCAGCAGATCAAGGCGGGTCCCGGTTACCAGACGGGCTTCTCCGCTGCCATCCGAAGGGACGCAGGGGTGCCCACCGGAACGGTAGGCCTCCTGACCTCCGCCGGCCAGGCCGAACATGCCATTGCCACCGGGCAGGCCGACGGCGTCTTCATCGCCCGGGCGGCGCTGCGGGATCCGCACTGGTGGCTGCGGGCGGCCTTCGAGCTGGGCCATGACATTAAATGGGCGCCGCAGTACGAGCGCGCCGTGCCCCGGCGGACCTTCTGAAAGCCGCGCACATAATGGCTCACGGGCAGCGCGACAACAAGGGGCAGGCTCCTGGTGACGGGATTGGCCGGCAGCTGGAGGCCACCATCCTGGACCTTCTGGCTGCCAGGGCAGCAACGTCCACCATTTGCCCGTCGGATGCTGCCCGTGCTGTCGGTGATGAGAATTGGCGCGGCCTGATGGAGCCTGCCCGCAGGGCCGCCCGGCGGCTGGTTGAAGCCGGCGAGGTGGAGATCACCCAGGGCGGTTCGGTGGTTGATCCCGCCACGGCAAAAGGGCCCATCCGGATCCGGAAGGTGCAGTAGCAGCCGGCATCCGCTCCGCCGGTTCCGGCAGTTGCTGTGCCGGTCCTGCCGCGCCGGCAGAACGCTCCCTAGACCTTTGACGCTACTCCTGCAGGAGGACCCCGCTGCCGCACCCTGAGGGCTAGTCTGGCTTCATGACTGCTCAGCAACCAGATCCGGCGCGGCCCGCCGGTCCCGTAGCCGCACTGTCCATCCGGGGACTCGCCAAGCGCTTCGGCGAAAAGATCGCAGTGGACGGCATCAGCCTGGACGTCCCCGCGGGCTCCTTCTTTGGGATTGTGGGCCCCAATGGCGCCGGCAAGACCACCACGCTGTCGATGGCTACCGGGCTGCTGCGCCCGGACTTCGGCACCGCCGTCGTCCACGGCGTGGATGTCTGGGCGCGGCCGCTGGAGGCCAAGCGGCTGATGGGGATCCTGCCGGACGGCGTACGGCTCTTTGACCGGTTGACCGGCGAACAGCTCATCACCTACGCCGGATTGCTGCGGGGAATGGACAAGGACGTGGTGGCCAGCCGCGTGGGCGAGCTGCTGGCAGCCCTGGACCTGTCGCAGGACGCCGGCACGCTGGTGGTTGACTACTCCGCTGGCATGACCAAGAAGATCGCCCTGGCATCTGCCCTGATCCACGCGCCGAGGCTGCTGGTGCTGGACGAGCCGTTCGAGGCCGTCGACCCTGTCTCCGCGTCCAACATCCGCTCCATCCTGGACAGCTACGTGGCATCCGGCGGAACGGTGATCGTCTCCAGCCACGTGATGGACCTGGTGCAGCGCATGTGTGACCACGTGGCAGTAGTGGCCGGCGGCAGGCTACTGGCTGCAGGAACCGTGGACGAGGTGCGCGGCGGGGTTTCCCTGGAAGACCGGTTCGTCCAGCTGGTGGGCGGCCGCAGCCACACGGAGGGGCTGGAATGGTTGCGCACCTTCTAAGGCTCAAACTGACCCTGCTGCGCAATGGCCTGCGCCGCAGCCCGTGGCAACTGGTGGGCATGGCATTCGCAGGGCTTTATGCGCTCAGTATCGTTGCCACGCTGGTGGTTGTACTCGTCCTGCTTCGCCAGGCGGAAAACGACCTGGTGTACACAGCGGTGGTGCTCGGCGGCGCCGCGGCCGTCCTGGGCTGGGGAATCATTCCGGTGGTGGCCTCTGCCACGGACATGACCCTTGATCCAGCCCGCTTCACCACCTTCGCCGTCCCCATGAAGCAGATGCTGGCTGGGCTGGCGCTGGGCGGACTGATCGGCATTCCGGGTTTGGCCACGGCACTGGTGGCACTGTCCACGGTGGTCACGTGGTCCCGGGGCGTCCTGCCGGCGCTTGCAGCGTTGGTGGGTGCAGTTCTGGGTGTCCTGACCTGCATCGTGCTGTCCAAAGTGGTGACCACGGCAACGGTGAGCCTCGCGTCGTCCCGCCGCTTCAAGGATGTCAGCGCCGTCGCGTTTATGGTGCCCCTCGTCCTCCTGGGCCCGATCGTTGCGGGGGTGGGGCGGGGAATCACCGCTTCCACCGGCTTCCTGCCTGACTTCGCCCGGACGTTGTCGTGGACTCCACTTGGTGCTCCGTGGTCCCTGGCCGGAGACATTGCGGCCGGCCGGCCGGGCGAGGCGGCGTTGAAGCTGCTCCTTTCCGTTGCGGTGCTTGCCGGCCTTGCCTGGTGCTGGAGGCTGCTTTTAGAACGTGCCCTGGTCACCCCGCCCTATTCAGGCAGCGGGAAGCGCAAGGGCGGCAAGCTGGGGCTGCTCGGGTTGTTGCCCGCTGTTCCGGCCGGCGCTGTGATGGCGAGGGCGCTCACGTACTGGTTCCGTGACCCCCGGTACTCCGGCTCGCTCATCGTGATACCGCTCCTTCCAGTGGTGCTTGTCTTCCAGGGCAGCCAGGCCGGTGACTTCAGCACCCTGGCGCTCCTGGCGCCGCTGTCGGCGTTCATCCTTGCCTGGTCCATCTCTGCTGATGTGTCCTATGACAACACCGCCTTCGCGCTGCACCTGGCCAGCGGGGTCCGGGGTGTTGACGACAGGCTGGGCCGCGCCCTGGCCTGCCTGGCGTTCGCACTGCCGGTGGTACTCGTATTTGCCGCAGGGTCAGCCGCTTTCACCGGCGACTGGGGCCCGCTGCCCGGCCAGTTGGGACTGAGCTTGGGGATCCTCTTCACGGGACTGGGGTTGTCCTCCGTGGTGTCGGCCCGGTACACGGTGGCGGTTCCCCTGCCGGGCGACAGCCCGTTCAAGAAACCCCCGGGAAACGTGGGCCAGACCCTTGCAGTCCAGTTCGCCGGGCTGGGAGTCCTTCTGGTCCTGGTTTTGCCGGAAGCCGCCCTCCTGATCGCACAGCTGGTGACCGGAAACGCCCTGTTCGGCTGGCTGAACCTGGCCGTCGGGCTCCTGTTGGGCGTGGGCCTGTTTGTGGCCGGTGTCAGGCTGGGCGGAAAATGGCTGGACGGCCGCGGCCCTGAGCTGCTGGCCCAGGTCACCGTGAACCGCTGACGCGTGAACCGCCGGCTTCTAGCCGCCCGTAACCCTGAAACGGCCCCGGAAGGAACAGCATGGAAGTAGTCATCCTCAACGGCAGCAAGCAGATCGGTAAACTTGCCGCCGACGCCATCGAGGAACTCCTCCGCCGCAAGCCGAATGCCGTCCTGGGGCTTGCCACCGGATCGTCGCCGCTGCCGGTCTACGATGAACTCGCCGCCCGCCACGAGCGGGACGGCCTGGACTTCAGCCGTGCCACCGGTTTTGCCCTGGACGAGTACGTGGGCCTGCCGGCCGGCAACCCCGAGTCCTACCGGGAAGTGATCCGGCGGGAGTTCACCAACAGGGTCAACATTGCCCCGGAGAATGTCCACGGGCCGGACGGTACGGCAGCGGACATCCTCGCGGCCTGCCGTGCCTACGAGGACTCCATCACTGCGGCGGGCGGCATCGACCTGCAACTCCTTGGCGTGGGCACCGACGGCCACATCGGGTTCAACGAGCCCGGATCCTCGTTCGCCTCCCGCACCCGGATCAAGAGCCTTATCGAACAGACACGCCGGGACAACGCCCGGTTTTTTGGCAGCCTGGCCGAGGTCCCGCACCACGTCCTGACCCAGGGGCTTGGGACCATTATGGATGCCCGGCATGTGATCCTTGTGGCAACCGGCGCGCAGAAGGCGCAGGCTGTCCGCGAGTTCGTTGAAGGTCCGGTGTCCGCGATCTGTCCCGCGTCCGTGCTGCAGTTCCATCCCCATGCCACCGTCCTGCTGGACGAAGCTGCCGCCTCGGCATTGAAACTGGCTGATTTCTACCGGCATACCTATGACAACAAACCCGCCTGGCAAGGTCTCTAGCCGAAGGGTTCACGGCAGGTCCGGCAGCGGAAAAGTACGACGCCGGCAGGCAGCGGGCATCTGTTTCCCACCTCCGGAGGACGCGCCGCCGTCGAACGCCGCACGGCGGGAAAGGCTAAGATGATTGGCATGACTAGCATGACGGACCCTCTCGAAAACGACCCGATGCGCGAGCTTTCCGGGGCTGGAACGTCCACGGCCACCATTGAGCGCGAGGAACTGCGCCAGGAGGTGGAGCCCGGAGACCGGGAGCGCTTTTCACACTACGTACGCAAGGAAAAGATCATGGAGTCGGCGCTGACGGGGGACCCCGTCATCGCCCTGTGCGGCAAGGTCTGGACGCCCGGCCGGGATCCGCAGAAGTTCCCGGTGTGCCCGATGTGCAAAGAGGTTTATGACGGCCTCCGCCCGGGCAACGACGGCGGCAAGGGTCCCGGAGGGGACTCGGGCGACAACAAGTAGTGACGGAGACGCTCTTTGGCGGCCCCACGCTGCCACCGGCTTATCCGGAACGTGCAGCCTGGGGAACCGCCCAGAAACTCCGTGCCTGGCAGCAGGAAGCCCTTGACCTCTACTTCCGTACAGGTCCCCGCGACTTCCTGGCCGTAGCAACACCCGGCGCCGGCAAGACCACGTTCGCGTTGCGCGTGGCCTCCATGCTCATTGAATCCGGGGCGGTCAACCGGGTCACCATCGTGGCGCCCACGGACCACCTGAAACGGCAGTGGGCCGACGCCGCCGCCAAGGTGGGCATCGCCATCGATCCCAACTTCAAGAACGCCGACGGCCAGCACGGCCGCGGCTTCGTCGGTGTGGCCGTCACCTATGCCCAGGTGGCCAGCAAACCCATGCTGCACCGCGCCAAGACCGAGGCCGCCCGCACGCTGGTGATCCTTGACGAGATCCACCACGGCGGCGAGGCCCTGTCCTGGGGTGACGGCCTCCGCGAAGCGTTTGACCCTGCGGCCCGGCGGCTCTCCCTGACGGGTACCCCTTTCCGTTCCGATACTTCGCCCATCCCGTTCGTTGAATACGCGCAGGACCGGGACGGCATCCGGCGCT
>JBKJVX010000055.1:0-3938 GCA_046717065.1 Arthrobacter sp. | reverse complement strand
ATGAAGTAGAGCATCGCGCCGATGTAGCGCGAGTAGAGCGAGGGAGTCCGTTTCGCGAGCTCTGCCTCATAGGAGGCAACGTCTTCGCGGCTGAGGTCGTTCTGAACGGTCATTTCTGGTGAGTCTTTCGTTTTCGGGCAGCAGGCAGCCATAGCGCCGATACCGGAGGGTGCGGCGTGGCGCTCCGTGTGCTGCTCAGCAGGGCAGAATTGAGCGTCATGTCTCATTTCCTTGGAAGTGGGGCTTGACCGGACAATCTAAGACCTGCCAGAAGCAGGCTAATAATGGGTCCCAGTCTCTGCCGGACGAAAAGCGAACGGATCCCGGGCAGCGGCAGAGTTAGGCAATCTGTTCGGGAGTGCCGCCTCGAGGAGAAACCGTCACGACTTAGACCGTACGTCAGACCAGCAATGTTTGTCACATTCCGGTAACGGTGTGTCAGCTGTGGCACGGGATGCGCGCACTGGCTCTTTATGGCCGGCCGGGGTAGGCATCAACTACGTCGAACGGGCCCCCTTGGGCCATCCTCGCACCGGCCACCGCACTGACGCTGGCCTCAATCTTGGCCGCCTCCCGCTCAAGCCTTGGCACGGTACAGCCGCCAACCAGGCCCCGCTGGTTCTCCCGAGGTAGAAAATCCCTGTCCACACCAGTGGGCGAGGACCGGAACGCCTTTCTGGTCTAGCCATTGGTTCCTCCGGTGCAGGGCGCACCGGGTTCGGGCGCTTCGGAGGACTGGGCATACGCACGAATGAACGTGGCGATGCGTTCGTCGGCGGCTTCCTGCAACGTGAGTTGGGCCCCCCACGCGGTTGCTGTGACGGGGGAGACCTGATCCTGGACGGGGCTTAGCAGGACGTAGGGCTTGCCCTTGGCGAGCTCAGCCAGTGTGTCCAGCTCATCGGCCGGGAGGTCCGCGCGGTAGGTAATCCACACCGCTCCGTGTTCAAGTGAGTGGACAGCGCGTTGTTCATTGACGGGCTCACTGTAAACGCCGCAGTTGGTCCAGACTGGGGAGTGGTCTCCTCCGGCACCAGGCTGCTGGGGGTAATCAACAGCCTCTTGGACGTGGTTGCGTGTCAGCCCTGTAAAGGTCTGGACATCACTGATGGGTCGTTTAGCGGCTTCGGCTGCTTCGTTGCGCTCCTGGATCGAGCTGCTGACAGCGACGGCAACGGCAGTAATGATGGCAGCCAATACCAGTCCAAAACTGCCGTACAGAAGAAAGTTGAACCGTCGTTTCTTGGCTCGTTGTTTGGTTCGCAGGGCATTGATAATTTCCTGATGCTCCGTTGTGCGCTTTTTGGTGTTGCTCATAGGAGTGTTCCTTGTGGTGGCAGATGGGCGCCTTCAGCATGCTCACGGCAGGGCAACACCCTACGTCACGGGTCCCGCTGCCCGGGACGGTGAGCGGAGGCCGACTGCGACGGGATTACCTTCGGGTCCTAGTTGACGGTGAGGGTGCCTTTCATGTTGCCGTGGAAGATGCAGTGGTAGGGGTAGGTCCCGGGCTCGGTCGGGGCGGTGAACGTGGTGGTGCCGACCTTGGTGATGGTGTCGAATGCGTTGCCGGTGTCGGCGGTGATGGTGTGCGCTTCGATGTCTTCGTTGGTTACGGTGATTTCCGCTCCGGGGCTCACGGTGTCGGCGCCTTCGTATTTGAAGCCCTTGATCAGGATTTCTGCCGGGGCCGCCGCGGGTGTTGTACCCGTACTGGATGCTGCGGGGGCCGGTTCTGTGGTGGCGGCCGGAGCTGACGGGAATTGTTCGGTCAGTGTGGGGGCTGCTGTGGTGCCGGACCCTGACGTGCCCGCGCAGGCAGACAGGGCCAGTACGGCTGCCACTGCTATGAGTCCAAGTGCGCCGGTTGTTGTGGTTGCTTTCATGGGTGAGCCTTTCAAGGGAACAGCGGCGGGGTATGTGGGTGGAACCAGGGTGGTTTAGGGGTGTTCGATCCAGCAGGCGAGGATGGTGGTGGAGAGCTGGTAGGCCAGGGCGTTCCGGGTGATGGCGTCCGGTCCCAGGGTTTCGGGGAGGTCCGTGGCGTCCACCTGGAGCACGAAGCTGTCCTTCTGGAACACTGCCGACCCATCCGCGGTTTCGTAAGCGGGGAAACCGAGGTTTGCCAGGCCCTCGATCGGCTTTGCGTCGACGGCAAGTGCCTGCATCGCATCGAAGTAGTTCAGTGCCGTGGCCTTGTTCTTGGCTTCCTTGACTGAGATGACAAGGTCGCCTTCGTTCAGGTGGTAGGTGCAGGTGAAGGTGCTGTCGGCCCAGTCGTTGATGGTGTGGGCGTCCTGCTTCAGGTCCATGATTGCGGTGAGCCGGTCCATGGGCTGGTCTCCGCACACCATCTTTGCGGCTTCACTGGGACCATCGGCTTTAGTGGCTCCCGGTGATGATGATCCGCTGTGGTGCCCGCCGCCGTGGCTGTCCGTGGGCCCGGTCCCTGTCGAAGCAGCTGAAGGCGCCGGTGTTGAGAGGTCCGACGGGGCGGTGACGGAGCCGGCTGCTGCGGCGCAGCCGGTGAGCAGCAGCGCGGACAGGGCCAGGGAGGCCAGCAAGGGTGGGTGCTGTTTCATGGCTCTTTCCGTCCTAGCCGCCGACGTTGTTGGGGTGGGGGCCGTTTGTCAGGCTTTGAGGGTGGCGTAGATGACGTAGTTGTCATCGAATTCCCCGGTTTCGGGGTCGTAGCCGTCGCATGTGATCAGCCGCAGCTCGGCTGCCTCGGTGTTGCCGTAAACCTCAAGGGTGGGGAACTCGTCTTTGGGGTAGAGCGCACCGCGGTCAACGGTGAACACGGCGGTGCTGCCATCGGTTCGGGAGACGGTGTTTCAGCGCCTGAGGTGAGTTTTCTCAGGTCCGCCAAGACACCCTTGTTGCCGCCCAGGGCGTTGAGGTGGCCCAGCAGGACCGAGGGTCCACGTTCTACGGGGTTGGGGGAGCCGTCGTACCAGCTGGCGGGTGCACCGTTGCCAGTGTCCTCCGGTACCTTCAGGGAGCCGTTATCCTCCAGTCCCAGGTGGATAAGGTCCGTCCGGACCGAGATCGAGGGAATCGTCAGGGTGACGGGAGCCGAGGCGGCCATGACCGGGGGAAGCTGTTGGGCCCCGGCTGCGGGGGCGGCGGGGGCCGGGGCGGCCACGGGCGGGGGAGCGCTGGGGGTGCCGGGCGTGGCTGGGGCTGAGGCCGAGGCTGAGGGTGCCGATCCGGCATCCGGGGTGGTGGCGGGTCCGCCGGCGCAGCCGGCGAGGGTGAGCAGGAGCAGAACCCCGGCCGCCGTGGCGGCCAGGGGGCCTCTGCGGTGGCCGGGGTTCTTGGGTGTCACTGGAGCGATCCGGTCAGCGCTTAGGCTGCTGCGGAGGTGCGGCGGCGGACGACGTAGGCGCCGCCGGCGAGGGCGATCAGGGCCAGGCCCGAACTGATGGCGAGGGCTCCGGTGTCGGTGCCGGTGTCGGTGGCGATGCCGGTTGCTGCGCCGCCTGCGGGCATTTTCATCTGCCCGGCCGTCAGGGTTCCGCAGAGGGCGGGGGAGGTGGCGGCCAGCGGAAGGGTCGGTGCGAGGTCGCTCTTTGCGGCCTGCCCGGCCGGGCTGAGGGTGGCGGGGTCAAGGCCGTGAACCACTACCACTGCGGTGCCTGCCTCAAGGGCGGCCTTGGTTTCGGCGTTCAGTTCGAAGGTGCGGTCAACGGTGTAAGCGGCGCCCTGGCCGCCGACCTTCAGGTCAAGGCCTGCTGCGGGGCTGGTGTCACCGCTGGTGGACAGGGTGGTGACGATGCCGCCGTAGGACGGGGCACCTTCAGTGGTGGAAATGACCTGGTCACCGTCCTTATCCGCCGACGGGTCCGGGCAGACACCCTTGGCTCCGCCGTGGATGTGCTGCACGTGCGGGTACGGGGCGTCCATGAAGGTTGCGGGCATGCCTGAAACCTTTAAGA
>JBKJVX010000054.1:0-40186 GCA_046717065.1 Arthrobacter sp. | reverse complement strand
ATTCGTGGCGGGGTAGCTCTGTTGGTTAGAGCGCACTACTCATAATCGTCAGGGCGGTAGATCGAGCCTCCCCACCGCTACATTTTCACCCGGCCAGCGGCGTAGCCTCTGGCCTGCTGCTGTTTCGTCTCTCTCGACGCCGGGCCACTCCTGCGGACACGAGCAGCCCAGCTGCTACAAGGTCTTATACCCCTTGATCTCCCGGATCCTGTGCCCCCGCAATCCTTAGGCAGAACAACGGGACGCATTAAGGCCGCTGACTGCGGCCGTTTATACATGTTTGCGTGAATACAGCTCACGCTGTACGTTCGGGGGCATGGAAACGCTCACGCAAGCGCCAGTGCTTGCCCGGTTCGGCTATGCGGTCTCGGACCCTACCCGCGCCGGGGTTTTACTGGCCCTTTCAGATGCTCCGTCCTATCCCTCTGATTTGGCCGATTCCTTGGGTGTAAGCCGGCAGAGTATGTCCAATCATCTGACCTGCCTGCGGGGCTGCGGCCTGGTGGTCGCCGTCCCCGATGGGCGGCGGAGCCGGTATGAGCTCGCCGACGCTCGGCTGGGTCATGCGGTCAAGGACTTGATCGGTGTAGTGCTCGCTGTGGATCCTGCCTGCTGCGCCCCTGACGGGGAGTGCCTCGTATGACCGCACTGCTGCAGGCTCCAAGATCTCAACGCCGAGCGGTCCTGAACCGCCGTATCCGGCTCTTTGCTGCCGCGACCATCACGTACAACCTCATTGAAGCCGTCGTCGCGCTCTGGGCAGGCAACGTCGCCGACTCTGCTGCCTTGATCGCTTTCGGGCTGGACTCGGTCATAGAGGTGACCTCCGCCCTGGCGCTGTCCTGGCAGTTCTCCGCGAAAGACCCCGAACGGCGTGAGCACCTGACTCTGCGGATCATCGCCATTTCCTTCTTCGCCCTTGCCGCGTTCGTAACCGCCGACGCGCTGCGTGCACTGATGGGCGGAGAAGAGGCCCAGCACTCCACTTCCGGCATCGTGATTGCAGCGTTGAGTCTGGCCATCATGCCGGTCCTGTCCTGGGCCCAGCGCAGGGCCGGGCGGGAACTCGGGTCCCGGACGGCCGTGGCCGATTCCAAACAAACCCTGCTGTGCACCTACCTCTCGGCGGTCCTGCTCGTTGGCCTGGTCCTGAACAGCACCCTGGGCTGGTGGTGGGCCGATGCCGGTGCTGCCCTGATCATCGCCGGGATCGCCGTCCGTGAAGGCCTCAACGCCTGGCGAGGCGAAGCATGCTGCGCCCGCCCCCACATTGACGATGCCCATGACCGTGCCCATGGCCAAGAGGACGATGGCTGCTGCGCACCCGGAACCACCGCCCCACCCCGAGCAGTATCGGAAGCTCCTCTGCAGCCGGCGCAAGAGGGTGCCTGCTGCGCCGGCTGCCAGGACGACGCCAATCCCGTGCCGGTGACCCTGGCCCTCGGAACGAAACCGGCGGATCATTGAGCGCCGTCTCCACACCACGGAACGTCCGGATCGCCATCTGGACTATCCTCGCGGTCCTCCTCGCCTCCGGCCTGATCTGGTACGCGGTGTTCACTGCGAACAAGCCAGCACCCGCCGCGCCTACGGCCGCCGTCGACGCGCAACTGGTCAGGGAAGACAGCCACCGCGTCACAAACCCAATTACTGAGAAAGCCCAGCTGGTCGAGTTCCTGGACTTTGAATGCGAATCCTGCCGCGCCGCCGAACCCCTGGTGCAGGAGCTCAAGAAGGAGTACGGAGACAGAATCACCTTCATCCACCGCTACTTCCCCCTGCCCGGGCACGCCAACTCCGGCGCTGCGGCCCTGGCCGTGGAAGCGTCTGCCCAGCAGGGCAAGTACGAGCAGATGACCGCCAAGCTCTTTGAAACCCAGCCGCAATGGGGCGAAAGACAGGACTCCCAGGCGCGGCTGTTCCGAACCTTCGCTGAAGAACTGGGCCTGGACATCAGCAAGTACGACGCCGCCGTAGCAGCCGAGAAAACAAGGGACCGGATCCGCAAAGACCTCGCCGACGGCAAAGCCCTCGGTGTAACCGGAACCCCCACCTTCTTCCTCGATGGTCAAAAGCTCACGCTGAACAGCGAGGAACAGTTCCGCCAACTCCTGGACGAAGCAGCGCGATAGCCCCATCCCGCCGGCCCGGGTAAACCTCCGCCGATGCCTGGGGGGTGACTGGGGCGGGACCGTCTTCAAAACGTTGGCAAAACATCATCTGAGGTACACGCGGAAGCAACCCTGTGCCGACACAATGGGGCCAGGGGGAGCCCTTCAACAAAGGAAAGGACGGGTCATGAACAGCAAAGACCAGGCTGTTATCGGTTCTTGTGATGAGCTCTCCGCAGGAGACGCCATCGAAGCGTTTTACGGGAGCACTCTGGTGCACCGCGGGCCGGTCACAGAGGTCGCGCCGGACCAGGGATTGCTCTGGATTCTGGACACTCTGACAGGGAGCCGCCGCCTTCTCGATATGTCGGAACTTGAGATCGTTCGTTTGCCGGCGCACTACCACGAAGTCATGGTCGGTGCGCCTGCCCGATAGGAATGCGCGCCGTTGACCTGAACAATAGTGCGTGACAAGTTCTCCGTTTCCCCGTAGCTTTGCCGCATCTCACCGATGGGGGAAACGCATGGACTTCTTTGACGTGATCATGGTCCCGTTCAGATGGTTGGTGTCCGCCGTTATGGTCGGCTTGCATGAAGGGCTGAGCGCCGTCGGCATGCCTCCGGCCAGCGGCTGGACGTGGACGCTGTCCATCATCGGGCTGGTTCTGTTGATCCGGGCCGCCCTGATTCCCGTGTTTTTGAAGCAGCTCGGCGCCCAACGCCGGATGCGGCTCCTGCAGCCGGACCTGAAGACGCTGCAGGAAAAATACAAGGGCCGGACAGACCCGCTCTCCCGCCAGTCAATGGCGCAGGAGCAGATGGCCTTGTATAAAAAGCATGGGACCAACCCCTTCTCCGCCTGTCTGCCCATGCTGATCCAGGTGCCGTTCTTCTTTGCCCTGTACCAGGTTCTCTCCGGCATCAGCACCCGCGCAGCGCAGGGTGAAGGAACAGGCGCCATGAGCCACGACCAGGTAGTGCAGTTCGACCAGTCCAGCATCCTCGGCGCCTCATTGACGGCATCAGTGCTGCACGGCGGCAGCGGCAACCAGACCGCCGTTATGGCGTTGACCATCCTGATGATCCTTGCCATGACCGCCGCGCAGGTTGTCACGCAAAAGTTGATCCTCGCTCGGAACCCGTTGCCGGGGGACACTGGGAGTCCCTTTATGCGGCAGCAAAAAATGGTGCTCTACACGTTGCCGGTGGTGTTCGCGCTGGGAGGGGTCTTCTTCCCCATCGGCGTCCTGGTCTATTGGACGGTCACCAACGCCTGGACCATGATCCAGCAGTTTTTCGTCCGGGAGCGGCGGACATCTGGAACTGCGTAGTCCCGCAGGAACGGGGACGCGGTCTTACCCAAAGCCTGAAGTGCAGGCAGAATGAGCCCATGGCTGTGCTTATCTACACGGGGATCGCATCCCTGGACGGCTACGTCGCCGACCGTCACGGCAACTTCGACTGGAGCGCCCCCGATGAGGAAGTCCATGCCTTCGTCAATGATTTGGAGCGCGACGCCGGCACGTACCTTTTGGGCCGGCGCATGTACGAGGTCCTGTCCGTCTGGGAGACCCTGGGTGGAAGCGACGATCCGCCCGTGATCCAGGACTACGGGCGGATCTGGCGGGCAGCACACAAGATCGTTTTCTCCGGGTCACTGGAAAATCCGGTGACTGCGAGGACAACAATCCAGCGCTCTTTTGAACCCGATGCCATCCGGGACCTGAAGGAGCGCAGCGGGGGAAGCATCGGCATCGGCGGCTCCACCCTGGCTGCCGGCGCACTCCAGGCGGGGCTGGTGGACGAGTGCCGGATCTTTCTCAACCCGGTGGCGGTGGGAGGAGGCCTGCGGTTCCTGCCGGACGGGCTGAACCTGCGGCTTGAACTGCAGGACGAGCACAGATTCCGCAACGGGGTGGTGTACCTCAGCTACCGCACTGTCCCTTGATTTTGCCAGGGGTCGAACGCGCGGTGATATGGCGTCTGCGGGATGGGGGAGCAGAATGGGGCAATGACCCGAATCGCAATCATCGGCGGCCACGGCAAAGTGGCCCTGCACCTGTCCACCCTGCTCACGGAAGAGGGCCACGACGTCACCTCGTTCATCCGCAACCCGGACCACGCGGCGGACGTCGCTCAAACGGGCGCAACGCCGTCGGTCCTTGATATCGAGAATTCCACGACGACGGCCATCGCCGAGGCACTGAAGGGCCACGACGCTGTCGTCTGGTCAGCAGGAGCGGGCGGCGGAAACCCCGCCCGGACATTCGCCGTGGACCGGGACGCAGCCATCCGTTCAATGGATGCCGCAGTACACGCCGGGGTGGACCGTTATGTGATGGTGTCCTATCTGGGAGCCCGCAAGGACCACGGTGTACCGGAGAGCAACGGCTTTTTTGCCTACGCCGAGGCGAAAGCTGCCGCTGACGAGTACCTTCGCGGCACCGACCTTTCGTGGACCATCCTGGGGCCGGGAACCCTGACCAACAAACCCGGCACGGGTTTGATCAAGGTGGATCCCAACCCGGGGGAGGGAGACGGCGGCACGTCGCGCAGCAACACCGCCATCGTGGCAGCAGCCGTGCTGGACCTGCCGGAGACGGCGGGCCGGACGATTGAATTCTGCGACGGCTCGCTTCCGGTTGCCGCCGCGCTGGAGTCGCTTTAGCTGGCTGCAGCAAGCTCCAGGTCCAGGGAGTTCTTCTCCACGTAGTCCAGGGCGGCGCGCACCGCGCCAACGGTGACGATCGAGTCGCCCAGCGGCGATACCGACACGCGCGGCGGCATGGCGGTAAAGCCTTTCAGCTTCCCCGCGATCGGTTCCAGCAGCACGCCGGCGGATTTTGCCACGGCGCCGCCTATGACCACGAGCTCCGGGTTGAGCATCGTGGCCACCGCACCAATGACCCTGGCCATCCTGTCGGCCAGGCGGTCGAGGATCTTCAGGGCCACGGCATCCCCGTCAGCGGCGGCAGCAAACACGTGCTCGGCTTCCGCCCCGCCGTCCTGCAGGTGCGTCCGAAGGGACGTTCTCGCCTTGCCGGCAAGAGCCTCTGCAGCCCAGGCCCTGGCGAGGCTGGCGATGCCGAACGTATCGCCCACGCCCTGGACGTGCTCCAGGAACGCGAGCTCCCCGGCGCCGCCCCGGCTGCCGTGCAGCAGCCGCCCGCCGTCGATCACCCCTGCACCGAAGCGCTCGCTGGCAAGGATCACGACGACGTCCTCCACTCCCGCGGCAGCGCCCTGCCAGCGGTCGCCCAGGGCTGCCAGGTTGGCATCGTTTTCCAGCAGTACCGTCCAGCCGTGCCGGTCCCACAACGCTGACTTCAGTCCGACGTCGAACAGTTGCCAGAAGTGCTGGGCCGCCAGAACGTCGCCCTTGCGGTCAACGGGGGCGGCGATGCCGGCGGAGACCGCAAGGACGGAACCCGGTGACGCGCCGACACTGTCCAGGGCCATCAGGGCGGCGCGGTCGATGACGGAGACGCGTTCCTCTGCCGAAATTCTCGCGTCCGCGAACGGCAGGCTTGACCTTCCAAGCGCCTTTCCGCGGAGGTCTGCCACCACCACTGTTGCCTTCAAGATGCCTACATCCATCCCCAGCACCACGCCGGCGCGCTCGTTGAGCTCAAACCTCCTGGCCGGCCGGCCCTTCTGGTACCCGCCGAAAGCCCGCTGGTTTTCCAGCTCCCGGATCCACCCGCGTTCCTTGAGGTCCTCACATACGGCGATGGCTGTGGCCCGCGTTAGTCCCGTGGCGTCAATGACGTCCGTGACCGTGACATCGCTGGCGGAGCGCATGTAGGCGAGTACCGAGCCGGCGCTCACCCTGCGCAGTAATTGGGGAGTGGCCCGGGCCGATTCAGACATGCTGTTGACCTTTCCTTGCGTCGCGCCAGATAATGATCGGGCAACTAAATTTAGAACCAAAATAAATATAGTCGACAAGTAGCAAAGGATCATCCCTTGTCCACCACCGCCACTCTGGCAACCCTGTCCGATTCCGACCACCTGTCCGACCCGAACTGGTGGCGCCAGGCCTCTGTGTACCAGATCTACCCCCGGAGTTTCTCAGACTCCAATGGTGATGGCATCGGTGACCTCAAGGGCATCACCGCCAAAGTGCCTTACCTGAAGTCGCTGGGAATCGACGCCGTGTGGCTCAGCCCGTTCTACCCCTCAGCCTTGGCGGACGGCGGCTACGACGTGGACGACTACCGCGACGTGGACCCCAAGCTCGGCACCCTTGCGGACTTTGACGAGATGGCGGACGCGCTGCACGGGGCCGGCATCAAGCTGATCGCCGACATCGTTCCCAACCACTCCTCGGACAGGCACAAGTGGTTCAAGGAAGCCCTCGCCTCGCCCAAGGGATCACCCGCCCGGGACCGGTACATCTTCCGCGACGGCAAGGGCCCCAACGGGGAGTTCCCGCCGTCGGACTGGGACTCCGTCTTTGGCGGCCCGGCCTGGGAGCGCATCACTGAACCGGACGGCACCCCGGGCCAGTGGTACATGCACATCTTTGCCAAGGAACAGCCGGACTTGAACTGGTCCAATCGTGAAATCCGTGAGGACTTCCTCAAGACCCTGCGCTTCTGGTCCGACCGGGGCGTTGACGGGTTCCGGGTGGACGTGGCCCATGCCCTCACCAAGGACCTCACCGAGCCCCTGCTGTCCAAGCTGGAACTGAGCGCGGCCAATACCGGCGTGGACGGATTCGACGACGGCACCCACCCCTTCTGGGACAGGGACGAAGTCCACGAGATCTACGCCGAATGGCGCGAGGTGTTCAACGAGTACAACCCGCCGCGCACCGCCGTCGCTGAAGCTTGGGTCCACGCAACCCGCCGCGCCCGCTACGCCAGCCCGCAGGGGCTGGGCCAGGCCTTCAACTTCGATTTGCTGCAGGCGGACTTTGACGCCGCCGAGTACAAGGAGATCATCACCCGGAACCTTGCCGAAGCGGCCGCCACCGGCGCCTCGTCCACCTGGGTATTCTCCAACCACGACGTTGTCCGCCACGCCACCCGCTACGGCCTGCCCCAGGTGTCCAAGGGCAAGGACCGCACCAAGGGCCAGGACGGCAAGGACTGGCTGCTGGCCGGCGGCCCCAAGGAGGAACTGGACGTGGAGCTCGGTGAACGCCGTGCCCGCGCCGCCACTTTGCTGATGCTCGCCGTCCCCGGTTCTGCCTACCTGTACCAGGGAGAGGAACTCGGGCTGCAGGAAGTTGCCGAAATTCCCGAGTCGGAGCGCCAGGACCCGTCCTTCTTCCGCAACAAGGGTGTGGAAGTCGGCCGTGACGGCTGCCGGGTGCCGCTGCCCTGGAAGGTGGAGGGAACCTCCTTCGGCTTCGGCGACGGCGGCGCGCACCTGCCGCAGCCGGACTGGTTCAGCAAGTACGCCGTTGAGGCGCAGGACGGCACCAAGGGCTCCACGCTGGAGCTCTACCGCGCGGCCCTGAAGCTTCGCCGCGAACTGCAGACCGACGAAGAGCTGGAATGGGTCGAGACCGGCACGGCGGACGTCCTGCACTTCCGCCGCCCCAACGGCTGGCAGTCGGTGACCAACTTCGGGGACGCCGCCGTCGACCTTCCGGCAGGAAAGGTCCTGGTCAGCAGCAACCCCCTCGAGGACGGCAAGCTGCCTGCCAACACCACCGCATGGCTGCGCTGATGTCCCCGTGCCTTCCGGGGCGGCCGGCCTGATGCAGGAACTGGTTTATGGCTGCATGGGCCTGGGCGGCAGCTGGTCCGACGAACCGCACGCCAGCGAGCATGTGGACGAGGCCGCTGCCGCCGTCGAGGCCGCGCTGGATGCCGGCATCACCCTGTTTGACCACGCGGACATCTACCGCAGCGGCAAGTCGGAGGCCGTCTTCGGCGAGGTGCTGAGCGCCACGCCGGGGCTCCGGGACCGCATCCGGCTTCAGACCAAGTGCGGCATCAGGCTGAACGAGCGCGGTCTGCAGACACACTACGACCTCAGCCGTGAGGCAATCCTGGAGCGGGTCAACGAAAGCCTGGAGCGGTTGCGGACGGACTATGTGGACATCCTCCTGCTGCACCGCCCGGACCCCCTGGCGGATCCTGCGGAGGTGGCCGCCGCCGTCGGGCAGCTGATGGCGGAAGGCAAGGTCCGGCAGCTGGGGGTGTCCAACATGTCCGGGGCGCAGATCGAGGCGCTGCAGGACCGGCTGGAAACTCCGGTGGTGGCAAACCAGCTGGAAATGAGCCTGCTCAAGCGGGCATGGTTGGAAAGCCAGGTGCTGGTCAACCACGCCGAACACCTGGACTACAGCTTCCCGCACGGCACGCTGGAATACTGCACCCGGAACTCGATCACCCTGCAGGCCTACGGCTCATTGGCCCGCGGCATGTACACGGGTGCGGAACCGGACAGCCCGACGTCGGCCGAAGCCGCCACGGGGGAACTGGTGTCGGAGCTGGCCGGGAGGTACGGCAGTTCGGGCGAGGCAGTCCTGCTGGGATGGCTGATGAAGCATCCGGCGGGCATCGCCCCGGTGATCGGGACGGCCAACCCCGGACGGATCCGTGCGTGTGCGGACGCTTCGCGCGTGGCACAGGTAATGAGCCGGGCGGACTGGTACCAGCTATGGGTGACGGCGCGGGGCAGCAACATCCCCTGAACAACCCCAACTGGATAGCAGCAAGTGCCGTTTTGAGGCGCAGAACGGCACTGGCTGCTGCCCTTATTCCGCAAGCTGCGGTCATATCCCGTTTAGTTCGTATTGAACCTCACAAGCGGGCCGTTTTCTGCCTCGTGCTGCTTCCAAGACGGATACGGTAGATACATGACGTCTACCATCGCCACCGAGACCGTAAGGCCGGAACGCAATATCCCAGCAGAGATCGCCCGTTCATGGCTCCTTGTTAATGCCATGAAGACCGAGCTTTTTGATCAGTCGGCCGTGTCCCGCGCTGACTCGATCATCCTGGATATTGAAGATGCCGTGGACCCTTCCCAGAAGGACCAGGCACGGAACAACGTGGTTGACTGGCTCACCGCAGGCGGCAACGCCTGGGTCCGGATCAACGACGCCACGAGCCCGTTCTGGGCAGACGATCTCGCCGGCCTCCGCGGCACCCCCGGCCTTCTTGGCGTCATGCTGGCCAAGACCGAATCCGCCGACCAGGTGACGGAAAGCTTTCACCGCATGGACGGCAAAACTCCCGTCATTCCTTTGGTGGAATCCGCCGTCGGCATCGAGGAAGCCAACCAGATCGCCAAGGCACAGGGCGCCTTCCGCCTGGCCTTCGGCTCCGGTGACTTCCGCCGCGACACCGGCATGGCCGCCACTGCCGAGGCCATGGCCTACCCGCGCGCCAAGCTCGTGGTAGCGAGCCGCGTTGGCAACCTGCCGGGCCCCATCGACGGCCCCACCGTTGGTACCAACCACCCCATCCTGCGGGAGCAGACCGGTATCACGGTGATGATGGGCATGACCGGCAAGCTCTGCCTGGCCATCGACCAGACCCCCGTCATCAACGAGGTCATTAGCCCCACGCCGTCCGACGTCGCCTGGGCCACCGACTTCATGGCCGACTTCGAAGCCAACGGCCGCGTCATCCGTGACGGCTCCGACCTGCCCCGCCTGGGCCGCGCCGAGAAGATCATGAAGCTCGCGGTAGCCTTTGGGGTGCAGCCCGCGCTGTAGCACCTACATTCATTTCAGGAGACCCCGTGACCGATACCCGTTATCTGGTCCACGGGGTCTTTTGGCCCGCGCCGCCGGCCTCCTGCCCGGTCCTGCGGCTGCAGGCTCCGGACGGCACCTTCCGGGAATTAGTGCTCGACGGCGGCGCCCGCGTGGGCTTCCGGCTCGCCGCCGAAGGGAAGTCCTGCCTTGGCCACCACCGCGTGCACGGTCCCGACCACCGGGACCACGTCCTGTGCGCTGGCCAGTCTCCGGCGGCCCGGGGGCACCAGTGTGAGCGGTGTTTTGTGGCGGACGATTTCCGGCTTATGCACGACTTCCACCGGGACGGCCGGGTTCCGCCGGGCCTGCGCAGCTACCTGATGCAGCCGCACTGGCTTTACGTTGCCACTTTCGCTGCCGGGGCAACCAAGGTGGGTACGGCGTCGGATCTTCGAAAGTGGCAGCGGCTCGCCGAGCAGGGCGCCGTGGTGGCCAGATACGTCGCCCGGGCCGCTGACGGGCGCGTGGTGCGGCTCCTGGAGGACCTGGTGACACGCGACGGCGGGCTTCCGCAGCAGGTGCGGTCTGCCGCCAAGGCTGCGGCCCTGGCCACTCCGGCTTCTGCATCCTGGCTTACCGAACGCAACGGAGCGGATGCAACCACCGCACGCGAGGTCATTTCCGCAGCAGGGCTGGACGGTTTCGAGGTGGTGGACGAAGGCTGGAACCCGCCCGGACTCGCGCATCGGCTGTGCTCCGGAACCGCCAGGCATGCCTACCCCCACACGCTGGCTTCCGGGCAGCACGGGTTCACCATCCGGTCCGCGGCCGGAAGCTTTGTCCTGGCAGCCCTCGATGACGCCGACCTGGAATTCGTGGTGGACCTTGGCCAGCTCAAAGGCCGGACCATCGAACTGGGCGGGTACAGCTCCACAGTGCCAGCAGTACAAGAGGCGCTGTTCTGACTCCGGCACTGCTACCCGCCAGCCGGCGCCCGCCCGGCGCTGGGTGCACGCCCCGGTAGAATGGCAGGGTGCTGAACGAATTCTGGGCCACCGCGCCAACCCGCTACAAAGTCCTGGTCTTCGGCGCGATGGGACTGATCGCCGTCGGCATCATCCTGAACCTCGTGGGCAACACCAGCGGCAACTCCACCCTCGCCACCGCATCCCTGCCGCTGATCGGGCTGGGCCTCGTCCTGCACATCGCCGGGATCGTGGTCCGCGGCCAGAGCATCCGCAGGAACCTGCGCCGGTAACCTTTCGGGCGGCTCCGGAGCCTGACGATAGGCTTGGGCCCATGACTATCAATCCGGACCTGCAGGGCAGAAGTTACCCTGCCGTAGAGGTGTACGACGTTGGCCGCGAGAAGATCCGCGAATTTGCCCGCGCCGTCAAGGCCACCCATCCTGCACACTTCGATGTCGATGCCGCCAAGGCCCTGGGCCACACCGACCTTGTTGCCCCGCCAACGTTCGCCATCATCATTGCCCAGCGCGCAGACGCCCAGCTCATCGAGGATCCGGAGGCGGGTATCGACTTCTCGCGCGTGGTCCACGCCGACCAGCGCTTTACCCACCACCGGCCCATCCTGGCCGGGGACCGCCTGGTTGCGGAGCTTCACGTGGACGGTGTCCGTGCCATGGGCGGCGGCGCGATGATCACCACGCGTTCGGAGATCTTCGCCCTTGGCACGGATGACTCCCGGGAACCGGTCACCACCACCACGTCGTCCATCCTGGTCCGCGGAGAGGGACAGTAACCATGAGCCCCACTTTCAACGAACTCACTGCCGGCCAGGAAATCGGCAGCCGCACCATCGAGGTCACCCGCACTGACCTGGTCAAGTACGCCGGTGCTTCCGGCGACTTCAACCCCATCCACTGGAACGAGGCCTTCGCCACCGGCGTGGAGCTGCCCGGTGTCATTGCGCACGGCATGTTCACCATGGGCTCCGCCGTGCAGCTGGTCACTGACTGGGCAGGCGACCCGGCCGCCGTCGTCGACTTCCAGACCCGCTTCACCAAGCCGGTCCTGGTCACCGACACCACCGGGACCCCCGAACCCGGCGCCACCATCGAGGTCAGCGGCACCATCGGGAAGCTCGACGCCGAGGCTGGCACCGCGCGTGTTGACCTCACCGTGGTTTACGCCGGGCAGAAAGTCCTGATGAAGGCCCAGGCCGTCGTCCGCCTTTCCTGAAGCCCCGCTGCCATCAGCGCAGCTGTAGAAAAGGACTGAGGGACCTGCCCCCGGGGCAGTTCCCTCAGTCCTTTTTTTGATAATGCTGACCGGGTTCAGGAAGCCGAGGCGGCGGCGTTGTAGGTCGACTGAATGACGGAACCCCAGTATGGTCCGTACATTTTGGTGGAATTGCTCCCGTAACCGTAGCTGTTGACCGAGTTTTGATACCCGCCGGACGAGCTGCCGATGAACCAGGGACCACCTGAGGAACCGCCGGTCATGTTGCACGGGATTCCTTGGGAGTTGAACTGCGGGTTGTAGGGATCGTTGGTTGCTGTGCCCGTGCAGCTCTTGAGGGATTCTCCATTGAACGGTGCTGCTGCCGGATAGCCGAATGCCTTGTAGCTGAGGCCGCGGGCAGCATTGAACCGGACGCCGGAGGCCCCGGCGACGTCTGCAAGGTTGCGGCCGTTCAGCTGTGACATAACGGCGAACCCTGTGTCGTACTGCATGCTGCCTGCCGAGCTCCACTGGGTGGGAGCATAGAGGGCTTTGGCCGTCCACTTGCCGTAGGGTGCTGAGCCGTTGAGGTAGGCAGGCACGAAGGTGAACCTGGTTGCGAATGCGCCAGGGCCTTCGTTGAGGCAGTGGCCCGCTGTGGAAACGGTGTTTCTGTTGGTGGAGGCCACGGAGTTGGCCGAGCAGACATAGTCCGCTCCGCCCAAAGTAAAGAACACCTTGCCGATGTGCGGCACCGGGTTCTCGCTGGCGTTCGCCAACGGCAGGACTGCCGGATCTGATCCCTTGATCTTGTGTTCAGCTCCCTTGCTGACTGCTTCTTCGGCCTGGGCAGTATTGGCCTTCTGCCGCGCCAGTGCCTTCTTCGCCAGCACTTCGCCAGGTATGGCTGCCCGCATCCGTTCCGACGTCCAGTAGTCAGCGTCAGGGGTGCCGGCAATCCTGCTGCTGCTGACGCCGTGAACTTCCTTGTGCTCCGGAGCAGGGGGTGCCGCCGTGGCGCCCCCTGCTGAGCCGAGGGTGAATAGTGCGGCTGTGGATAGGCTCATGAGGCTTGTGGCCAGAGTCCTGGTAATTGTCATAGCTGTCCTATGCGTTTGCGGGGGAAGCGAACCCTTATGTGTGATCCGCTGGGGTTGAAGCTACGCGTTTATGACAAATTTGTAAATATCAAAGACCAGCTTTGTTAGTTAATTGTCGCACTTGTTAAAAGGCGATCGGATATGCAGCGACGGTGGCGCCACGAAGCCCCTTGGGTTTGCCTAGTATTGTGGTCTGGTGACTTCCACCCTGCTTTCCCAGCTCACCACGGCCGCCGTCGGAGGCCCTGCGGGCACCTTCGTCGAGGCCCGGACCGAGGCTGAGATCATCAACGCCGTCCGCACAGCGGATGCAGCCGGTGAGCCGCTGCTGATCCTTAGCGGTGGCTCCAACCTGCTGATTTCCGATGACGGGTTCCCCGGCACGGTGGTGCGGATCGCCTCGGAAGGGTTTACCGTCAACGCGGAGGACTCCTGCGGAGGCGTTGCCGTGGTGGTTCAGGCAGGGCACAACTGGGACAAGCTGGTGGAGCACGCTGTTCTTCACGCGTGGTCCGGGGTCGAGGCCCTCGCCGGCATCCCGGGCTCAACCGGCGCAACCCCGGTGCAGAACGTCGGCGCCTACGGCTCGGACGTTTCCCAGACCATCGCAGTTGTCCGCACCTGGGACCGGGAGCGGAATGCCGTGAGAACCTTCACCAATTCGGAGCTGAAGTTCGGGTACCGGGACTCCATCCTGAAGCAGACCACGGTTAACGGCTCGCCCCGCTACGTGGTTCTCACCGTTGAGTTTCAGCTGCCCCTGGGGCGGATGAGTGCCCCCGTCCGGTATGCAGAACTGGCACGATCGCTGGGGGTGGAACAGGGCAAGCGTGCCTACTCCACCGACGTGCGCCGGGAAGTGCTCCGACTGCGCGCTTCGAAGGGCATGGTGTGGGATCCCGAGGACCGGGACACGTACTCCACGGGTTCCTTCTTCACCAACCCCATCGTCCCGGCCGAGGTTGCCGCGGCGCTTCCGGAAGGGGCGCCCCGGTACCCCGCAGCCCAGGACGGGCTGGTGAAGCTTTCCGCTGCGTGGCTGATCGACCAAGCCGGCTTCGGCAAGGGCTTTGGCCTGGAGCCCGGCAGCGTCAGCGGGGGCCGCGCGTCGCTGTCCACAAAACACACCCTGGCCATCACCAACCGCGGCTCGGCCACTGCGGCGGACCTGGTGGCAGTAGCGCGGGAGGTGCGTTCCGGCGTCGAACAGCGCTTTGGCATCACACTGCACCCGGAACCGCTGCTTATCGGCTTGGAACTGTAGCCCGCGCCTCCGTGGGTGCACCGTTGGAAGTTTCGCCCGTTGCCTCGGTGCCGAGCCCCATAACTGCGGAGGCCCAGCCGGCGCTGGCAAGGTAGAGCCCCATAAACAGCCAGACGAGCAGGCCGGGGGCCAGCGGGTTCGCGGTGCCGGCCACCACGCAGGTGGCCAGGCCGCCGGCAGCGATGGCGATGGACAGCACCCAGAGAACCTTTCCGGCCCGGGGGTGCCGCCGCCAGTTGCGGAACACCCGCAGCCCGTTGCGGCTCGCACTGATAGCCGGGAAGAGCACCGCGTAGCCGCCGCCCAGGCATAGGGCCAGGGACGGTAAAAGGAGCAGGGGATCGGAGCTGCCGCTCTCCACAAAGCCGGGAAAGGAAGCCACCCCCAGGCCCGTTCCCGCCAGGACGGAAACTGTCCCGCCAAGCATCCACTGCTTCGTTCTTGAATCAAGCAACTGCCACAAACTCCCCAAAGTCATGCCTCTACCCTAATGGTCCTGCCAGCGGGACGGTGCGGCGCCTAGGATGGGCCCATGGCTGCGAGGGTGGGGAACCGTGTTGACCGCCGAACCATGGGCAGGCTGCGGCTGGTGTCCCAACGGCTGGTGCCGCTCCCGGCCGTGCCACCCGCCCCCGGCGTCTCCCGGTCCGTAGCCGCGACGGTCAGGTGGATGACAGCAATGCAGGCCCAGGACCTTCAGGCAGCGATCTGGGCTGTGGGCGCCAGGGTACCGGGAGTGGGTTTGAGTGATGTCCGTTCCGCCCTCGAATCGGGTGCTATAGTCCGGTCGTGGCCGATGCGCGGCACCTTGCACTTCGTGGCGCCGGAGGATCTGCACTGGATGCTGGACCTGACTGCAGAGCGTCTAACGAAGAGTATCGCCGCCCGGCACCGCGAACTGGGCATTACATGGGCGGACATCGAGAAGTGCCGGGACATTGCGCTGGAACGGATTGCGGGGGGTGGGGCTGCCAGCCGGGCGGAGCTCTTCCAGGTGTTCGATGCCGCGGGGCAGCCCACCGAGGGCCAGCGGGGCATCCACATCCTGGGAACATTGTGCCGGCACGGCTGGCTGGTGCAGGGGCCGCTGGCCGGGAACCAGCAGCTGATGGTGGGCTTCGAAGACTGGATCCCGGTGTCGCGGAAACTCGAGCGGCAGGAGGCCATCGCGGAGTTCCTGCTTCGCTACTTCCGTAGCCATGGCCCGGCAACGATCCGGGACTTCGCCTGGTGGACGCAGCTCCCCCTGACCGAGGTCCGGGCGGCGTTCGAGGACGTTAAAGGGCAACTCGTGGAGCTTGAGTTCGAGGGCACAAGCTACTGGCTTTCCGCGGAGACGGCGTCCCTGCTCGACTCCGGTGTACCCGGCCAGCGGTCCGTGCTCCTGCTGCCTGGCTTTGACGAGTTTGTGCTGGGCTATACGGACCGGAGCCTGGTCCTGGCGCCCGAGCACGCCAACAAGATCGTCCCTGGCGGCAACGGCGTCTTCAAGAAAACCCTGGTGGCTGGGGGAGAGGTGATAGGCACCTGGGCCGTCGAGGGCAAAGGCCAGCGCGCCGCCGTCGTGCCTGAGCTGTTCGACGACGCCCGGCTGCTCGGTCCGGCAGCACAGACAGCCTTCGACCGCGCAGCCCGGCGGTATCTCGGGTTCCTCAACACCTGACGACATACAACGTGGGCCCACACCCGCAGGGCGCCCTGGCCGAGCTTGCGAGGTTAGGGTGCGGGTGGGGAAGGTCACTTAAGGCCCCTCGGCAGGCGCGGATCGGGCGGTAAGTCACCCCGCGTTGCTGTGTGGGAGCGGGTTACAGGTTCCCGGTGGCGATGTTGAGCATGCGGCGCAGCGGCTCGGCGGCGCCCCAGAGGAGCTGGTCGCCCACGGTGAAGGCGCTGATGTACTGCGGGCCCATTTCCATCTTGCGGATGCGGCCTACGGGGATATCCAGGGTGCCTGAGGCGGCCACGGGCGTCAGCTCCGCCATGGAGGCTTCCTTGGTGTTCGGAACCACCTTGGCCCATTGGTTGTCCTCGTCCAGCAGCTTCTCGATCTCGGCGACGGACAAGTCCTCGCGGAGCTTGAGGGTGAGGGCCTGCGAGTGGGACCGCATTGCGCCGATGCGGACGCAGAGTCCGTCCATGATCACGTGGTTTTCCTCGCCGGTGCCCAGGATCTTGTTGGTCTCAACCCCGGCCTTCCACTCCTCCTTGGACTGTCCATTGCCGAGGTCGGCGTCAATCCAGGGGATGAGGGAGCCGGCCAGCGGCACGCCGAACTGTGTGGCATCGATGCCGGTGCGCTGGTGGGCCAGGACCTTGCGGTCGATGTCCAGGATGGCCGACGCCGGGTCGTCCAGTTCCGTGCTGACCTCGGCGTTGAGCGTACCGAACTGACTGAGGAGCTCACGCATGTGCCGGGCCCCGCCGCCGGAGGCAGCCTGGTAGGTCATGGAGGTGCCCCACTCCACCAGTCCGTTCTTGAACAGGCCGCCGAGGCCCATGAGCATGCAGGACACGGTGCAGTTGCCGCCGATGAAGTCCTTGGTGCCGTTCACCAGGCCCTTGTCGATGACGTCCCTGTTGATGGGGTCCAGGACGATGATCGAATCGTCGTTCATGCGCAGGGTGGACGCGGCGTCGATCCAGAGACCGTCCCACCCGCGGCTGCGGAGCTCACCGTGGACCTGCTTGGTGTAGTCGCCGCCCTGGGCGGTGACAATAATCGGCAGCTTCGCGAGGGTGTCGATGTCGAACGCGTTCTCGAGCTTGCCCGCGCTGCCTTCTGCGAAGGAAGGCGCGGCACCTCCTGCGTTCGAGGTGGAGAAGAACACCGGGTTGATATTGGCGAAGTCGCCCTCGTCCTGCATGCGCTGCATCAGGACGGAACCGACCATGCCGCGCCATCCGACCAGGCCGACGGAAGGGGTAGCTGCTGTAGTCATCCGTCCAGTTTAGACGCCGGAACAGGCAGGGCGCAGTCGGTTACGTCACTCTGGCGGCTGCGAACGGGGTCCGGCCTGGTGTCGGTCGAGGACCAGGCTGCCGCTACCTGTCGAACTGTTGGAGGAGGAACCAGGTTCACTGGGACACATGGCCAGCGCCGGGCTCGGGGGCGCCCCGCTCTTTGCGTAGCTGGGTGGCACGGTGCTCGTCACGGGCAAGGCCAAAGGTGTACCAGGCGCCCAGCCCCGCCAGGGCAGCGAGGATAAGTGCCGCCCAAAACGGCGGCTCACCCTGCGCCAGGGGCATTAGCAGTACTACCCACGAGGCAATGAACAAAAGGCCCAGCACGGCTGTAAGGATTCCCATGCCCCACCAGGACCGCACCTGTACCTGTCCGCGGCCTGGCGAAAAACCGATTTCATCGCTGGGGTAGCTGTGCAGCTCACCGGTATCCGTTTTTCGAAGGACGCGTTTTTCGCCCCGGGCGAGGGCTTGCTTGTGTTCGGCATAAACGTCGTCGTTCCGGCGTTCGCGGTCACGGTCGAATGGCATGTCAGTCCTGACGGATGGTGCGGATCTGGGCAAGGAGAGCGGCGTCATCTAGCCCGGTGGTTTCAGAGATATCCTGCTGCCCGCGGTTGGAGGTGCCGACGGTCCATGATCCGTCACCCTTCTTTACATAGAGGGTTTGGCCGCTGGCCTCCTCACGGCGGCGCAGCGTGGCGCCGCCCTGGGGGTTGTCGCGCAGGTGCTGCTTCACTACCAGGAGATTGGCTTCAGCAGCGGTAATATCAGGCCGCTGTGCCATGGCCCACCACGTGAAATAGGCGCGGGGCTGGAAGATCAGCTGGATGTCCGGGCTTTCGACTCCAATGACGCTGTCGCCGCCCTCAGGGGTGAGCAACGAAATTTCCATCCGGCGGGTAGCGGAAGAGAGCGCCGTGGCGACGGCGGCGGTTGGGCCCGCTACGGCAAGCTTCCCGTCGGCCTCGGCTGTAGCAAGGCCACGGGCCACCAGCGACGAGGCGCCGGCGCTGATCATGTCGGTGTTGCCCAGGTAGCTGTCCACCCGTAACGCCTCGGCGCTCAAGACGGAGGCGTCCCCGCCCCGGAGGCTGGCAAGGGTGGCAATTTCAGCAAAGCCATAGCCGAGCGCGTCCGGTACGGCTGTTGTTTCCGTGGGGGTTTCAGTCATCGTCTAAGCCTCTCGTTGTGTACTCAGAACCCAAAGAAGTCACCGACCTTTTCGGCCGCGTCTCCGGCGCCTTCCCAGGCTGCCTCGGCGCCGTCGGCGATGGATCCTCCGATGGCGTTCACTGTTTCCTTGACGACGGGAACATTGTCGTAAATGGCCAGGGCGCCGGAGGCCACCATGGCTGCCGTGCCCACGGGAGGCGGCGCGAAGCTTGCCACGCCCAGTCCTGCCTTGATGCCAGAGTAAACGGCGCCTCCGGCGTCCCCTTCGCTGATGTTGTTGACCGTATCCAGCAGGTCAAGGCCAACACCGACTCCTCCGAGGACTTTGCCGCCCACCTCGAAGAACGTGGCGGCCTTACCGCCGTCGGCGAGGTTCAGGGCTGTATCCCACCTGCCGTCGAACAACTCCGAGGACGTGTTGAAGTACTGGCTCAGGATGTTCGAATCCTGGAATGCCCTTGCTACCTCGCGGAAGTCCTTGGAAAAGAATTCGCCGACAGAGTCGGCCTTGCCGATGAAAGCGCCAAGATCGAACAGGCCGGCCCGTAAGTTGGGGAAGGCCTTGGTCAGGTTGTAGATGTCCCAGCCGTCGCGGAACGGGGAATCGGGGTCTGCGAGCCAGTCCGGTCCCCATGGATTATTGGATGGTGGGCGGCCTGTGCCCTGGCCACCGACGCTGCCTGGCACGCCCGTACCGGGTCCGCCCATGCCTGTCCCGGAACTCCCGCCAGCCCCGCCGGTGCTGCTCGCCCTGTCCTGTTCATCGGCGTTGGCGAGCAGGAGCTTGGACTCCTGCTTCAGGCGTGACGCCGTCTTCTGCAGGAGTGCCCGGTGGCTGCCGTTCCAGTCCGAACGGAAGTGCTCTGCGTCCTGGCCCTTCCACGCCGGCGTGTTGTTGATCTGGCCGCTCAGCTGCGTGGACTGCTGCAGCAACAGGTCGGCAGTCTTACTGAACTGCCGTGCCAGCGTGCGCAGCTGGTCAACGTCGGCACCCCATAGATTTCCTGACACCTGGCTTCCCCCAATATTCGAGCAGCTCCTGACGGCTGCAGGCCCAGCCTAGTAACAACCTGGTTCGGGCGCGATGGGGTGGCCTCCCCATGACCCGGACAGTTACGTCGGCTAGTGGCGCTCCGGTTCCTCCAGCACAGCCGCCTTCCGGGCGCGCAGGGCAAAGAACGCGCCGAAGGCGAACACCTGCGTCACCACCACGAGCACAATGGCCCCGGCGATCTTGTTGCCACCCAGAATCATCGTTAGCCCAACGATGGCAGACAGCAGCGCCAGCAGGGGGAGCAGCATGTAGCCCAGCACAAAAAGGGTTTCCGGTTTCTTCAACATTCCTAGCCCTCAGTCCTTGACCATTTGGTAAATCTGTAACGCGTGCCGTTGGCGGCCGTGACCCACCCGTCCGGCGGGACGGAGGCTGACGCTTCCCAGCTGGTGCCAAGCTCGGGGGCGAAAGTGTCGCCGTCGGCATCGACGTCGATGGTGGTGACCACCGCGACGTTGGCGAGCTCGGTGGACTGGCGGAAAATCTCGCCGCCGCCCAGGATCCAGACGATTTCGCCGCCGTCGACGAACTGGGACTCAAGCAACGCGTCATCAAGGGAGGGAACCACGACGGCGCCCTCCGCCTCGGGCGTGGCGGCCCAGCTTTTCTGCCGGGTGATCACGATGTTCGTCCGGCCGGGCAGGGGTCGGTACTTCTCCGGAAAGGACAGCCAGGTCTTGCGGCCCATCACCACCGGGTGGCCCATGGTCAGCCGGTTGAAGTGCCTGAGGTCCTCGGGCAGGTGCCAGGGCATGTCGCCGTCTTTGCCGATGACCCCGTCGGGCGTCTGGGCCCATACCAGTCCCACGCCCGTCACCGACGCGGCCAATTCCTCGGTGAAGGACTGCGGATCAGTCGAGTTCTCCTTGCTCATACCGCGATCGGAGCCTTGATTGTGGGGTGGTGCTGGTAGCCCACCACTTCGAAGTCCTCCAGGGTGTAGTCGAAGATCGAGGCCGGTTTCCGGATGATCTTCAGCTGCGGGTACTCGTACGGCTGCCGGTCCAGCTGCTTGAGGACCTGGTCCATGTGGTTCTCGTAGATGTGCACATCGCCACCGGTCCAAACCAATTCGCCCGGCTCGAGTCCCACCTGCTGTGCCACCATGCAGGTAAGCAGCGCATAGGAGGCGATATTGAACGGCACGCCCAGGAACATGTCCGCGGAGCGCTGATACAGCTGGCATGAGAGCTTGCCGTCGGCCACGTAGAACTGGAAGAACGCGTGGCACGGCGGCAGTGCCATGTCATCGAGTTCGGCGACGTTCCAAGCCGAGACGATGTGACGGCGGGAGTCCGGATTGGATTTCAGGTTCTTGACGAGTTCAGCGATCTGGTCGATGTGCCCGCCGTCCGGGGTGGGCCAGCTGCGCCACTGGACGCCGTAGACGGGTCCCAGGTCGCCGTCGGCGTCGGCCCACTCATTCCAGATGGTGACGCCCTGGTCCTGCATCCATTTCACGTTCGTTTCGCCGCGCAGGAACCACAGGAGCTCTACTGCCACGGACTTGAAATGGACCCGCTTCGTTGTGATCAGCGGGAAAGTCTTGGCCAGGTCAAAGCGCATTTGGCGCCCGAAAACGCTGGTGGTTCCGGTTCCAGTGCGGTCCGATTTGTGCGTGCCGGAAGCCAGGACATCGCGCAGGAGGTCTTCATAAGGCGTTGGGATGCTCACGGCTCAAGTCTACTTTGGTTGCCAACGCCGGCAGCCCAGGCGCACTTAGTCGTCAAAAGGCTTGAACTGCTCCACGGCAACAATCCGGTTTCTACCGCCCGGAGCCACATGGCACACCACCAGTTCCCCGGGGGACAGGTACGGTTCGTCCGCCGGCAGGAGGGCGCTCAGGTGCGACGACATGTGTTTGGCCAGTTGCCCGAACACAGTGGGCAGCGCCGGGCGGTGGGTGCAGACGGCGACCGCACGCTGCTTATCGAACAGGGCCTCGATGACTGCCGCGGTCTTCTTGGGACTCCGCTGGTGCCGGTGCTCGGTGAGGGCCTCCGCCAGTTTAACCTTCGCGCCGGTTGCCTTCGCATACGGCGCGACTGTGGCGACGCACCGGAGCCACGGGCTGGTGACAACCCGGGGCGGCTTCCACGCCTGAAGCAGCCGGCCGACAGCCTGGGCCTGGCGCGTTCCGGTGGCAGCCAGCGGCCGCTCGCCTTCTGCCTTGGTCCAGGACGAGCGGGGTTTTGCTTTTGCGTGGCGGACCACCAGGAGGGGCCAGGTGTCCAGTTCCCCGCGCTCATGGGCCTGGCGCAGGCACTCAAGGGGTTCGACGTCGGACGGGTTGGAAAGCAGCCTGGCCGCCTTTTCCGGGGCGCACCACATCACACTGTCCACCTCCTTGCCGTCCGGTACCAGCCTTCCACCACCGTTGACTTTGACGGCCCAGTAATGCACCACCTTCAGGCCGGACGCCACGTGGTAGTGGATCGGCGGCAGCGGTATACCCAGCTGGGCTGTGAGCCCGATCTCCTCCTGCACCTCCCGGACGGCACATTCCGGGATGGTCTCGCCGTCGTCGATCTTGCCCTTCGGCCAGGACCAGTCGTCATAACGGGGCCGGTGGATCAGCAGGACTTCGAGCTTGTCCTTGGTGAGCCGCCACGGCAGGGCGCCGGCAGCGGTGACTGCTACCGGTTCTCCTGGGTGGTCTGTCTGGTCTGCTACGAGTGCGTCGCTCGGCAAAACAGCAGCCCTTACCGTCGGCTCAGGCTGCGCTGCCGCGGCCGCGACGCCAGCAGGAAGGACTGGACGTCCTCAAGATGCCTGCCGTCGTCGGCCAGATGGTGACGTGACCAGCTCCCCTCGTTGTCCAGGTGCCAGCTCGCTGTTTCCGGGGCCATGTAGCGGCGCAACAGGTCCAGGACATAGTTGATGTCATCGGGAGCGGCCAGCTGGACCAGGGCCTCCACCCGTCGGTCCAGGTTGCGGTGCATCATGTCCGCGGAGCCGATGTACACCACCGGGTCCCCGCCGTTGGCGAAGGCGAACACGCGGGAGTGCTCCAGGAACCTGCCCAGGACGGAGCGGACGGTGATGTTGTCGCTGAGCCCCGGCACCCCCGGGCGCAGCGAGCAGATGCCGCGGACGACGACGTCCACCTTCACCCCGGCCTGGGATGCCCGGTACAACGAATCGATGATGGCCTCGTCCACCATGGAGTTGACCTTGATCTGCACGCGGGCCGGCAGCCCGGCGCGGGCGTTCCGGATCTCAGTTTCGATCCGGTCAATCAGCCCGGAACGCACCGAACGCGGCGCAACCAGAAGCCGCTTGAAAGTTGACTTGGGGGCGTAGCCGGAGAGCTGGTTGAAGAGCTTGGAAAGGTCCTCGCCCACCTGGTCGTTCGCCGTCAGGAGGCCCAGGTCCTCGTAGTAGCGGGCGGTGCGCGGATGGTAGTTGCCTGTCCCGATGTGGCAGTAGCGGCGGAGCCCGTCCACTTCCTGGCGCACTACCAGTGAGAGCTTGCAGTGGGTCTTCAGGCCCACGATGCCGTACACCACGTGCACACCGGCCTGTTCCAGCTTCCGGGCCCAGGAGATGTTCGCCTGCTCGTCAAACCTGGCCTTGATCTCCACCAGGGCCAGGACCTGTTTGCCGGCCTCGGCCGCATCGATCAGGGCATCAACGATGGGGGAGTCGCCGGAGGTGCGGTACAGGGTCTGCTTGATGGCCTGGACCTTGGGGTCCGCTGCAGCCTGCTCCAGGAAGGCCTGGACCGAGGTGGAAAACGAGTCGTACGGGTGATGGAGCAGGATGTCCCGGCGGCGCATCGCCGCAAAGACGTTGGCGGCCTTGGAGGTCTCGGACTCGTTCAGGTACCGGGAGGTATGCGGAACGTGCTTGGGGTAGTGCAAGTCCGCGCGGTCAATGCCCGCAATCACCGACAGGCCCCGGAGGTCCAGCGGAGCTGGGACCGAGTAGACTTCGGACTCCTCAACGCCCAGTTCGCGGATCAATAGCGCCCGGATGTTGGGGTTGATGTCGTTGGTGACCTCGAGCCGCACAGGGGGACCGAAACGGCGGCGCAGCAATTCCTTTTCGAGCGCCTGCAGCAGGTTCTCGGCGTCGTCCTCTTCGACCTCCACATCCTCGTTCCGGGTGACGCGGAAGGTGTGGTGCTCCAGGACCTCCATCCCGGCAAACAGCTTGTCCAGGTGAACGGCAATGACTTCCTCAAGCGCGATGAAGCGCGCCACCCGGCCTGCTACCGCTCCGGCACGCGGGCCGTCGATGGAGATGAGCCGCGGCAACTGGTCCGGCACCTTGACGCGGGCGAACAGCTCCTTGTCGCTGACGGGGTTCCGCACCACGACGGCCAGGTTCAGGGAGAGGCCCGAAATGTAGGGGAACGGGTGCGCCGGGTCCACCGCCAGGGGCGTCAGGATGGGGAACACCTTTTCGGCGAACATCTGGCTAAGCTGCTGCTTGGCCGCATCATCGAGTTCGTCCCAGTGCATGAGGTGGATGTGCTCGTACGCCAGGGCCGGCCGGATCTGTTCTGCGAAGACCTGCGCGTGGCGCTGCTGGAGCCGGTGGGCTTCCTCCCCGATTTTTTCAAGCACTTCCACCGGGCTAAGGCCCGCGGGGGAGGGGACCGCCAGCCCGGTGGCAATGCGCCGCTTCAGGCCGGCCACGCGGACCATAAAGAACTCGTCAAGGTTTGACGCGAAAATGGACAGGAAGCTGACCCGTTCGAGCAGGTGCAGGGAAGCGTCTTCGGCGAGTTCAAGGACCCTCGAGTTGAAGCTCAGCCAGCTCAGTTCCCGGTCAAGGAAGCGGTCCGGCCGGATGTCGCCTTCAGGCTCCAGGTTCGGCGCAAAATCCGGAATGTCGATCCGGTCCTGCGTGGCCCGCGACGCCGGAACCTCCGAGGAGCCGAATCGGGCGCGCACGGGGACTGGAGTCTCTTGGGACGTGGCTGCTCCGGAAGGTTCCGGGTTCATGGCATCTCCTTTACCTGGCGCTTGATACTGCCGTTGCCGGCCGGCGCGGTTCTGTTTCAACCTTACAAGCATTCAGTGCCCGGGCGCCTGCGTCAGGGGATCGGACTAACCCGCCGCCGGGCCGTACATCACGTCCATGTCCCAGCGGGTGAAGCCGAGGCGGCGGTACAGGGAGACTGCCGGGCCGTTATCGGCGTCGACGTACAGCATGACGGCGTGCAGCCCCAAGTCCTGCAGGTACTTGATGCCCGCCACCGTCAGGGCCTTACCGAGGCCTGACCCCTGGGCTTCCGGGGTCACCCCCACCACGTAGATTTCACCGATAGGGGGGTGCGTGCCGTGGCTTGGATGCACCTTAGTCCAGTGGTACCCCAGCAACCGGCCGTTCCCGTTCACGGCAAGGAGGAAGCCCGCGGGGTCAAACCAGTCCTCAGCCATCCGGGCATTAAGGTCCGCGCGGGTGAGGCTGCCCTGCTCCGGGTGGTGGGCAAAGGCGGCGCGGTTGGCTGTCAGCCAGGCGTCCTCATCCTGGCCGGGCACAAAGGCCCGGATCACCACGCCTCCCGGAAGGGCGACGTCCGGAAGGTCCGCCGCCGCCGTCGTCATCCGCATCTTCCACAGCTCCCGCACGGGGACATAGCCGTAGCGCGCGGCAAGGTCGGCCGCCGCTTCATGGTTGCCGTGGGACCACGCCTTCAGTCCCTGCAGCCCGCGCCGGTCCTGAAGGGCACCAACGAGGCGGTCGGCGACACCTTGGTTGCGGTAGCTGGGGTGCACGGCGATTTCAACCACGCCGTTGCCGTCCGGCTCTTCGACCACCGCGGCGAAGCCTGCAAGGTCCTGGCCGGAGGACGGATCAGAGTCCTCGTCCGGGGCATAGAGGGCCAAGGTCAGCAGCTTGTGTTCCGCGGAGTCGCCGGCGCGCATGCTGATGAGGGTCTGCTCTGAGATAGAGGGGTTGCCGTCCGACTCTTCCGCCGCCGACAGGAGACCGATGCAGTCCTTCAGGAGCTGCCGGTCAACACCGCCTTGAACAACATGGACGGGCCACTTCTCAGGGTGCGCTGGAGTCATGAGGCAAGGCTATACGGGTTCGCCGGATGCCGGACCGCGAAGCCCGGATCAGGCTTCCGTCAGCTCGTCTTCCTGCTGGCGCACCAGGGTGAGCCGGTAGCCAACGTTGCGGACAGTGCTGATGAGGTTTTCGTGGTCGGCGCCCAGCTTGGCGCGCAGGCGCCGGACGTGGACATCCACGGTACGGGTGCCGCCGTAGTAGTCGTAGCCCCAGACTTCGGTGAGCAGCTGCTGCCGGGTGAATACGCGGCCGGGGTGCTGCGCGAGGTACTTCAGGAGTTCAAATTCCTTGAACGTCAGGTTCAGGGGTGCCCCGTTCACGCGGGCGGTGTAGCTCGCCTCATCGATGACGACGCCGGCGGCACGGATCTCGGACGGCGTGTCCTCCTGCTCGGGGACGGCCCGGGCGACCGACAGCCGGATGCGGGCCTCCACCTCGGCAGGGCCGGCCGATTCCAGCACGATGTCGTCCACGGCCCAGGCAGAGGAGACAGCAGCCATGCCGCCTTCGGTGAGGATCAGCACCAGCGGAGCGCTGAGTCCGGTGGCCTTGAGGAGCTGCGTGAGGGAACGGGCACCGACCAGGTCCTTGCGGGCATCCAGCAGCACAATGTCGCAGGGGTCGGTCTCCAGCAGCGCTGTTGGCTCGGCGGGGAGGATATGAACGCGATGGTTCAGCAATTCCAGGGCAGGCAAAATGTCCACCGAAGAACCGGTGCTGTTCGTCAGTAACAGGATGTGCGACATTGTTCCTCCAAGGGCCGTCCGCGCATCGTTGGGCGACTGAACCGGATTTTCACCGGCCGGTACTGGCTCCCTGCCACGGTTTGGGACTCTGCCAACGGCAGCGGTCCGGCCACTTCAGCAGGGAACTTAGCTAAGCTCCGAGTATACCCGCAGGCCCTGCCGGCACCATTGATTCAGCCCCGGCGAGGGTACGTTTTACGACATAACCCGTTCATATAAGGCAGGATTGTGGCAGGGCCGGATGCCCTGCCGCCGAGGGCGGACCGCCTTCGAAGGTCAACGCAGGATGGGATGCATCGCAGTGAGTGCACAGACTAAGCCCGGGCCGGGATCCGTATGACGGCGGAACTGCAGGCTCCCGCGCGCTCCCTGGGCTCGTGGACCATCGGTGTGGTGGGCATCGCCGGGCTGGCTGCCATCATCGCGGGGGTCTATACGTCCCGGGAGGCCCTCGTCGCCGTTGCCGTGGCCAGCGCGGCTGCGGTGGGCATCGGCTGGCCGCACTTCCTCCGGATTCCTGCCAAAAAGACGCTTGCGGCGGTGATTGCCCTGGCCGGGGCCGGGTCGGCGCTAGCTGCCGCGTATGCCCCCGCTCCCGGCTACCTCGACTGGACGCCGCCCTTTATTGCACTCGGGATGATGGCCGTTTTTGTGGTGCAGCTCATCCGCGGAACAGGGCAGGCGCAGCGGCTGGAGTCAACCCTTGGCTGCTCGGCAGGAGTGCTGCTCGCCTGCCTGGGCGCAGGCTGGATCGCCGGCGCACGGTTTAATGGGGTGCGCGAGATGCTGCTCGTGGCGGCCATCAGCGCGGCCGTGGCCCTGCTGGCAGGATTGATCAGGTGGCCGGACAGTATTATTGCGCCCCTGGGCATCGTTCTCGCAGGACTTGCCGGTCCGCTCGCCGGGCTGGTGCTCTCGGATATCGCAGTCCTGCCGGCGGCCATTTTTGGGGTGGTGGTAGGTGCGGTCCTGGTGAGTTTCCGCCGGCTCGTAACGTTGCGCGGCGCTCCGATTAATGTTCCTGCTGCCTTTAGCATGGGCCTGGCGCCTGTCTCGGCGGTGGGTTCCCTGGCTTACTTCATAGACAAACTACTCATCTACTAACGCGTTAGGATGGCATCATGTCCGTACTTGCTTTTGAAATCTTCTTCCTTGTCCTGCTCGGCATCGCCAGCCTTTCCATGGCATGGTTTGCCGGCTTTGTGGTCTACCGCCTGTTCAAAGGCCAGAAGTAGACCCTTTCCGGAGCTAGCCGTTTTCCGAGGTAATTGCTGTGCCGATTGAGATTCCCACCGACTTGACCCCAGAACTTGTCCCGCTTTCCTGGCTCATTGGTGAGTGGGAGGGCCGCGGCCGGCTGGGCACAGGGGACGAGGGCTCGGAGCACTTCCTGCAGCGGGTGTCCTTCACCCACAACGGGCTGCCCTATCTTCAATACCGTGCAGAGAGCTGGTTGGCGGACGACGACGGCACGCGCCTGCGGCCGCTGACCGTCGAGACGGGCTTCTGGGCGCTGGAGCGCAAACAGCTGGATGCCGACGGCGGCCCTGGCCTGATCCCCGCGGACATCGTTCCTGCATTGAAGAGTGCCGATGAGGTGGAAGCCCTCCGCAACAGCGAGGGCGGCTTCGATATCTCCGTGTCCATGTCGCATCCCGGAGGTATTTCCGAGCTGTACTACGGACAGATCAAGGGACCGCAGATCCAGCTCACCACCGACATGGTGATGCGCGGGAGCCACTCCAAGGACTACAGCGCGGCCACGCGCATTTTTGGCCTGGTGGACGGCAACCTGCTGTGGCGGTGGGATGTCGCCGTTGGTGGCAAAGAGGGCAAGGGACTGGAAGCGCACGCCTCCGCCCTCCTCAAAAAAGTCTCCTGACCCTATCCGGTCCGGTGGAACGAAAGCGGGTCGTGGCACGTGAAAGATTCCCAGAACGTACAGGCTCCCGGCAGTCCACGGGACTACAGCGACCTGAAAGCCGTTTTTTTCAACGGGACCCTGAAGAGGTCGCCCCAGACCAGTAACACGGACGGGCTGATCAACATCAGCCGGCTCATCATGGAAAAGCAGGGCGTCAGCACCCGTGTGATCCGCACGGTGGACCACGATATTGCCAGCGGCGTCTACCCGGACATGACCCAGTACGGCTGGCCCACGGATGAATGGCCCCAGCTGTATCCCGCTGTGGCGGACGCGGACATCCTTGTGGTGGCCGGACCCATTTGGCTCGGAGACAACTCCTCCCAGACGAAAAAGTTGATCGAGCGCCTCTACGCCCACTCGGGTGAACTGAACAGCAAAGGCCAGTGGGTTTTCTACCCCAAGGTGGGCGGCTGCCTGATCACGGGTAACGAGGACGGCATCAAACACTGCTCGATGAACGTCCTGTACAGCCTGCAGCACATTGGCTTCAGCATTCCGCCCCAGGCCGACGCAGGGTGGATCGGAGCCGTTGGGCCGGGACCGAGCTACCTGGATGAGGGTTCGGGCGGGCCCGAAAGCGACTTCACCAACCGGAACGCCACCTTTATGACCTGGAACCTCCTGCACCTGGCCCGGATCCTCAAGGACGCCGGCGGATACCCGGACTACGGCAACCTCCCTCAGGAATGGGCAGCAGGGACGCGCTTCGATTTTGAAAATCCGGAATACCGCTGACCTTCAAGGACTTCTACTACATATGACTACTTCCAGCCCCCTGTTGTCGCGCCCAGGAGCCGTTGAGGCATCCGGCGCGGACGCCGGCGTCGCCTCCCACTACGGCGAGCCGCTGCGTGAGCAGCGCGCACTCGCTGCCGGTACCGCCGTCGTCGACCTTTCCCACCGCGGCGTTGTCACAGTCACCGGGCCGGACAGGCTGAGCTGGCTCAACACGCTGTCCTCGCAACAGGTGGCCGGCCTACGGCCCGGGGAGTCAAGCGAACTTCTCCTCCTGAGCGTCCAGGGCAGGATCGATTTCGACGCCCGGGTGATTGACGACGGCGCCACCACCTGGCTGATCGTTGAGGCCGCCGAAGCAGCCCCCCTGGCGGAGTTCCTAAACCGGATGAAGTTCATGCTGCGGGTGGAAATTGCTGATGTTTCCGCTGACTGGGCCGTCGTGGGCAGCACGAAGGCCATTCCGGAGTGGTCCGAACTGCTGGTGTGGCAGGACCCCTGGCCCAACGTGGCAGCCGGCGGCTACTCCTATGCCACGGTCCCCGAAGCCAGCCATCCCGGGCTGGAGCGGCCTTGGTTTGAGTACCTGGTACCGGCCGCCGACCTGGAACAGCGGATAGCCGACCGCCAGCTGGCCGGAGTCCTCGCCGCGGAAGCGCTGCGGCTGGCGGCCTGGCGCCCCCGGATCGGTGCTGAAACGGACGATAAGACCATCCCGCATGAGCTGGACCTCCTCCGCACGGCCGTGCACCTGGCCAAAGGCTGCTACAAGGGACAGGAAACCATCGCGCGCGTGCACAACCTGGGACACCCGCCACGCCGGCTCGTGTTCCTCCAGCTGGACGGATCGCAGCACACCCTGCCACAGGCCGGAAGTCCGGTGCTGGCGGGGGAGCGGAAGGTGGGGACCGTCACCTCGGTGGCCCAGCATTACGAGATGGGGCCGGTTGCCCTGGCAGTCATAAAGCGTTCGGTGGGCGCGGATGAAATACTGACGGTCCTGGACGGCGAGGAGCCTTACCCTGCCGCCCAGGAAATTATCGTTGCCCCCGACGCCGGCCAGGTAGTGGGGCGCCAGACCGGATTCCTCAAGGGGCCACGCTAATGACTGACAACGCCGGAACCAACGCAGCGCCGTCCGCCTCACCGGCGGGCCAGGAAGGGCCCGACGACGAGGCACTGGCTTTGGCGCACACGCTCTTCCAGGCGGCCAGGGAGGGGGACACGGCACTGCTGCGTGCCTATCTTGACGCCGGCGCTCCCGCCACCCTGACCAATTCCGCCGGTGATTCCCTCTTGATGCTCGCTGCCTACCATGGCCACGCGGAGACCGTCCAGCTCATCCTGAAACACGGCGCCGAGGCCGACACCGCCAACGACCGCGGCCAGACTCCGCTCGCCGGCGCGGCGTTCAAGGGCTACACCGACGTTGCCCGGGTCCTGCTGGATGCCGGTGCGGACCCGGACGCAGGTTCGCCGACAGCACGCGCTGCAGCCCAGATGTTCGCGCGCAAGGAAATCCTGGATCTCCTGGACTAGTTAACGCGGCCGTAGCGCTGTTTATGAAGCCCCAGCCGGTTCGGGGCTGGGGCGGCAGCGTGTTTGCTTACTTAGTCACCCAAGGTGGACGCTGGTCTGGATTCCGCCGGCTGACAGGCCAAGCTTACGGGCCAGCGCCAGGGACCCGGTGTTGCTGACGTCCGTCCGCCACTGCAGCGTAAGGCCGGCTGAGAGCGCCTCGTGGGCTGCGATGGACACCGCGAGCGAGCCCATGCCCCGGCGCCGCCATTCCGGGTCCACCAGCACGCCCAGGTGGGCCAGCAGGCCCACCCACTCCGAGTAAGCGCCGCAGGCCAGAGGGACGCGGCGCCCATCAACCTCGTGGACGATGGTGTAGCGGTTTTCGAGGTCTGACAGGCCAACCTCGTTGACGTCGTCCGGCGGGCAGCGGCCCTCCAGCTCGATGGCCTCGGGATTGCCGTGGGAGACCGTCATCTCTTCCGAGGGCTGCTTCAGGGGCAGGTCGTCGGCGAAGAACAACGCCGCGGCGCCCAGGCCGTGGCCCCCGTGCGTCCGGGTCAGCGTCAGGAGCGTGACGTGCTGGGCCATCTCCTCATCGGGAATGCCGGCAGCGGCATCAATCACCCACTGCGGGCCCACCAGTGCCGAGCTGCCAAAGAGCCGCACAAACTCCACGGTGCGCACCGATTCGTCGGCCCGGACGATCCGCTCCCCGGAGGCCAGGGCCGTTCCGAAGGCGTCGTCGTCAAGTCCCAGGCGCCGGGCCCAGGCAAGCTGGATGATGGCGGCGGAACCGGGGTCAAGTGTCATACTCCCAGCCTAGGGCGGGCAGGCGGCCCCGCAGAGCAGGACACCTTAGCTGAACGGGACAACCCAGCTGAACCGAACACCTCAGCCGAACAGGACGGCGGCTTCGTCGTAGCGCTTCTGCGGAACGGTCTTGAGCTGGCCGAGCGCTTCCTGGAAACCCACGTGCTCAATGTCCGTGCCCTTCAGTGCCACCATGGTGCCCCAGTAACCTTCCACCACCGAGTCGATGGCCGCCATGCCCAACCGGGTGGCAAGGACGCGGTCGAAGGCGGACGGGACTCCGCCGCGCTGGATGTGGCCAAGGATGGTGGCGCGGGTTTCAATGCCGGTGCGGGCTTCAAGTTCCGGGGCGAGCTGGTCCGCGATGCCGCCCAGGCGGGGCCGGCCAAAGGTGTCCAGGCCGCGTTCGGAGTGCGGGGTTTCCATATGCTCGGGAACGAATCCTTCGGCCACCACCACCAGGGGCGCGCGGCCGCGGGCATGGGCTTCCTTTACCCATTCGGTGATTTGGTCGATGCTGACTTTTTGCTCCGGGATAAGGATGGCGTGCGCGCCGGCCGCCATGCCGGCGTGCAGCGCGATCCAGCCAACGTGCCGGCCCATGACTTCGGCGATCATGCAGCGGTGGTGTGATTCGCCGGTGGTCCGGAGCCGGTCGATGGCTTCGGTGGCGATCTGGACGGCGGTGTCGAAGCCGAAGGTGTAGTCCGTTGCGTCGAGGTCGTTGTCCACCGTCTTGGGAACGCCCACGATCTTCAGGCCGGCGTCGGTGAGGCGCTTCGCAGCAGCCAAGGTTCCCTCACCGCCGATGGCGATGATGGCGTCAATGCCGAGGCGGTCCATGTGGGCTTTGATGACCTCGGGGCCGCCGCCGTTTTCGAAGGGGTTGGTGCGTGAGGTGCCCAGAATGGTGCCGCCCTGTTTGGCAATACCTCGGACCATGGTGCGGGGGATGTCGATGATGTCGCCCTCGACGACGCCGCGCCAGCCGTCGAGGAAACCCACGAATTCGTGACCATGGATGGCAATGCCTTTGAGGACGGCTCCGCGGATCACGGCGTTCAGTCCGGGGCAGTCGCCACCGCTGGTGAGAATTCCAATTTTCATGTCTCGGCTCAAATCCTGGAGAGAAGGTGTACAGGCAGAGCGCCACGCTGAGCTCACATAGAGTCTAGTGGGGGGTGTGGGGTACGACACAAACCGGTTACATAAGGGCCCGGTCGGGGATCAGGCGGCGCAAAAGAAAAAGTGCCCCCCGCTCGCAAGGGGAGCGGGGGGCACTTTTCTTGTCCGTGTCTCAGGGACGGTTCAGGGACCGGCGGTCAAGGAACGTCTGGAGCGGGATGACGTTCCGCTGGTCCGGCAGGACCACCCAGGCCAGGAGATAGAAGATCAGGGCCGGTCCGGGCAGCAGGGCGAATAGGAGGAATGCGATGCGGACGTAGGCCACGTCCACGTTGAGCTTGGCGGCGATACCTCCCAGAACACCTCCCAGCCAGCGCTGCGGTCCGCGTTTCAGGCCGAGGCCCCTGATGATGCTGAAAAACTTGTCCATGGCTCAAGACTTCCCTGTTGTAGGACTGTTGTCACGTTTCCGGGCTGAGAGGAGTCCGCCGATCACCAGGGCGGCGCCGGCTCCGATCATGAGCCCGATCAGGACGTAGGTCCCGTTGAGGGTGACGATGCCCAGCTGCGCGATGATGATCAGGGCGGCGAGGGCAAGGACGATCAGTCCCCATACCACCGTTCCCACCCGCGCCCCGGATGGAGGGGCAGAGCCGGTGCGTGCCGCCGTCGTGCTTCCCGGAACGTACGGGTCCGGGTCCGGAGTGTGGCTGCTCATGTCAGTTACCTTCCTTGATGATGACGTTGCTGACGGTGCCGTCGATCTGGATCACCAGGTGGCTGCCGGGCTTGTCGGTGTTGTAGCTGCTTTCCCGTGTGGTGGTCCCGCCGCGCTGACTCCCGCCTTCGGTCAGGTTGCCGAGGGTCATGTCGGCCCTGATGTCCACCGGCACGGTGTCGGGAATGACCACCGTGACGTTGCTGGCGGTGAAGTCCAGCGGGACCAGGACCTCTGACTGGAGCGGGGCGTTTCCGGCCAGTTCGGTGAGGTCAACGGTGCCGCGTCCTGCCGTGATGTTGAGCCCGTCGCTCGCCTGCTGGATGCTCGTGGGCGTCCAGTCAACCTGCTGGAAGCGGACACGGTCGCCGTTGTTGCCCACCACGTTGAAGATTCCGCCGATGATCAGGGCTGCCACCGCGAAGAACGAGAGGATGCCGGAGGTCCGGCCGCGGAGGCCCAGGATGAGGATGCCGATGCCCAGGACGGCCGCTGCGCTTGCCCAGGCGATGGCGTTGGTGGAATCGCCGAGGTCGATCATGTTGGTGACGTCCAGCGCTTTCAGTCCTGCGCCGACAATCAAGGCGCTGCCGGCTGCGATCGCGACGGCGGGGGCGCCGGGACCTGCGGGACGTACTTTCGGTGCAGGTGGGGGACCCTGCGGCTGCCGCGCGCCACCGGCGCCTCCGTTGTTCCAGCCACTACCGGACCCGCTGCCGCCATACGGGCTGCCGGTGAAAGGACCGGTGCCCGCAACGTCTGAGTAAGGGGGAGTGGTGCCGGTGGAAGTAGACGCGGAATATGCGGTGGTGCCGGGGTGCGCGTTGCTTGCGTAGGAGGTGGTCCCGGCCGCTGCGCTCGCCGGTGTTCCAACGGCCGCCTTGTTCCGCTGCGCCAGGTAGTAGATCAGGTAGATGGCGCCGCCAACCCAGAAGATGGTCCAGAGGAAGGCGCCGAAGCCGTGGTTGCCCCAGCCCCAGAAGCCGCCGCCCAACCCGCTGAAGCCGAGGATGACGGCGATGAGGGAACCCGTCATGCCGCTGGTCCACCGGCCGGCGCCGGCCTCCTGGACGTGGATCCTCCCATCGGGCTCGGGCAGGAAGGCCCACGCCAGGCCGTAGGCAAGCACGCCGATGCCGGCGAAGAGGGTGAGGACGATAAAGACGCCGCGCACGATCAGCGGGTCGATGCCCATGCGGTGGGCGATGCCGCTGGAGACGCCGCCGATCCAGCGGTCCTGGCCGCGTGTAATTCCGTGGCTGCGGACCCAACCGAAGAAGTCCGTCTGCTGGCCGGGCATTCCCGCGTAGGCGTAGCTGCCGGTGTTCTGGCTAGGGCTGCTGTGGCTCGAGGAGGGTCCGTCCGACGGCCCGGGGTATGGCCCATCGGAGCTATCCTGCGCCAGGTAATCCTGTGTCGCGGGGTAATCCTGGGTGGAGTCCTGCTTGGATTCCTCCACCGGGTTCTGGTCTGATGCTGATGCTGATGCTGATGGGGTGGCAGGCGGCACCAAGGGCTCCGTGGCGTGTTCGTTTTCGCGTTGGGGGAGGGGCTCTGTTGGCTGGCCGTCGTCTGGGGTGGGGGTTTGCGAGTTCATACTTCGATCCTTCCGCCTGCCGGTCTTTGGCTCTACTGGGGGACACCCTGAACGGCCCCTGAGTGGCCCCCGGTTCCGGCCGGATTGCGGTCCGGGGAACCCTGATCCGTGCTTGGATTGATCCATGACAACCGTCCCCGTCCGCCCCCCGCTGGTCCGCCGCAGCGACCGCTTTATCGCGGGCGTGTGCTCCGGCCTTGCCGCGCATCTGGGTTGGCCGGTCCGCAACGTACGGGTGGCGATGGTCCTGGCTTCACTGGCTGGCGGGGCCGGCGTCGTCTTCTATGCCTGGTTGTGGATCATGGTGCCCACCGCGGACGAAAGCGCCCGGCGGCAGGCGCGCCGGCCGCCGTCGCCCATTGCCCCGGCCGTGAGCCGCGAGCCTGTTCCGGGGGCGGTTGCCCGGACCACTGCCCCGGCTGGCCCCGGCCATGCCCTTCCCGGAGTGGCCGGCGGCCCTGGCGCGGCCACTGCCCCTCCCGCTTCCGGCGGTTACCCGGCAGCAGGGGAGTCCGCAGGACAGGCTTCCGAAGCTGCCCGTCCCTGGTTCAGGTTCCGGGACATGCGGTACGGCAAGGAGATCCTGCTCGGCGTGGGGCTGCTGCTGGTGGCGGGCGTCCTGGTCGCCCAGCTCCTGGGCGTGGACGTTCCCCTGGGCACACTGATTCCGGCGGCGGCAGTCCTTGGCGGCGCTTCCATTGCCTGGATGCAGCTTGATGAAACCCGGCGTGCCGGGCTCGTGGACAAAACCAAGGCGGACCAGGCCGGTGGCTGGGCCCGGCTGGCGGCGGGCCTGGCGCTGGTGGTGGCGGGCGTTCTGGTGATGGTGTCGGGATCCGGTTCCTGGGAGCAGACGTGGCTGGCGCTGCTGGCCTCCGTTGCGGTCCTCGGCGGGGTGGTGCTGGTCCTGCTCCCGTGGGGGCTGAAGTTCTGGCGTGACCTGGAAGCGGAGCGCGCCGGCCGCATCAGGGAAACCGAACGGGCCGAGATCGCCGCCCACCTTCACGACTCGGTGCTGCAGACGCTGGCCCTTATCCAGCGGCGGGCTGCCAATGAGCACGACGTCGTGCGGCTGGCCCGTGCCCAGGAGCGGGAGCTGCGGGGCTGGCTCTTTGAGGATCCCGGCAAGGACGCCGGGCAGTTGTCGGACCGGATCAAGGCGGTAGCCGCCGAAGTGGAAGACCTGCTGGGCAACGCCGTCGAGGTGGTCAGCGTGGGGGACACGGCCGTCACGGAGGGCCATGAAGCGCTGATCCAGGCGAGCCGTGAGGCCATGCTCAACGCTTCCCGCCACGGCGGCGGGACGGTCTCGGTCTACCTCGAGGCAGCCGCCGGACGTGCGGAAGTCTTCGTCAAGGACCGCGGCCCGGGCTTTGAGCTGCAGGACGTTCCGGAGGACAGGCTCGGGGTGCGGGAGTCCATCATCGGCCGGATGAACCGGCACGGCGGCACGGCGGCGATCACCAGTACCAGTGAAGGCACGGAGGTGCGGCTGGGCTTCCCCGCCGCGCCGCAGGACAGCACGGAAGGCAAACCATGAATGCAGCCCAGGGAGCCGGTACCGGTCCCGTCAGAACCGCCAGGTCCGCCCGGGTGGTGATTGTGGATGACCATGCGATCTTCCGCTCCGGCCTGAAGGCGGACCTGCATCCCAGTATCCAGGTGGTGGGCGAGGCGGCGACGGTGGAGCAGGCCATCGCCGTGATCGCCCAGGAGCGCCCGGACGTGGTGCTCCTGGACGTCCACCTTCCCGGCGGCCTTGGGGGCGGGGGCCGCGAAGTCATCGCCGGCTCCGCTGCCCTGCTGGCCACCACCAGGTTCCTTGCCCTCAGCGTCTCGGACGCGGCGGAGGACGTTGTGGCGGTGATCCGGGCCGGAGCACGGGGCTATGTCACCAAGACCATCTCGGGGGCAGAAATCACCGACGCCGTGTACCGGGTTGCCGGTGGGGACGCCGTCTTCTCTCCGCGGCTCGCTGGCTTTGTCCTGGACGCTTTTGGTACCGCCCCCGCAGACATCGCCGACGACGAACTGGACAAGCTCTCCGCCAGGGAGCTTGAGGTCATGCGCCTCATCGCCCGCGGCTACAGCTACAAGGAAGTGGCCAAGGAACTGTTCATAAGCATCAAGACCGTGGAGACACATGTGTCCGCCGTGCTCCGCAAGCTGCAGCTCTCCAGCAGGCACGAGCTCACCAAGTGGGCGGCCGAACGCCGACTCCTCTAAACGGGACGCTCTCTCACTTGATGGGCATTAAGCCGGAACGCTCTCTCCCTTGATGTGGCTTAAGCCGGAACGCTCTATCACTCTCCTGAAAAGAGTGATAGAGCGTCCCGGGTTTTCCGGTGTTATGGGAGAGAGCGTCCCGGGTTTCCGGTGTTATAGGAGAGAGCGTTTGGGTTTTTCCCGCGTTAAGTCGGAGGGCGTCCCTACTGGGCCTTCCCGAGGAAGTCCTGCAAGCGCTGCACGCCGGTGGCGAGGTCCTCGTCGCCAAGCGCGTAGGAAAGGCGCAGGTAGCCGGAAGGTCCAAAAGCCTCGCCCGGAACCACTGCCACCTCGACCTCATCCAGGATCAGGGCTGCGAGCTCGGCGGAGGTCTGCGGCGTGGCGGTACCGGACGTGGTCGGGAATTCCTTGCCCAGCAGCGCGCGGACATCCGCGTACACGTAGAAGGCGCCCTTCGGTGTCGGGCATTCCACGCCGTCGATGGCGTTCAGGCCGGCGACGATGGCCTTGCGGCGGCGGTCAAAGGCGACCTTCATCTCGTCGACGGCGGTCAGCGGTCCGGACACGGCGGCGAGGGCGGCGACCTGGGGAATGTTGGAGACGTTGGAGGTGGCGTGGGACTGCAGGTTGGTGGCGGCCTTGATGACGTCGGCCGGGCCGATCATCCAGCCCACACGCCAGCCGGTCATGGCGTAGGTCTTGGCCACGCCGTTGAGGATAACCACTTTGTCGCCCAGCTCCGGGGCAGCGGTGGCGATGGAGGTGAACGGAACGCCGTCGTACGTCAGGTGCTCGTAAATCTCATCCGTGACAACCCACAGGCCCTTCGCCGCAGCCCACTTGCCAATCTCCGCCACCTGCTCAGGTGAGTAGACGGAGCCGGTGGGGTTCGACGGCGACACGAACAGCAGGATCTTCGTCCTGTCGGTCACCGCTGCTTCGAGCTGCTCCACCGTCACCAGGTAGTCCTGCTCCGGGCCGGCAAACACCTCCACGGGCACCCCGCCTGCGAGCCGGATGGCCTCCGGGTACGTGGTCCAGAACGGGGTGGGCACAATGACTTCGTCGCCCGGATCAACCAGTGTGGCGAAGGTGTTGTAGACGGCCTGCTTGCCGCCGTTGGTCACCAGTACCTGGGAAGCGTCCACCGCGTAGCCGGAGTCCCGCAGGGTCTTCTCGGCGATGGCCTTCTTCAGCTCGGGCAGGCCGCCCGCGGGGGAGTAGCGGTGGTACTTGGGCTGGCTCGCCGCTTCAATGGCCGCCTGGACGATGTAGTCCGGGGTAGGGAAATCCGGTTCACCCGCGCCAAAACCAATGACCGGCCGGCCAGCTGCCTTCAGCGCCTTCGCCTTGGCATCAACGGCAAGTGTTGCGGATTCGGCAATAGCGGAAATGCGCTGGGAAACGCGGGCGGCAGACATGGCAGGTCCGTTCTTCGCTTGCAGCCCGGAGGCTGGAATGTGGGTTTCGACGTGATCTACTCTATGCTGTTCACCGGACCCTCCGGGCTGCCGGTTTTGATTTGTGACTGCACGCCAGTCAAGGTCAATCCTGGCCAGCGGGAAGGGCCGGAAACGGGCTGGTTCGACGAACGTGAAGTTGTTGCGTAGACTGGTTCACCGGTGTTGAAAACACGGATGATGGCGTGCGCCCAGTGCAAGCTGGTGGTTAGTCGTCGGAGCGTGGAATTCACTCCATAGGGTAGTGGCGCAATTGGTAGCGCAGCGGTCTCCAAAACCGCAGGTTGCAGGTTCGAGTCCTGTCTGCCCTGCGCAAGCTGCCCCGGACAAAAATCCGGGGCAAGCGCAGCAACCATGGTTCTGATCAGGGCCGGGTAATCCAACATTGCAAAGATGAGCGAGGACCAGGTGACCGAAACAGCTGCCAGCAGCTCCAAGGGCCGCCCAGCTAAGAAGGACGCCAAGGCAAACTTCTTCGCCCGCATTGCGCTCTTCATCCGCCAGATCATCGGCGAGCTGAAGAAAGTTGTTGCACCAACCCGCAAGGAACTGATCAACTACACGCTCGTGGTGCTGGTTTTCGTCGGCATCATGATGATCATCGTCAGCCTGCTGGACCTCGGTTTTGGAACCGCTGTCAGCTGGATCTTTGGCGGTAGCGTCCCCACGGACAGCTAAGGCTGAACCGTCCGCAGGCCGCGTGATCCGTCCGGGTAACCGGAGGGATTTAGCGGTGTGCGGAATTGAGCCATTTAAATAGGCATGTTAGGCAATGAGGAAGCAGGAGACCAAGTGTCTGAGCAGGAGCTCGAGGTAACCGAGACTGAGCTGGAAGAGTCCGCGGACATCACGGCAGAAGCCGGTGACGAGTCTGAGGTTGAGTCCTCCGCGCCCGAAGCCAGCGACGCCGAGTCCGAAGACGCTGAGGCGGACGACGCCGGCTCCGAGGAGTCAGCTGACGCCCTCGCAGCCGCCGCCGCCAAGGCCGATGTTGACCCCGCCGAGGAATTCAAGGCCAAGCTGCGCCGCCAGGAAGGTGACTGGTACGTCATCCACTCCTACGCCGGTTACGAAAACCGGGTGAAGGCCAACCTGGAAACCCGCATCCAGACCCTGGACATGGAAGATTACATCTTCGAGATCCAGGTGCCCATGGAAGAAGTCGTTGAGATCAAGAACGCCCAGCGCAAGGTCATCAACCGCGTCCGCATCCCCGGCTACGTGCTGGTCCGCATGGACCTGACGGACGCCTCCTGGGGCGCCGTCCGCCACACCCCCGGCGTCACCGGTTTCGTGGGCAACGCCCACAACCCCGTGCCGCTGCGCCTGGACGAGGTTTTCTCCATGCTCGCTCCCGTTTTCGAGGAAGAGCAGGCCGAGAAGGGCAAGCCGGTCAACAAGCAGAACCAGGCTCCCGTGGATGTCGACTTCGAGGTCGGCGAGTCCGTCATCGTCAAGGAAGGTCCGTTCGAGACCCTCCCCGCTACGATCTCCGAGATCAAGGTCGAATCCCAGACCCTTGTGGTGCTGGTTTCCATCTTCGAGCGCGAAACGCCGGTCACCCTGGCGTTCAACCAGGTCACAAAGATCTGACAATCCCAAGAATTCGTCCCGGCGCTGCCTGCTTTAGCAGCACCGGAACGGCCGGCCGCCTTGCCATGGCGGCCAAAAACCTGAGGCACGCTCCTGTGTCCCAGGACGTTATTGAGAGAAGGACCCTACATTGGCTCCCAAGAAGAAGGTCACCGGCCTCATCAAGCTGCAGATCCAGGCAGGTGCCGC
>JBKJVX010000053.1:0-11405 GCA_046717065.1 Arthrobacter sp. | reverse complement strand
GGAGCCCCCAACGGGGCCCCCCAAACTTTCCCTTTCCAACGACCCCGTTGGCCGGCACTGCCGCACCCACACTGGTTCCGGCTGTCCCTGCCAGCGAAACTAGCGCTTCTGCTTGACGATTTTTTCCTGGTCGACATCGCCCTCGGAGATGGCGCTGTGCTCCTCATGGCCGGCGCCTACAAGGTGATTGTCGCCCTCGCCGAAGAAGCCCCTCTTGAAGTCAACGATGGCGGACTTCAGAGCAACCGCGGTGTCGTCGTCCAGCACGTTGGTCTGTGCAAGCGTGGTCAGGATCGAGGACTTGTGGGCCAGGTGCTCCAGGAACTCGGACTCGAAGCGGCTGATGTCCTCAACCGGCACGTCGTCCAGGTAGCCGTTGGTGCCGGCCCAGATGGAGACAACCTGGTTCTCGACCGGGAACGGCGAGTACTGGCCCTGCTTGAGCAGTTCCATCAGGCGGGCGCCGCGGGTCAGCTGCTGGCGTGATGCGGCGTCCAGGTCGGAGGCGAACATGGCGAATGCCTGCATGTCGCGGTACTGTGCCAAGTCCAGCTTCAACGTACCGGAGACCTTCTTCATGGACTTCACCTGCGCGGCGCCACCGACGCGGGACACGGACACACCGACGTCAACAGCTGGGCGCTGGTTGGCGTTGAAGAGGTCCGACTGGAGGAAGATCTGGCCGTCGGTGATGGAAATGACGTTGGTCGGGATGTAGGCCGAAACGTCGTTCGCCTTGGTCTCGATCAGCGGCAGGCCCGTCATGGAACCGGCGCCCAGTTCGTCGGACAGCTTCGCACAACGCTCCAGCAGGCGGGAGTGCAAGTAGAAGACGTCGCCCGGGTAGGCTTCGCGGCCCGGCGGGCGGCGCAGCAGCAGCGATACCGCACGGTAAGCCTCTGCCTGCTTGGACAGGTCATCAAACACGATGAGGACGTGCTTGCCGCCGTACATCCAGTGCTGGCCGATGGCCGAACCGGCGTATGGTGCCAGGTACTTGAAGCCTGCGGGGTCGGAAGCGGGAGACGCCACGATGGTGGTGTACTCCAGTGCCCCGTTGTCCTCGAGGGTCTGGCGGATGGCGGCGATGGTGGACGCCTTCTGCCCGATTGCCACGTAGATGCAACGAACCTGCTTGGTCACATCGCCCGAAGCCCAGTTGGCCTTCTGGTTGATGATGGTGTCGATCGCAATAGCGGACTTGCCGGTCTGGCGGTCACCAATGATGAGCTGGCGCTGGCCGCGGCCGATCGGGATCATGGCGTCGATGGCCTTGAGCCCGGTCTGCATCGGCTCGTGCACCGATTTGCGCTGGGTCACGCCAGGAGCCTGGAGCTCCAACGCACGGGTGGTTTCGGCCTTGATCTCGCCGAGGTCGTCGATGGGCATGCCCAGCGGGTCAACAACACGGCCGAGGAAGGCGTCGCCCACGGGAACGGACAGAACCTGTCCGGTGCGGTGGACTTCCTGGCCTTCTTCGATGCCGGTGAAGTCCCCGAGGATAATGACGCCGATTTCGCGGACGTCGAGGTTCTGGGCCAGGCCCAGCGTGCCATCCTCGAAACGCAGCAACTCGTTCGCCATGACCGAGGGAAGGCCCTCAACACGGGCGATGCCGTCACCAGCGGTGGTTACGCGGCCGACCTCTACGCGTTCTGCGTTTCCGGGTTCGTAGGACGCCGCGAACTCGTTCAGCGCATTACGGACGTCGTCGGCGTTGATGGTCAATTCGGCCATCTGCAGTCCCTGCTCTCCTGTTTTGTGATCACCGTTATTCACGATGACCGGGGTTTCTATCAGTTTTGTTGTGCTTGTCCGGCTAGCCGGCCAGCTGGCGCTGCAGCTCGCCCAGGCGGGTGATGACCGAAGCGTCGAGCACTTCGTCACCGACCTGGACGCGGATGCCGCCAATGAGTGCCGGGTCAACATTGACGTTGACCTTCAGTTCCCGTCCGTACATTGCATTCAGGCCCGCCTGGAGGCGTGCAAGCTGCGTCTGCGTCAGGGGACGGGTCACGCTGACCGTTGCAATCCAGCGCTGCTGCCGCTTGGCCGCCAATTCGGCGAACCGTTCCACCAGCCGGGTGGGCTTGATGCCGCGGGGCTGGTTGACCGCCTGCGTGATGAGGACCTTAGCTTCCTCGCTCACGCCCGGCACCAGCTTCTCGGCCAGGGTTGCCTTGGCTGCAGCGCTGGCCTGCGGTTCGGACAGAGCACGTTGTACCTCGTGGTTGGAGGCAACGGCCTGGTTGAAGGAGAACAAATCGTTCTCCAACTCCTCCAGGCCAGAGATTCCGGAGGCAGAAACGGCCGACTTGTTTTCAGCAACGGAAATGACCACCGTTGCGGCAAGAGTCTCGAGTGCATCGCCGATATCCCGTGCGGTTGCCCAGCGTGAGCTGGCCAGTCCGCCCGCGATCTCTGCAGCATCAGCGGAGACTTTTCCGCCAACCAGCTGCCTGACCAGCGCCGACTTTTCGTCACCGTTGCGGGACGGGTCAGTCAGGGCGCGGCGCAAGCCAGCCGAGCTGTCCACCATTCCCAGAATTCCGAAGAGTTCCTTTGCCAGCTGCAGTGACGCCGTCGGAAGCTTCGCTTCCAACTCGGCCAGCCCTGTTGCCAGCGATTCGCTCGATACGCCTGCCATTACTTAGCTGCACCTGCGTTCTGGGTCTCCAGATCTGCCAGGAAGCGGTCCACTACCCGTGCTGCACGCTCGTCGTCGTTCAGTGATTCCCCGACGATGCGGCCGGCAAGGGTGGTGGCCAGGGTGCCGACCTCCGAACGCAGGGACACAACGGCCGCCTGGCGCTCGGATTCGATCTGGGCATGGGCCTGGGCCGTGATGCGGGCAGACTCTGCAGCTGCCTTTTCCTTGAGATCCGCGAGGATCTGGGCACCTTCGCCGCGGGCTTCCTCACGGATGCGGTTGGCTTCGGCGCGGGCGTCGGTCAGCTGCTGCTTGTACTCTTCGAGTGCAGCAGACGCCTCAGCCTGGGCCTTTTCAGCCTTTGCAATGCCGCCTTCGATAGCCTCGGCACGCTCGGCGAAGGTCTTTTCGAACATCGGGACAACGAACTTGACCACGATGAACATGAGGATGGCAAAGCCCACGAGGACAACGCCCATTTCCCAAATATTGGGAACCAGGGGGTTGACGTCGCCCTCAGTGGCGGCTGAGATGATCAGCTGATTCATATTTCACCCGTCCTTTTCTACTCGGTTCTGTAAATTCGCTTCGCTCTAAGGACTAGAGAACGAAGGCGAAGACCAGGCCGAGGATGGCGAGGGCTTCGGTCAGCGCAAGGCCGAGGAATGCGATCGGCTGCAGGACACGCTGTGCTTCCGGCTGGCGGGCGACGCCGTTGATGTAGGCAGCGAATACGAGACCCACACCGATACCACCACCGATTGCGGACAGACCGTAACCTACGAGGTTGAGATTGCCTTCCATTTTTCTTCCTTTCAAGATGCCACCCATGTGGCAGGTTGTTTGGGTTGCTATCATCCCCGCGAGGGGAAGCTTAAGGGTGCCTAGTGGCTGTCGGCGTGAATTGCGCCTTCAATGTAGATCGCTGTCAGCAGGGTAAAGACGTAGGCCTGCAGGACCATGATCAGGGCTTCAAGCATGTACATGGCAATGGCACCGGCCAGGACCAGGACGGAGGTTCCCTTGAGCAGGACGTTCTCCTGCATGATGAGGAACTCGATGCCATAGCCGGCGATCATCACGATGAGGTGTCCTGCGAGCATGGTCGCGAACAGACGGAGGCTGTGCGTGACGGGCCGGACCAGGAAGTTGGAGATGATCTCGATCGGGATAACGATCGGAAGGATGAACCAGGGAACACCCGAGGGCACAGTAGCCAGCTTGAAGTAACGGAGTCCGTTCTTCTTGACGCCGATGGCGATCCAGGTGAAGTAGACGATGCCCGCCAGCACGTAGGCGCCGCCCACGTGTGAGAACGTGGGGAGCTGGAAGAACGGGATGGCGCCGTAGATGTTGTTCACCAGGATGAAGAAGAACAGGCTGAACAACAGCGGGACGTACTTGATGAAGTCCCTGCCGCCGATGATGTCCTTGGCGATTCCGTTGCGGACGAAGCCGTAGGCGGCTTCGCCGGCGAACTGGAGCTTACCGGGTACCAGCTGCTGCTTCCGTGCGGCCAGCACGAAGAAGACGGCGATAAAGACAACAGAGAGGAGGACCAGCAGCATCTGCTTGGAGAATCCTTCTGCGGCACCCCACGGCAGGATTGCCGGCAAATGCATTTCGTTAATACCAGGAGGAGTAAATTCTCCTGAATCTTGGGCCGGGAGCGCAAGCGCGATCAACGCGTTTCCTCTCTGCAGTGTCCATCATTGGGCGTTGGGCGGGGACCGGCAGCCTGACGGCCTGCTGTTCCCCCTGTGAAATTATTTGGCATTAGTGTCGCCGTCCTGGGACGGCCCGCTGGCAGCATGGCGCTCCCCAGCATTTTTACGAGAACTGGTAAGGCCATGCATGTGGGAAAGGTAGAAACCTCCGACGGCTCCAAGCAGAGCGCCTGCGAGCACAATCCAGCGCGTTCCCCACACGTAATCCAGTCCCCACCCTATCAAACTCCAGACGATGATTCCGCCAATGATGTAGCTGAATACGGCCATGCCGGCGTTGTATCCACCACTGGTTCCGTCGCGTGATACACCGGGGGCAGAGGCGGATGATCGGCCCGTGCCGTTGGTGCCTTCGCTTGGCTTGTCTGAGTCACGCATCGCGGCTTTCCTTGGTTTCTGGATCGTTGTAGATCTGGAGGCGGGCTTTGCTGAAACCGTAAATTTCAGCAACCTGCCAGAGGACGACAGCGGTGACTGCACCGGCGACGAACCAGCGGCCTTGCAGCCACTGGGGAGCACCGATGACGAACAGGACGACGGCGAACCCCACCACCTTCACGAAGTAGGTGGCCACGAACATGCCAATAGCCCCGGAAGGATTGCTGCGTCCCACGAAGTGGCCCACCAGCAGGCTGATCCCGAAGAACAGCATCACCAGGAGTCCGCCCAACGTGCTGGACAGGGCACCGTCCGAACCGGCCAGGATTCCTGCCGGAACGGCACACAGCGCCAGTCCGGCCGCAGCGGCCACGGAACTTCGCTTGAGGAGGTTCAGCCATAGGGACGGCGTGGGGCCGGATGCGCCAACGTTTCCGTTGCCGGACGCGGGTCCGGACTCGGCGTTGGAGGTCATTCGATCCCAATCGTCGGCACCAAAAGGCAGTCAGCCAGGAGGCAGGTTGGAGGGGCAGCTTTGGCTGCCCCTAAATTCTACATGAGATAGAAATATTTCTGCACAGGGGTTACGCCCGGGTTTCCTCGCCCCGCCGGGAAAGGTACGGCCAGGCGGTGATGAGGCCCATCACCAGCGTGGCGAAGATGTCGACGGACAGCACGATCTGCCAGGGGAAGATCGCGAAGGCCAGTCCCCCGAAGGACAGGATGCCGGTCCAGAGGTACATCAGGATGACGGCGGTGCGGTGCGAGTAGCCGATGTCCAGCAGCTTGTGGTGCAGGTGGCCCCGGTCTGCTGACCAGGGCGAACGGCCCCGGGCAGTGCGCCGGACCACCGCTAAGCCAAGGTCCAGCAGCGGCAGGAAGAGGACGGCGAACGGAAGCAGGATGGGTATCACCGTGGAGATACCGTTGGCCCGGTCGTAGAGGCCCGAGGTGATCTGGCCTGTGGACACCACGCCGGCTGAGGCCATGAGCAGGCCGATCAGCATTGCCCCGGAGTCACCCATAAAGATCTTGGACGGAAACCAGTTGTGGGGCAGGAAGCCCAGGCAGCTGCCAACCAGGACAGCGGTAATCAACGTGGCGAGATCCGAGTAGTCCAGCAACACCGCGTTGCGGTGGACCCAGTAAGCCGTGAAGAAGAAGGCCGTACCGCCGATGACCGCCACTCCGGCCGCCAGCCCGTCCAGGCCATCAATGAAGTTAAAGGCGTTCATGGTGGTGACGATCAGACCGGCGGTCAGCACTACCCGGAGGGTCTCGTTTTCCAGGTAGATGGGCTCAGGAACCCACGGGACAATGGTCATCTGGACCCCCCAGATGGCCACTGTGAGGCCTGCGGCGCTTTGGCCAATCAGCTTCACCCACCAGCGGATGTCCAGCAGGTCATCCGCGACGCCCACCAGGACGATGACGGCCGCCCCGGCGAGCACGCCCCAGGGCGAGAAGTTGTTGCGGTATATGTCCTTAACAAAGAAGGACTGGCTGGCCACGATGAGCGCCACCAGGATTCCAAGGAAGATGGCCACACCCCCCAGCCGGGACACAGGAACGGAATGCATGTCGCGGCTCCGGATGGGCAGGTGCAGCTCGAGCCGGTGGCCGATGATCCGCGCACCCCAGGTGGCGAAATAGGACACCACAGCAGCGGTCAGCCCCATCAGCAGGTACATGATCATGGGGCGTTGGCCGTTTCAAAGGTGTTGCTGAAGCCGGGCAACCTTGTGGGTGGATGGTCCGTGGTCGATGGGCTCACTGGCCGGGAATCTGTTCTTCGATAAATGAAACTTCTCCGTCGCCGAGCGCGCAGCAGGCAGTGCGATTTTTCTTGTACGCGGTGCCTTACAGGGCTGTATTACAGTGGACTCTAGTCAAAGATACTAGCGCCAACAGCATCATGGCTTCGCGCCACACTGGCGCATCGCGAGCGGGGAAATCCCTGTCAGCCATGCTGAAAGGACCCCCATGACCCCCCGCATAGCAGTTGCCGCCGTGACATTCGACCGGCCGAAAGAACTTGCCGTCCTGCTGGATTCGATCAACAACCAAACGGCAGCGGTGGACACGATCTGCCTGGTGGACAGTGGCAAAACGCCGGCGCTGGACGTGGCCGTGAAGCACCCGAACGTTGACTACGTCCGTTCCGAAGCAAACCTGGGCGGCGCGGGCGGCTTCTCCCTGGCTGCGCTCAAGGCGGTTGCCAGCGGCGCCAAATGGATCTGGATGATGGACGACGACGCCGAGCCGGCCGATCCTGAATGCCTCGCCACGCTGCTCCGGGAAGCTGAGGCGCGCGACCTGGAGGCGGTGGTCCCCTTGGTGACAGCGCCCGGCCAGCCGGACCGGCTTTCTTTCTTCTTCCGCCTGGACGGCAAGGTCACCCACAGCCGTGCCGAGGTGGAGAAGATCGGCTTCCTTCCGGACGACGGACACTTCTTTAACGGCGCCCTGATCCGTTCTGACGTCTTCTTCAAGGTGGGCCTGCCGGACATGCGCCTGTTCATCCGCGGCGACGAGGTGGATTTCACCATTCGCCTCCGCAAGGCGGGCGTCCGCTTCGGCACGGTGACCACAACCGCAATCACGCATCCGCACGCATTTTCCGAGACGCAGCACGTGTTCGGGGCCCGCTGGCACGTCATTGTTCCGGAGTCCGCCTTCAAGCGGTACTACTACTACCGGAACCGCGGTTATCTGATCCGCCGCTATTTCCGCGTCCGGTCCTTTGTGGCCGACGTCGGCGGCTACCTGGGCTATTTCGCCCAGCGTCGGGACCTTCCTGGGTTCCTGGGCTGGGCCAGGTCCTTTACCACCGGCCTCCGCGGCAAAGGCTTCGCGCCACTGGAGGACCAGAAGTTCTAGGCTGCAGCCCGCTGTTCCGGCACTACCAGCTTCGGCGCTTCTACTTCTGGCGCTTGAGCATCTGCCGCTTCAACCGGCGGCTTGCCAGGAGCCACAGCAGGACCCAGGGCTCGCCGAGCACCCGGTAGGCAACGCGGCGTGGATGGAGCAGCAGTCGCCAGGCCCACTCAAGTCCCATTCGGCCAAGCCAACGCGGTGCGAGCTTCTGGAAGCCGGCCAACTGTTCGATAGCTCCCCCCACCGCGCAGTAGATGGCCGGCGGCATGTCGCCAAGGCGCCGCTCCAGGACCTTTTCCTGCAGCGGCATGCCCAGCCCAAGGAGAACCAGCTGCGGCTGCTGCAGGTGAAGCCATGCCACAGCCTTGTCTTCGAGCTCCCCATTCCAGCCCTCGCCGGGGAAGCCTGAGACACGGGCACCAGGAACGATGGCTTGGAGTTTCCGGACAGCTCCGGCGTTCGCCTCGGCCCCGGCACCCAGCACGGCAATCCGCTCGAGTCCCCGCACCTGGTCCAGGGCGGGCAGCCAGTCAGTGGAGCCCAGCCGGTAGTCCATCACCGGGCCTTCGGCCTTGCCGGTCCTCCCCCACAACCAGAGCACGGGGGCACCATCCAGCAAGACCACATCGCTCCGCTGGTATAGCTTGCTGAAGCCCTCATCCGAGAGGGTCAGCGTGACGCTGTGCAGGTTGTGGCCCAGGATCGTCCGCGTTGACCCCTCCTGAACAAATCGGTTGAGTTCCTCTACGAGTTCAGGAACCCGCAGCGGCGTGGCGTCAACCTCCAGGGCGGGAATCCGCTGGCGGTCCAGCGTCATCAAGGCCGGGAGTCCCGGTCTGGTGCCGGGGCGGCGGGGACTTCAGCTGCTCCCGGGGTTTCGGGCTCTACCACCGATGAACCCGAGGGTGTCTCTGCCGCGGGAGCTGCTTCAACCGGTGCATCTGCCACCGGCGCTGCTTCCACCGGTTCCTCTTCCGCCATGGGAATTTCGCCGAGTCCCAGGACACCCGGCACATGTTCGCGGAGCTGGTCGAGGCTCACTGCGCCGTTACGGACAACGCGCAGGCGGGGTCCGGTGGCGTCAACAATGGTGGAAGGTACTGCTGCCTCACCTTCGACCGGCCGGAAGCCGCCTTCCAGGTAGACCTCCACGGAGTCCGCCAGCTGCTCGCGGGCGGCGGCTGCTGTCTGTCCAGGAGCATGGCCGGTGCGGTTGGCGGATGAAACAGCCAGCGGCCCGGTGAGTGTGAGCAGTTCCTGGGCGATTTCGTCATCGGGCATCCGCAGCGCCACAGTGCCCTTGGTCTCCCCTAGGTCCCAGTCCAGGGACGGCTGGGCGTGCAGGATGAGGGTCAGGCCGCCCGGCCAGAAAGCCTCGGCAAGCTTTCGTGCGTCCGCAGACACGTCGGTGGCGAGCCCGTCGAGGGCGTTGACGCGTGGAATCAGCACGGGCGGCGGCATGGTGCGGCTGCGTCCCTTTGACACCAGGAGCATGGTGACGGCCTGCGGCGAGAAGGCGTCTGCGGCAATGCCGTAAACGGTATCCGTTGGGAAAACCACGCACTTCTTTTCGCTGATGGCCCGTTGCGCGTGTTCAAGCCCCTGGGCGCGCTCGTCGTCGCTGGTGCAGTTATAGGTTGTGGTCACTCGCTTATTCTTTCATTCCCTGGGTCAGGATCCGCGAGCAGGGCGCTGGTGGCGCGCTCCTTGCCGTTGAGGTCCAGATGCGTCCTGATAGTGGTCCAATTCCCGGTCCTGGCCAGCATGGCCGAGATCCAGCCTGCCTGGACTTCTGCATGTTCCATCACGAAGTAGCCGCCGGGCCGCAGCAGGCGGGCGGCAGAGGCCGCTGCCGCCGTCGGAAGTTCCATGCCGTCCGCTCCCCCGCCGTACAGCGCCTCGGGGGGATCATGCAGGGCAACTTCCGGCTCGTTGGGAACGGCCTCGGCCGGGATGTACGGCGGGTTGGAAACCACCACGTCGAAGGTCCCGTTGAGTTCCGGCAGGGCGTCGCGCAGGTCCCCGAGGACGAGATGGACGCCCAACGGGGCCAGGTTTTTTGCCGCCCAGGCGTGCGCGAACGGGCTGAACTCGACGGCGTGCACCTCGGCGACTGGCACTTCGTGGGCGATGGAGCCCGCGATGGCACCAGAACCGGTCCCGAGGTCGACGATCTGCGGGTTTGGCATGTCCTTGACGTGGTCGATCACCAGCTGCGCCACGGATTCGGTCTCGGGGCGGGGCACGAAAACGCCGGGGCCCACGGCCAGCTGCAGGTACCGGAAATGCGCCACTCCGGTGATGTGCTGCAGCGGAATCCGGCTGGCCCGCTCCGCGACCAGGGCCTCATAGCCCGCCGGGGCAGGAGCGTCCCCCAGCATCATGGCCCGCAGGCGGCCCAGCCCAACGTTCAGCAGATGGTCGGCGAGCAGTTCGGCGTCCACCCGCGGGCTGGGTACGCCGGCATCACGCAGGATGTCCGTTGCCGCGCTGACGGCATCCGCGAGCGACTTGCCTGGCCCGAGTGTCATACGGCGGAACGGCTAGTCGCCGATGGCGTCCAGGCGGGCCTGTTCGTCCATCTCGATTGCGGACTGGATAACCGGCTCAAGGTCACCGTTCATTACCTGGTCCAGGTTGTATGCCTTGTAGCCGGTGCGGTGGTCCGCGATCCGGTTTTCGGGGTAGTTGTAGGTGCGGATGCGCTCCGAACGGTCCATGGTGCGGATCTGCGACTTCCGCTGGGCGGAGTTTTCGGCGTCGATCTGCTCCTGCTGGTGCGCGAGGATGCGTGCCCGGAGCACCCGCATGCCCGCTTCACGGTTCTGCAGCTGGGATTTTTCGTTCTGCATGGCCACCACGATGCCGGTGGGAAGGTGGGTGATGCGCACGGCAGAGTCAGTGGTATTCACGGACTGGCCACCGGGACCGGACGAACGGTAAACGTCGATCTTGAGGTCGTTCTGGTTGATCTCAAGCTCTTCAGGCTCATCCACTTCGGGCAGGACGAGCACGCCGGCAGCAGACGTGTGGATGCGGCCCTGCGACTCGGTCACGGGAACGCGCTGCACGCGGTGCACGCCGCCTTCAAACTTCAACCTGGCGTAAACGCCCTCGGCGGGGTCATTCGAGCTGCCCTTCACCGCGACCTGGACGTCCTTGTAGCCGCCAAGGTCGGATTCCGTGGCGGAAATGATTTCAGTCTTCCAGCCGCGCGATTCAGCGTACCGGGTGTACATCCGCAGCAGGTCACCGGCAAAGAGTGCAGCCTCGTCGCCACCTTCACCGCCCTTGACTTCAAGGATCACGTTGCGGGCATCGTCAGGGTCGCGGGGAATGAGCAGCCGGCGCAGCTTCGCAGCAGCAACCTCCAGCGAAGCCTCCAGCTCAGGCACCTCAGCCGCAAACTCAGGATCCTCCGAAGCCATCTCCTGGGCAGCAGCAAGGTCATCACGGATGGCTTCCCACTTGTGATACGCCTCGACAATGCCGTTGAGCTGAGCCGAACGCCGCCCGAGTTTCCGGGCAAGCCGCTGATCAGCATAAACAGCAGGATCTCCCAACTGCGCCTGGATAGCATCATGCTCATCAAGCAGGCCCTGTACGGACTCAAACATCTATAAACCTCTTTCGACTTGTACAAGTCTAGTAATGCCACAAGCTGGGCGAGAAGCAGGACGGTGACGCAACGACGCAAGCCGCGCGGATTTTCCGCCCCGGGAGTGGCATCGGGCCTGCCGGAGCGTGGCGGCTCACGTCCGTCAGGACTGAGC
>JBKJVX010000052.1:0-34071 GCA_046717065.1 Arthrobacter sp. | reverse complement strand
TCCACGTGCTGGGTGGCAGCGGCGTAGGTGTCGATGACCTTCTCGTAGCCGATCTCGTACGCATCCTGGTAGTACTCCAGGTTGTCGTTCGTGAGGTATGGCGCCGGGTAGTAGACGCGGCCGAGCTTGCCTTCCTTGCGGATCTCGATCTTGGACGCCACCGGGTGGATCGAGGAGGTGGAGTTGTTGATGTAGGAGATCGAGCCCGTGGGCGGAACAGCCTGCAGGTTCTGGTTGTAGATGCCGTGCTCCATAACGGAAGCCTTCAGCGCCAGCCAGTCAGCCTGCGTGGGGATGTGCACGTTCTTGAACAGCTCCCGGACCTTTTCGGTCTGCGGCAGCCATTCCTGCTCCGTGTACTTGTCGAAGAACTCACCGGAGGCGTACTTGGACTTCTCGAAGCCGCCGAACGTCTGGCCGGTCTGGATGGCCAGCCGGTTGGAGGCGCGGACCGCGTGGTACACCACCGAGTAGAAGTAGATGTTGGTGAAGTCCAGGCCCTCTTCGGACCCGTAGTGCACCCGCTCACGGGCAAGGTAGCCGTGCAGGTTCATCTGGCCCAGGCCGATGGCGTGGCTCTGGTCGTTGCCCTTGGCGATGGACGGCACCGAGGTGATGTTGGACATGTCAGACACGGCCGAGAGTGAGCGGATGGCCGTCTCGATGGTCAGGCCGAAGTCCGGCGAGTCCATGGTCTTAGCGATGTTCAGCGAGCCGAGGTTGCAGGAGATGTCCTTGCCGGTGTCCGCGTAGGACAGGTCATCGTTGTACGTGGTGGGCTGGGAAACCTGGAGGATTTCCGAGCACAGGTTGGACATGATGATCTTGCCGTCAATCGGGTTGGCCCGGTTCACGGTGTCCTCGAACATGATGTACGGGTAGCCGGATTCGAACTGGATCTCGGCGAGGGTCTGGAAGAACTCCCGTGCCTTGATCTTGGTCTTCTTGATCCGGGAATCGTCCACCATCTCGTAGTACTTCTCGGTGACCGAGACGTCGGAGAACGGCATGCCATAAACGCGCTCGACGTCGTACGGGGAGAACAGGTACATGTCTTCGTCGCGCTTGGCCAGCTCAAAGGTGATGTCCGGGATGACAACACCCAGCGAGAGGGTCTTGATGCGGATCTTCTCGTCCGCGTTCTCGCGCTTGGTGTCCAGGAACCGGTAGATGTCCGGGTGGTGCGCGTGCAGGTAAACGGCACCGGCACCCTGGCGGGCACCGAGCTGGTTGGCGTAGGAGAAGCTGTCTTCGAGGAGCTTCATCACGGGGATAACGCCGGAGGACTGGTTCTCGATCTGCTTGATGGGCGCGCCCACTTCGCGGATGTTGGTCAGCGCAAAGGCCACGCCGCCGCCGCGCTTGGACAGCTGCAGGGCGGAGTTGATGGACCGGCCGATCGACTCCATGTTGTCTTCGATGCGGAGCAGGAAGCAGGAAACCAGCTCGCCGCGCTGCTTCTTGCCGGCGTTCAGGAACGTAGGCGTAGCCGGCTGGAAGCGGCCCTCGATGATCTCGTCCACCATCTGCAGGGCAAGCTGCTCGTTGCCGCGGGCCAGGTGCAGGGCAACCATGCACACGCGGTCCTCGTAGCGCTCCAGGAAGCGCTTGCCGTCGAACGTCTTCAGCGTGTAGGACGTGTAGAACTTGAACGCGCCCAGGAAGGTCTCGAAGCGGAACTTCTTTTTGTAGGCGCGGTTGAACAGGTCACGGATGAAGTTCATCGTGTACTGGTCAAGCGTCTCGCGCTCGTAGTAGTCGTTCTTGACCAGGTATTCGAGCTTCTCTTCCAGGTCATGGAAGAACACGGTGTTGTTGTTCACGTGCTGCAGGAAGTACTGGTGCGCGGCCTCGCGGTCCGCTTCGAACTGGATCTCGCCGCTGGGGCCGTACAGGTTCAGCATCGCGTTCAGCTCGTGATAACCCAGGCCCTTATACGCGGCAGGCATCTCGGGCTTCTGGGCCCTGGTTACTTCTGTGTCTGCGACAGTCGTGTCCAAAACGTGTCCAATCCATTGTTTACGCGGGCCACGTCTTCTGGCGTGCCCATTAATTCGAAGCGGTAGAGGTGCGGCACTCCGCACTTGGCGGCGATGATGTCCCCCGCCAGGCAGTAGTTGTCCCCGAAGTTTGTGTTGCCTGCGCCGATAACCCCACGGAGCAGCTGCCTGTTCTGCGGAATGTTCAGGAACCGGATGACTTGCTTCGGGACAGAACCTTCTCCCCCGGTGCCGCCGTAGGTGGGCACCACCAGCACGAACGGCCGGGTGGCGAGGAGGGGTGCGTCCCTGGCGAACAGCGGAATCCGGGCCACCTCGCGGCCGAGCTTCGAGACAAAGCGGGTGGTGTTCTCGGATGCCGAGGAAAAAAAGATGAGCTGGCTGCTGGTGACAACCGGCGGAACCGCCCCGGGATCCCCCACGCGCTGAGCCGCGTGAACATCCTGGGAAGTGCGGGATTCCTGTGCTGTGTCGAAGTCCTGGGCTGCTGGTGCTGCCGTGGGAGTCACCTCAGCTGTTGTTGGTTGCCGGCAGAAAAAGTGTGACCCCTAGGCCACGGAGGAAACTGCGGAAAGCGCCAGTTCCTCGATCTTGTCCGGGCGGAAGCCTGACCAGTGGTCCTGGTCGGTGACCACAACAGGAGCCTGCATGTAGCCCAGTGCCTTCAGGCGCTCGAGGGCCTCGGCGTCCTGGGAGATGTCAACGCTCTGGTAGGTAATGCCCTTTTTGTCGAGCGCCCGGTAGGTGGCGTTGCACTGAACACAAGCAGGCTTTGTGTAAACCGTTACGGTCATGGTTCCTGTCCCCTTTACTGAAAACTTGCTCGTCCGGTGTTCCCGCCCAAGCTGTACCTAGATACTACATCTAGTGCAGACGCCTCTTTGGAACCCCAAGATGATGTATTACAAGTATGTCATTTAATGCACCTTTAATCCACAGGGAGGGGCCTTCAAAATGTCCGGGATTCCGCTGTTTTTGCGGACGCAATCCACATCCTGTGGACTACTTAGCCACATTTAACGCCCAGCGTGTCGAGGAAAAGACGGCGTGTCGCCCGCAAGTCCAGGGGCAGGTTCCGCGCCGCCCGGGACAGCCGGAAGGGGCCCCGAAGTGACCTTCGGAACCCCTTGTGGTGACTAATCCCACTGACCCGCACGACGGCGGCTGCCGGCACCTCCGTCACGGCGCCGGCAACTGCGGCTGCTAGAGCTGGACCTCCCGGCGGTCCAGCACGATCTGCTGCACATCCAGGTAGCCCGACTGGAACCCTGCCCGGGAGTAGCACAGGTAGAACAGCCACATCCGCTGGAACACCGCGTCGAACCCCTGCTCGCCCACCTCGCGCGAGCGCTCCAGGAAACGCTCCTCCCAGAGCCGCAGGGTGGCGGCGTAATGGTCCCCCATGCCCATCCGTTCCCGCACGCGCAACGTCGTGTGCTGCTGGGTCACTCCTTCGATGGCGCGGACGGATGGCAGGAACCCGCCCGGGAAGATGTATTTGTGGACCCAGGTGTAGGCGTTCCGGGTGGCGAGCATGCGCCCGTGCGGCATGGTGATCGCCTGGATGGCCACTTTCCCGCCCGGCGCCAGCACCCGGTCGATGGTCTGGAAGTAGATGGGCCAGTACTCGTAGCCCACAGCTTCGATCATCTCAACGGAGACGACGGCGTCGTACTCGCCCTCCACGGCCCGGTAGTCCTGCAGCGCCACGGTCACCTGGTCTGCATAACCGGCGGCCGCGATCCGCTCCTGCGCGAGCGCCTGCTGCTCACTGGAGAGGGTGACGCTGTAGACGATGGCGCCGCGGGCCGCAGCCCGGAGTGCCAGCTCGCCCCAGCCCGTACCGATTTCCAGGAGCCTGGTCCCGGCGCCGACGCCTGCCTTGTCCAGCAGCCTTTCAATCTTCGCCTGCTGCGCTTCCGCCAGAACCTCCCAGCCAACAGCAGACAGCGGCCCGGCTTCAAGCGGAAACAGTGCCGACGAATAGCTCATCGTGGAGTCGAGGAAGGTGGAGAACAGCTCGTTGGACAGATCGTAGTGCCGCGAGATGTTGCTGCGCGTGTTCTGCTCGGCGTTGCGTTCTTGCCGCGGCGTGCGGGGCAGGTACAGGGCACGCAGCTTCTGGAGCGGCACGGGAATCAGTGTATCCACCGAGGCGGCAAAGACTTCCAGGACACCCGCCAGGTCGCTGGCCTCCCAATCCCCGGCCATGAACGACTCGCCCAGCCCGATCAGCCCGTTGTCGCCGATCCTGGCCTCGAACGCCTCCGGCCGGACCATCACCATCACCGGGCCGCCGGCGCCGCCGGTACCCAGGACCGTGCCGTCCGGGTACTCAACACGCAGGGGCAGCCGCTTCACGGCCCCTCTGAAGAGAAGGCCTGCGGCCTTGCCTGCCACTGCCGCTTTGGCACCCGACGGCGGCTGCGCAACTTCCGGCCACACGTCGGGATCGATGGTGGCCGGCGACGCCGGAACTCCGGTGGCAGTCCAGGCTCCGGCATAGTGCGCCGCGGCCACGTCCGAAAGTCCAGCGTTGTCCCTGGCTTTGTCCATGACAGGAGCTGCAGTTGTTTCGTTGTCGTCAATCAGTGTCATTGAACTGCCTCCTGTGAGGGGTGGTGTGGCCGGGCGACGACAGGCAGGCGCCTGGCCCAGAGTTTGATGCCCTGCACCCGGATGAGCGCGGATACCAGCAACGGCGCGGCCGGAACCGCAAGGGCCGCTGCGAGGATGTTCGGAACCGTGGCCGGCCGGCGCGTGCCGTCCATGCTGGCCAGGAACGGGCTGTGGCCTTCACGGTCCAGCACGATGGAAACCCCGAGGCGCTCCTCCGGCGCGGGCAGTTTCATGCGGTACTGCCCGTCCAGGTTGTTGAAGGGGGAAACATGGAAGGCCTTGGGGACGGCAGCCCGCCCATCGGGATCCGTTCGGAGAAGGTAGCAGTGGCGCTCCCCATACGTGTTGTGGACTTCTGCCACCACGCACTCAAGCTCCCCGGTGGACCGGTAGCACCAGAACAGCGACAGCGGATTGAAGACGTAGCCAAAAACCCTGGCGCTGGCCAGCATGTGGATGGAGCCGCCGTCGGGCTCTATCCCCTGCGTGCGCAGGTACCGTTCCACGTTGCTGCGGATGGTGCCGTCCGGATCGCCCAGGTGGTCCCCGGCGCGGAACACGGCCAGTGGCCGCAGCAGGAGCGGAAGCCGCGGAAGCTTGTCCACATCAACGAACCAGCTATAGCTGCGGTACGTAAACGCGTTCTTCAACGGGGTGCGCCGCACGTGCGAAATGGAGGTGCGGTAGATAGCTGCCCCGGTGGTCATGCGGGTTCCGCCACGGGAGCAAGCTCCCGTTCGCCGTCATCAGGCACCCCTGGGTCTTCAGCCGGCAGGACGGGATCCCAGGAGCGGCCCAGCGCTTCCGCCGCGCGGACACCGGCAAGTGCACCGTCCTCATGGAAGCCCCAGCCCAAATACGCACCGGCGTAGGCAATCCTGTGGTCGCTGAGTGCTGCAATTGCCTGCTGCGCCTGCAGCGATTCCGGCGTGTACTGCGGGTGCTCGTACACCATGCGCTCAAGCACCGCGTCACCGGCAATCAGCTCCGACTCCCCCAGGCTCACCAGGTACGGACGGCCATCAACCGGGTCCAGCCGCTGCAGGCGGGTGAGGTCGTAGGTGACCAGGACCTTGTCCGGCCGGGCGCCGCAGGACGGCAGGCGGTAGTTCCAGGACGCCTTCGCGTTGTCGGCGGCAGGCAGGACAGCAGTGTCCCGGTGGAACACTGTGTGGTTCACCGAGTAGGGCATCCCGCCCAGCACTTCCTTCTCCGCCGGCGTCGCATCAGCGAGGAACCCGAGTGCCTGGGCAGGGTGGGTGGCAATCACGACGGCGTCGAAGTCTTCCAGCCCGTGCTCCGTTGCGAGCTCCACACCTTCCGGCAGGCGCCGGATGGCAGTAACAGGAGTGCTGAGCCGGACGTCCGTCAGTGTGGCCGCAAGCTTCTCCACGTACCGGGCTGAACCGCCGGTGACGGTGCGCCACTGCGGCGAACCCTTCACGCCCAGCATCCCGTGGTGGTCCAGGAAGGTGAAGAGGTAGCGGGCCGGGTAAGCCAGCGCGGTGGTGGGGTCGCAGGACCAGACCGCGCTGACCACCGGAGTCATGAAGTGGGAAATAAAGTATGGGCTGAAGTCTTCCCGTTCCAGGAACTCACCGAGGGTCAGCTCCGAATGGGCGGCATGCGGACTGGCGGCCGGGATGGGCTCGGTCTTCAGGAGCGCCCGCGCCTTCCGGTAAAAGCGCGTCACCTCCAGCAGCATCAGCAGGTACCGTCCCCGCACCAGGCTGGAGGGCCTGGCAATGATTCCCCGGCCGCCGTCGCGGGCTCCGGCGTACTCCAGCCCGCAGCCGTCACACCGGACGGACATGCTCATCTCGGAGTCCTGCGTCTCAACCCCCAGCTCAGCGAACAGCCGCAGCAGGGTGGGGTAGGTCCGCTCGTTGTGGACGATGAAGCCGGTGTCGACGCCGACAACGGACCCGTCCGGTTGCGGAAGATCGTGCGTGTGGGCGTGCCCGCCCAGCCGCGGGTCCGCCTCAAAAAGGGTGACGTCGTCCTCCCGGTTGAGGACGTAGGCGGCGGTCAAACCGGCCACGCCGCTGCCGATGACAGCCACGCGCCGTCGTCGGCCTCCGGATACTGCTGGGTCAGGTGACAACCTATGCTCCTCTGCTGAACATTTGCCAAGTGTGGGTATACAGAGGGCAATTCGACGCCGGTGCGGCCGCGGATGGGTGCCGTGCCTGCCAGCTTCTTCAGCGCTGGGCGGCGGAGTACTGTGGGCAGGTGGTAAATCCGGTACACCTGAAGACCCTTTTGGAGGTCACGCGGCTCGGCTCGTTCGCCGCCGCCGCAACAACCCTGGGCTACACGGCCTCGGCTGTCTCCCAGCAGATGTCTGCGCTGGAACGGGATACCGGCGTGGTCCTCTTCCAGCGCTCCGCGCGCAGCGTGGTGCCCACGGAAGCTGCCGTCGTGATGACCCGCCACGCCGCCAAGGTGCTCACGGACATGGAGGCACTGATGGCCGCAGCCTCCAAGACCCAGGACACAGCCAACCAGGAACTACGGCTTGGCATCTTTCCCAGCCTGGCAACCTACGTCCTGCCGAGGATTCTGAAGAACCCGGCATGGAAGAACCTGGGCATTGACCTGAAAGTCTCCGTGGCGGAACCTGGCCAGACCATCCAGGGGCTGCGCACCGGCGGTGACCTGGACCTGGCCGTGGTGTTCCAGGTGGGCCAGACCGGGTTCGCGTGGCCAAACACCATCAACCGGCAGTGGATCGGCGACGACAATTTCCGTGTGGTGCTCCCCGCCGGCTGGGGTTTCCGGACTGACGCGAAGGTTGCAGCCGACCACCTCTCCGAAATGCCTTGGATCATGCACCACCCGGGCACCAGCGATGCGATGGTCATTGAACGCCTTTTCGCCGGCTGCAACCTGCATCCCCGCGTGGTGGCCCACAGTGACGACTTCCATGCAAGCCTCGAAATGGCTGCTGCAGGGCTGGGGGCGGCGCTTGTGCCGGAGCTCGCACTGCGCCATCGGCCTGAAGGCGTGGTGGTGCTTGACGTTCCAGAAATCCGGCTGGCCCGCAACGTCTTCGCGCTGCTGATCAATGACAGGAAAACCGCCCGGGTGCAGCTGTTTGTTGATTTGCTGGCTGAGACCCTGGCCGGGATGCGCACGGCAGTGAATTAGGCCTGAACGCTGGAATGCACCGCAGTTCGGGTCTATGTTGAAACTATGAACAAGGTAGCGAGCCAGCACTTTGGAGAGATCGAGCTCAATCACGGCAGGGATCACTTCATCGCCGCCAAACATGAACTGCGTGGCCATCCGCTGGAAATCGACCTGAATGTCACCGCCCATGACCACTTCGACGAGGCCGCCCTGCGCAAGGTCGATTACCGCTTGCGCTTCCTGCCCGAGCTTGTTGACGAGGTGCGGGACATGATCGCCGAGGAGCTGGACCAGGAAGGCACCAGCCCCCAGGAGTACCTCCATTTCCACTGCAACGCACTCAAGGATGAGCACTTGCAGAAGGTATTCGGGGTAACCGAGCGCAGCCAGCTCACCAACGAAGTGTTCCTCAAGGCACTGAAGCTTGGCCACGTCCGCATCTACCCCGGCCAGCCCGAGCGCTACTTCGTTCTGGACTTCACCCTGGGCGAGCATTTCACCGATGAGGTCCTGGTGGCGTCGGCCGATGAGGACGGCGTAGTGGACGACGAGATCGTCTGGTCCTGACGTAGATTAACGACGGCGGCCGGCTACCTTTTGGAGGTGGCCGGCCGCTCGTTTGCCTGCTTTACTTGGCCGCTACTGCTTAGCTGCTTGGAGCAGTTCGGCGCGGACCGTCTTGGTGGCCTCCACCAGGTTCCGCAGGGATTCCTCGGTTTCGGTGTAGCCGCGGGTCTTCAGGCCGCAGTCCGGGTTGACCCAGAGCTGGCGGGACGGCACGTGCTTGACGGCGGTGCTGAGCAGCTCGGTGACTTCCTCGGTGCCGGGAACGCGCGGCGAGTGGATGTCGTATACGCCCGGGCCAACGCCGCGGCCGAAGCCGTGGGATTCGAGGTCGTGGACAACCTCCATGCGGGACCGTGCGGCCTCGATGGAGGTAACGTCCGCGTCCAGGCCGTCGATGGCGTCGATGATCACGCCGAACTCCGAGTAGCAGAGGTGGGTATGGATTTGGGTGGCGTCCGCAGCACCGGCGGTCGCCAGGCGGAAGGAATCCACGGCCCACTGCAGGTAGTCGGCGTGGTCGGCCTTCCGCAGCGGGAGGAGTTCGCGCAGTGCGGGATCGTCCACCTGGATGACCTTGATGCCGGCGGCTTCCAGATCGGCGATCTCGTCGCGTAGCGCGAGGCCAACCTGGTTGGCCGTCTCGCCCAGCGGCTGGTCGTCGCGGACGAAGGACCACGCCAGAATGGTGACCGGACCGGTGAGCATGCCCTTCATCGGCTTACTGGTGAGGGACTGTGCGTACTTGGCCCACTCCACCGTGATGGGGGCGCTGCGCGTGACGTCGCCCCAGAGGATGGACGGGCGTGTGCAGCGTGAGCCGTAGGACTGGACCCAGCCGTGGACTGTGACGTCGAAACCTTCGAGGTTCTCGGCGAAGTACTGCACCATGTCGTTGCGCTCGGGCTCGCCGTGGACCAGGACGTCGTAGCCGAGTTCTTCCTGCAGGGCCACAACGCGCTTGATCTCATCCTTCATGAGCTTCCCGTACTGCTCGTCCGTGAGGTCGCCCTTGTTGTTGCGGGCGCGGGCCGAACGGATCTCCGAGGTCTGCGGGAAGGAGCCGATGGTGGTGGTGGGCAGCGGCGGCAGGTCCAGCGCTTCTTCCTGCGCGGCTTCGCGGACGGAGTATTCGGAGCGGCTGAAGTCGGCGGCGGTGAGGGCCCCGGTGCGCGCCCGGACGTCTGCCCGGCGGACGCCTTCGGCGGTGGCCCGGGAAGCGATCACTGCGGTTGCTTCGTCGATGGCTGCCTTGGCGGAGGCGGGGTCGGCCAGGTAGGACGCGAGGGTCTTGACCTCCACGGCCTTCTGGTCCGAGAACGCCAGCCAGCTGCGGAGCTGCGCGGAGAGCTGCGCTTCCTCGGCCACGTCGTGCGGCACGTGCTGGGTGGAGGTGGAGGTGGAGACGGCGAGCTTGCCGGCGGCGGCCTTCAGGTCCTCCAGCTTTGCAGCGGACGCGGCAAGGTCGTTGCGCCAGATGTTGTGGCCGTCAACGACGCCGGCAACAAGGGTCTTGTTGCCCAGGCCCGCCAGGGCGGCAGCAGAGGGAACGGCGCCCTTGAAGACGTCGATGTGCAGTGCCTCGATGTTGGTGGCAGCGAGTGTGCCGAGCTGGCCGTCAAGCGAACCGTAGGGGGTGGAAACGAGGATCTGCGGGCGGTTGGCGGCAGCGGTGAGGACCTCGTAGGCGCGGGCAACGGCTGCTTCGATTTCGGCGGCCGGGGTGTCCTGGTCAACCACCAGTGCAGGCTCGTCGAGCTGGACCCAGCCGGCGCCGGCGGCGCCGAGCTTCTCAAGCAGCTGCACGTAGACGGGCAGGATGTCCTCGAGGCGGGACAGCGGCGCGAAGCCGGCCGGGGCGTCGTCGGAAGCTTTGGAAAGCAGCAGGTAGGTGACCGGGCCAACGATGTAGGGGCGGGTCTCGATGCCGTTGGCCAGGGCGAAGGCGAACTCGTCAACCTTGGCGGTGGAGGCGAGGGTGAATTCGGTCTCCGGGCCGATCTCCGGCACCAGGTAGTGGTAGTTGGTGTCGAACCACTTGGTCATCTCCAGCGGCTGCTGTTCCTTGTTGCCGCGGGCAAGCGTGAAGTACCCGTCGACGTCGAGCTGTCCCTCTGCATTGAGGAGTTTGCCGAAGCGGGCCGGGACCGCGCCCAGGTGGGCCGTGGTGTCCAGGACCTGGTCGTAGTAGGAGAAGGTGCCGGGCACCGCTGCCGCTTCGGTCAGGCCGAGCTCCTGCAGGCGCCTGGCGATGGTCAGCTGGATGTCCTTGGCGGCGGCGTCCAGGGCGGCGGCGTCGATCTTGCCGGCCCAGTAGGCCTCCACGGCCTTCTTGAGCTCGCGGCGGCGGCCGATGCGCGGGTAGCCGAGGAGTGAGGCGGACGGGAAAGGGGTGTTGCTTTTAGGCATGGCAAATCCTCAGGTAGGGACGGGGTCTGAAAGTTTGGGCTTTGTGGCCGGGGGCTATCGCCGTGCGGCCGGGGGCGGGATGCTCAGCTGGCGAGCTGCGGCCGGGCCATGGCTGCACGCCGGCTGACGGGGCGGGAGCGCCGCGGAAGAGCCAGCTTGTCCAGTACATCCAAGGCGCTTTGGTGCTCGTTGAAGGTGTACAGGTGGATGCCCGGCGCTCCTGCATCCAGGGCAGCGTTGGCCAGGTCCACCGTGGCGCTGACGCCGATCCGGAGGCGTTCGAGGTCGCTATCCGCTGCGGCCATTCGGCCCAGCAGTTCGGGAGCGGGCTCTACTCCGGTCAGCTCCCCCAGCCGCTTAAGCCGGCGAAGGCTGGTGAGCGGCATGACACCCGGAATGATGGGGATGGTCACACCTGCACGCCGCGCCCTGGTGAGCAGGTCCGCGTACTGCTCGGTATGGAAGAACACTTGCGTGATGGCGAAGTCGGCGCCGGAGCGCTGCTTGGCGAGCAGCACCTCGACATCGTGCGCCTCACTGGGTGATTCCGGATGCCTGGTGGGATAGGCCGCCACACCCACTGCGATCTTTCCGGCACACAGCAGCGCTGACCGGCGCTGCTCAACCCGGCGGATGAGTTCGATCAGGTCCTGGGCGTAGCGCAGTGAGCCTGCGGCAGGTTCCCCGCCGTCCTTGGGAAGGTCACCGCGCAGCGCAAGGATCCCTCGAACGCCGGTGTCCAGCAGTTCGCCGATGATCCCTGCCAGTTCCTGCGGCGTGTTGCCCACGCAGGTCAGGTGGGCCAGCGGCCGGAGGGTAGTTTCGAGCAGGAGCCGGTTGATGAGTTCGACGGCGGTGTCCCGGTTGGAGCCGCTGGCACCATAGGTGACAGAGACATAGTCCGGTTCGGTGGTTTCGAGTTCGCGGATGGTGGTCCACAGGGTCTCCGCGGCTGCCGGCGACCGGGGCGGGAACAACTCGTAGGAAAGCGCCACTGGGGCGGCGTCGGAGAGATTTGGATGTGTGTCAATAAGGCTTGGTGGTGACATTTGCGTCCTTGGCTTTGGGCCATTGAGGGCTGCCCGCCAACAAAATTGTGACGGGACGCCGGCAATGAATTGAGTTTGGGGAACACGGAAGAACTCCACAAGGACGCAGCCGCGACTGTTACGCCTGGAATGAAGTTGTCCGTGAGCAAATGTCAGGCCCACATGGGGGCACCCACACCCTCCATAACGGAGGATCGCTGACACGTTACCGCGGTAACTTGTATAGAACTCTAGGAGCGGCCGGAAGAGCATTCAAGTTCAACTCCGAATTAAGACGCAGTCTTACGCCTTGTTTCTTCGCCCGGCAGAACATTCTTCGCCGCGGCGGCCCTTCCCGTGACCGACACTGCCACTCGTTACCAAGGGCGGTCGGGGCCGGGAGCGTAGCCGGTGTCCGAAAGGTAGTCCTCGCGTTCCCGTCCGCTGTTACGTTCGCGCTGGGATTCCCGGCCGCTTTCGGCCAGCTCTTCCAATTGGCTCCTGCTGGGAGTCCCGGCTTCCGGTTCAACCTCGCCGGCTTCCTTCGGCGTCCCTGCCTGCCCGTTGCCGGCTCCCTCGAGTTTCCCTTTCAGGCGTCCTTCGGCCTCGCTGAGTTTCTGTCCGGTTTCTATAGCCTCCTTGCCGGCGAAGCAGCCGCCGGGTGCCGCGACGGCAAGGTCCAGCGCTTCCGTGAACAGGGCAGCGGCCGACGCCGGGTCCTCCGAGCGCAGCTTGTCCTCACCGAGCCTCTCGACGGCAAGGACGAGGTTCAGCCGGATCTTGCAGGCGTCCGCCGAATCGGCCGGCGCGAGGTTCAGGGCTTCCGCAAACCGGAGCCTGGCGGCGCCGATGTCGCCGGCAAGCACCAGGGCGTCGCCCGCCGCGAACGGGGCCTTGTGCCGCTCGAGGATGTTGGCCAGTTGCAGGGCCTCAGCAGCCATTCCGACGGCGTGGGCATCGTTCGCTGCGAAAGCGCGGGCCGCCTGCCCTGCGACGGGGCCCACGCTGAGCAGCTTGGCGGCCACGCACAGCAGCAGGAGTACGGGCAGCACCGACCACAGCAGCAGGCGCCGCCTCCGGATCCGGGCAGTGCTACAGGCTTGGGGTTGGCCGACCTTCATCGGGCTGCCTTCCCTGCGTCCGCGGAGCGCCGGGAAGGGCCCGGTCCGGCAGTGCGCCGCAATTCGCGGAACTGCCTCATAATCAGGACAGCTTCGGCCAGACCGAGCACAAAGGCGCCGGCCGCGAACAGCCAGTACAGCTCTGTCCGGCCCGCCAGGTTGCCATCCTCAAGCGTGCGTTCCAAGGCACCCGGGCGCGCCCGCTGGAGCATCGGCGGCACCGGGTCCCCCTCTGCCCGGTGCACATAAGGCACATCCAGCTGGGCCGCGATCCCGCGAAGCCTGCCTTCATCAATCACAGACAAAGCATCCCTGGTGGCACTGCCGCTGCCGTCCTGGAGGTAGGGGGCATCGGCGTCGAATCCCAACCCGGTGTTTTCCCTCATCCTTCCGCCGCCGGGAGTGCCGTAGCCAAGCACTGCTCCCCCGGCCACAAGGCTCTCCTCCAAATGCAGCGGTTCGGGTTCCTTGCCGGCGGTCTGCTCGCCGTCGCCCAGGTAGAAGACAAGCCGGGGCCGCTCCGGATGGCTTTCCCGGGCAGCGGCCAGCCGCTCTGCGAGTACCTCGCGGGCGGCCGTGATGCTGCTGCCCTTCGCATAGGCCGTGACCTGCGGCTGAAGGATGGCGGTGAGCGTCTCCAACGCTGACGTGTCCGTGGTCAGGGGCATCCTGACATGCCCCTTCGTGTCAAAGGTGATGACGGAAAAGCCGGCGCCGGGCAGTTCCTGGGCAATCGCCATAATGTCCTGGCGCACGCCCTTCAGCCGCGGCTCGGAATTTCCGTAGTCTTCGGCCACCATACTGCTGGTGGTGTCCACCACGAAGAACACATTGAGGTCGGCCGTGGCTGTTGCGGCTGACCCGCCCGGCAAACCCGGCCGGAGCGCCGCAGCGAACAGAAGCAGCACCAGCAGGGCGCGTCGGACTTCGCTGCGCACGCCCCGTCGTCGTTGGAGGAGAATCCGCCGGCCCAGGAGCACCAGCGCGGCCGTGACAACAGGCAGCAGGAGCCACCACGGCAGGATCGGGTGCAGCGTCATGGCCGGAGCCGCCAACCCGCGACGGCGAGGGCCAGTCCGGACAGGAGGGCAAGGGCCAAGGGAAGGTCAGGACGGTCCGAGGCCACCGCCCGGGGAGCACCCTGGCGGGCAGTTGCCTCCGTTTGCTGCACCGCCTCCACGATGCCCGGCACAGCCTCGGCGCTGTCCAGGGCGTAGTACGCTCCGCCGCTGAGCTCGGCAGCTTCCCTCAACTGTGCCCCCGGCTGGTCCGCGCCTGTGCCGTAGTCCAGGTCCCCGGGGTTCAGTGCATACACGCGCACCGTCCTGTCCTTCGCCAGGACTGCGGCTTCCTTCAACGGCATGATGGGCTTTCCGGAAACGAAGTTGTCCGTGGCCAGCACCACCGACCGCGAGCGCCTGGGCTGGCTTGTCTCCTTGTCCGCGCCGTGCGGGAAGCTGTTGAGGCAGGAGGCCAGGCCGTCCCCGATCAAGGATGAACCGCGGCCGCTCCAGGTCCCGTCGAGGAAACCGGACGTGCCGGGCTTCCCGTCGAAGGCGTCGCGGGCCAGCGTCAGCTGTTCCCGGGCGTACTGGTAGTCGTCCGTCAGGGGGAAGACCTGGATAGCGGTACTGTCGAAAATGGTGAGGCCGATCCGTTCGCCTTGGAAGTCTTGGGCCAGCCGCGCAAACACGTCCACCACCGCGGCGTCCGCGCTGCTCATGGATCCTGAGGCGTCCAGGCACAGGACGATGTCCCGGTTGCGCTGCTCCGGCCGGATGGTGCTGATCTCCACTGGGCGTGCGGCTGCCAGCACCGTGGACGCCAGCAGGGAAGCGCAGGCGATTGCCGCCACGGTGAGCCATCGGCGGTGGCGCCGCAACGCTGCCTGGTATTCGGGCAGCCTGGTGAGCCGTTCGGCGTGCGCTGCGGGCCGGCGTCGTGCGTTGGCTTTCCTGTCAGCGCGCAGGGCCGCCCATCCTGCCAAGCCTGCCGCAACGGCAGCAGGAGGGATCAGCCCCCAGAAGATCAGCTCCACGAACGCACCGCCTCCCGGGCCGTGGCGGCAGAGGCGGCAACGGCAGGCAGCGGCTCGGGGCCGAACTCGCCGGGATACAAGGCCGAGATGGCAGCGGCAGCCGCAGGCAGGGGATGTTCAGCGAGGTCGGCGTGCGTCATTCGCGGCGCGTCCACTCCCGTGGCATCCCGGACGAAACGGCGCAGCAGGAGGCTGATCTCCTGGTGGGCCGCGCGGGCAGCGAGGCTTCCGCCTGCCGCCTTATGCTCCACGTCGCTGATCCGCTGCAGGTAAGCCGCCTTGAGCGCGCGCAGGTCGGTCAGCGGAACCGGGACATCCGCGGTGTCCTGGCGCGGCTGCCGGGTGCTGGTGAAGACAAAAATGTACCAGGCAGCCACCAGGAGGAGCAGCCCCAGGCCCGCCCACAGCCACACCGGACTGTACGGCAGGGGGCCATGGAAACCGGGATCAACCTGCACGGCGGTGCCCTTCCAGGAGTGCGAACAGTGCGGTGATGACATCGTGGGTGCCGGCAACCGAGCCTTCCGTAATCCCGGCCTCGCGCAGCATGTTCTCCCGGCCGGCATCCCGCTCCTCGGCAGCCTGGATGTAAGCTGCCGCCACGGCCGGCGACTGCGCCAGGTGGCTCAGTAGGGGCGAGGAATCATCCACGCCGTACCACTCCGCGGCCGAGGCCAAATCGGCGTCGCGGATGGTGAGCCACAGGATTTCGTGCTGTACCCGAAGCCGGCGGAGCAGCCGGTTCAGCTCCGGGTTCGCCGCTATCTCGTCTGCCACCACAAACAGCAGGTGCCTCCCTTTGACGGTTCGGGCCACGTGCTCCAGCTGCTCCCCAATACTGCTGCCGGCCGCGTCCTCGGACGCATGGGAATGGACGTGGCGTAAGAGCCGCTCAAGGTGCGCCTCCCCGCCCTTCGCCGGAAGGGTCCTGGTCCCGCTCGAGTCGCCGCTGACCAGGCCCACCACGTCGCCGTGGCGGTGGGCGAGGTAGCCCAGGACCCCCAGCGCCATCACGGCGATGTCCTTCTTCGTTTCGCCGCCCCGGGCCACGGCTGCCATGTTGCGTCCGGTGTCGGTGATGAGGAGGACTGTCTGCCGGCGGACGGCGACGTACCTTTTGATCAGCGGCGAGCCGTGCCGGGCCGTGGCTTTCCAGTCGATGTCGCGCACCTCGTCACCGGGGACGTAGGCGCGGAGGTCATCAAAGTCCAGGCTTCGTCCGCGGAACACTGAACCGTACTCCCCGTCGAGCATCCCGCGGGCCTTGCGGTGCGCGAAGATGGCCATCGTGGACTTCACCCGCTGAAGGAGCGTGGTCATCCCTGCCTCAGGGTGTCTGGACTGCCGCGACGACGGCGTCGATCACCGTTTCCACCGGCACCTGCCCGGCCACCGCTGCAAAGTTCAGGATGATCCGGTGCCGCAGTACGCGGTGGGCCAGGGACTTCACGTCCTCGGGGATAACGTGGTCCCGGCCTTGCAGGAGGGCCACCGCGCGGGCAGCCTGGCTGAACGCGATGCTGGCGCGCGGGCTGGCACCGAAATCGATGAAGCCGGCAAGGCGCGGATCTATGTACTGCCCGGCGTTCCGGGTCACGTAGACCAGGCCCACGATGTAATCGACGATGGCCGGGTCAATGTAGATCCGCTTCACCACGCCCTGGGCCTGGACCACCGCGTCCAGCGACGCCGCTGCGGCCGGTTTCTGCTCCTGGGTGAAGATCCCGGCGTCGATCCTGCGGATGATCTCAGCCTCCTCTGCAGGCGAGGGGTAATCGAGGACGTCCTTGAGCATAAAGCGGTCCATCTGGGCTTCCGGGAGCTGGTACGTTCCCTCCTGCTCGATGGGGTTCTGGGTGGCCAGGACCAGGAACGGGGAAGGCAGGCGGTACTCCTGGCCGCCAATGGACGTCTGGCGCTCCTGCATGGCCTCCAGCATGGCGCTCTGGGTCTTGGCGCTGGAACGGTTGATCTCGTCCAGGAGCACGATGTTGGCGTGGACCGGGCCCAGCTGCGTCACGAAGGTGCCCTTTGCGGCGTCGTAGATCTGGGTGCCGACGATGTCGCTCGGCAGGAGGTCGGGCGTGCACTGGATCCGCCGGAATTCCGCACTGACGGCTTCGGCCACGGTCTGTGCAGCGGTGGTCTTGGCCAGGCCGGGAACGCTCTCAAGGAGGATGTGCCCGCCAGTCAGCAGCCCCACCAGCAATGATTCCCTCAGCCGGGACTGTCCCACCATTTTGGCGTCAAAGCTCCGGGAGATGCCGGCGGCAACCTGCTGCGCCCTTGCCAGCTCCGCCGGTTCAATCCTTGCCGACTCGCTGGTTTGAAGCACTGGTATTCCCCCTGATGGCTGTACTGGCGGCTGGCGGCCCGCTGCCTGCCCTCCGCCGCAATCCTATCCAAGACCGGCCCGCCGGTTCCGGCAATGGGGACCCCTCCCCACCGTGCCTCCCCGGGTCTATCCTTTTGACATGAGCGAGCTTCCAGCCAGTTACAAGGAGTATCTCGCCGACAAAAGCGAGATGTTCATCAGCACTGTCAAGCCTGTCCTGCAGCAGTCAGCGGCGGACAAGCTGCACGGGGTCCGGGTTGTTTACAACCCCGGCTCTACCGGCCACCAGGCCCACCTCGACGACAGCCTCCCCTTTGGGGTGGTCCTCGAAGATATCGACTAGGAAGGCGCCGGGCCTGTGCTGTGGCGCGTGCTCAGCCCCGCACCGCTCCGGAGAGGGCGAACGGGCTGCCGGCACCCTTGGCAACAATGACGTACAGGGCCAGGACCGGCAATGAGTACAGGATGGAGAACGCGGCCAGCTGGCCGTAAGCGACTGCTCCGTGCTGTCCGAAGAAGCTGAAGATGGACACGGCGGCGGGCTGGTTCGCCTCGGACAGGAGCAACACGAAGGGGACAAAGAAGTTCCCCCAGGCTTGGATGAACACAAAGATGAACACCACGCCCAGGCCCTGCCGCATGAGCGGCAGGACGATGGTGCGCAGTGCGGTCATCCTCGACGCGCCGTCCACCCACGCCGCTTCCTCCAGGGATGCCGGCACCGCATCCATAAAGTTCCTGGTCATCCAGATGGCCATGGGCAGGGCTGTGGCCGCCATAAAAAGGATGGTGGCCGGCATCGAGTCCAGCAGTTCCAGCTGAACGAACAGTCCATAAACCGGCACCATGATGGCCGTGATGGGCAGGCAGGTGCCGAACAGGACGGTGTACATAAACGGAGTGTTGAACCTGGACCTGTAGCGGGAGAGCGGATAGGCGGCCAGCACGGCTGCCACAAGGGTGACGGCGCCGGTGCCGGTGGAGAGCACCAGGCTGTTCCACAGCGGCTGGAGCAGCAGCGCGGGTGTCATGATGGCGGCAAAGTTCTCCAGGCCGGCCTGGGTTGGCACCCGAGTTTCGTGGCTGGCGTCGGCGTCCAGTGAGGCCAGGACCAGCCAGAGCAGCGGCAGCATGAAACACGCACCAAGCAACAGCAGGGCCACATCTGCGGGAGTACTGCTGCGGTACGGACCACGGGTCCGGCCGGCGGCTTCGCCGGGAGGAACAACCCTTGAGGCTTTGGCGGGCGCGGTCATCGCTTCGACTCCCGAAGCAGCCGGATGTAGACGGCGCCAAAGACCGCGCCGATGAGGATCAGCACAGTAGCCACGGCAGTGCCGTAACCGATGTCACCGAACCTAAAGGCCTCCTGGTAAGCCATGATGGGCAGTGTGCTGCTCGCATTGGCCGGGCCGCCTGCAGTCATCACCCAAATCAGGGTGAAGACCGCCAACGTCTGCAGCGTGATCAGCATCATGTTGGTGGCGATGCTCCCCCGGATCATGGGCAGGGTGATGTAGGCAAGCCGCTGCCAGCCCCCGGCGCCGTCCATCTGCGCGGCTTCGGCCACTTCCGACGGAATGTCATTCAGGGCCGCCCGGTACACCAGCATGGAAAAGGCTGTGCCGCGCCAGATGTTGGCCAGCACTACCGCCACCATGGGCCAGGAATAGAGCCAGTCGGGCTGGTCCAGCCCCAGACCGCCCAGCAGCTGGTTAAGCGTGCCGTCCCGGCTGAAGTAGGCATAGGCGGCAAAGGCAGCGACAATTTCGGGAAGCACCCACGCGGCCACCACCGTTGTTCCAACCACGGCAGACACGGCCCGGCGTGCGCGGCGCATGAGCACCGCAAGGGCCAGCCCCAGCAGGTTCTGCCCCAGGACCGCGGAGCCAAGGACGAACAGCACGGTCAACCCCAGGGAAAGGGGAAATACGGAATCCACAAGGAGCCGCTGGTAGTTCTCAAGCCCGATCCAGTCAGGATTGCGCGCGTTGCGGCCTGTCAGGCCCGCGTTGGTGAAGGACGCGTGGAAAGCCCACAGCACGGGACCGGCGAGAAAAACCGCCAGGAGCACGACGGCAGGCAGGACTGGCAGGTAGCGCAGCAGCCCGCGTCCCCCGCTTTGGGCCGCCACCACTTACTTCCGGATGGTGTTGTCGCCACCCACGATATCCGCCACCGCAGCATCATAATCCGACGCTGCCTGTTCCGGTGACCGGGCACCGGTAATCACGGCCTCGGTTGCCTCCTGGACTGCCGCGGAAATTCGAGGGTAATCGGATGTTGCAGGGCGGTAGCGCGTCACCGAGACGAGTTCGGAGACGTCTCTCACGAACGGGTTCGCGGACTGGTAACCGGAGTCCTCCGCGACGTCACTGCGGACGGCGATCTGCGAACTGTCGAGCGTGAAGGCCAGTGAATTGTCGCGGTTCATTGCGGTGCTGAGGAAGCTGAAGGCCAGGTCGGGCTCCTTTGTCCCGGCACCGATCGCCAGTGTCCAGCCGCCTGACATGCTCACCGCTCCGGGGGCGCCGCCGTCCTGCGTGGGGAACGGGGCAACACCCATGTCCTGCTCATAGCCCGGCCATTCGTAGCTGCCGCCGTCCTGCCAGAACGACGGCGCATAGGAGCCTTCCACGGTGGCGCCCAGCTTCGCATTCGGGAACCATTCCCCGAACACCTTCTTCCACACGTTCGCATCCAGCGCCTCTGCCGGGGTGACGGCGAGTCCTTCGTCATAGAGGGTCTTGAGGAAAGCCAGGGAGTCGGTGAAACCGGCGGAACCCACTACCCACTTCTTTGTTTCCTCGTCGTACAGCGTGGACCCGGTTCCGTAGAGCAGTTCGTAGAATCCCTGCATTACGGTGCCTTCACCTGTGCCCTTGCCGGCATACATGTTGAACGGGACCACCGAGGGATCGTTCGCCTTGATCTTCCGGGCAGTGTCCAGGATGTCCTGCCAGTTGCGCGGCTGCCAGGGAAGGGTGATCCCGGCGGCTTCGAAGACCTTCCGGTTGTACCAGATGGCCCGGGTGTCGGTTCCCAGCGGCACCGCGTACGTCCCGCCGTCGTCCGCCCGCCCTGCCGCCTTGGCGCCGTCGTCGAATTTGTCCCAGTCCTCCCAGCCCTCAAGGTGGCTGTCCAGCTTCAGGAGGTAGTCGGCGTCGACGTCGGAGCGGACCTTGAAGGTGTCTTCGTAGAAGACGTCCGGCGCGGTGGACGGAGACCTCAGGGCGAGGGCCAGTTTGGTGCCGTAGTCGTCGTCGTTCCCCTGGATGGGCTGCAGTTCAACTGTCACTCCCTGGTTTGCAGCCTCGAACTCCTGTTTAGCTGCCTGGAACATGGTCTCCAGGGCGGTGAAGGAGTCGGTCTTCTGATAGACCACCTTGAGCGTTTTTGATCCATCCTCGGGAGCACCGGGCGTGCAGGCCGTCAAAACGACCAGTGCGGAAGCGATCAGGGACATGGTCTTCAGGGCCGGGCGACGCATGGTGCTCCATTTCGACTAATGGCTGCGGGGCCCTTGTCAGCGGGCCCCCAGCCGCGGCAATACGCAAATGCTAGATCCGTGCCCGGCCCCAGGCAAGGGCAGGGCACCCCTCAGCTCTCCAGCAGGAGCCTCTGGGCGCGGGGAGCCAGCGTGTGTTCCAGAACCAGCGACGCTGCGCCGATGGCCCCTACGTCCTCCCCCACACCGGTTCCCACCACCTCGATGGGATGGATCAGCCGGGTGTCGCTGTTGGCGTCGAGCAGGGCCGGGATTTTCTCGAGGTATCGTTCTGCAAGGCGGCTCCAGAACGGCCCGCCGAACACCACCCGCTCCACGTCCAGGGTATTGGTCACCACGGAAGCTGCCCGTGCGACCAGAACCGCGGACTTGTCGATGATCGCAAGCGCCTGTTCATTTCCCTCGTCGGCAAGGTCGCACAGCGCGGAGAAGCTCTGCTGGATTTCGGCCCCGCTGTTGCCCGACCGGGAGCCGTCAAGGATACCGGCGGCTTCGGCCTCCGCCACGAGTACCTGCGGGATGCAGGAAGACTTTACACACCCGCGCAGGCCACAGTCGCACGGCGGACCGTCCGGATCCACCACGATGTGGCCGATCTCCCCCGCGTTGCCGGACGCGCCCCGGACCACTTCGTCGTTAAGGACGATCCCGCAGCCAATTCCGGTGCCCATGTACATAAAGATGAAGCTGCCCGCTCCGCTCGGGCCGCCGGCCCAGGTTTCCGCAACGGCCGCACTGGTGACGTCCTTGTCCATAAGCACGGAGTAGCCGGTGGCGTCCGACAGCGCGTTGCGCAGTTCCACCCTGTCCCAGCCCGGGAGGAGCGGCGGGTCGACCACGGTGCCGTTATCAAGGTCGATGGGCCCGGGAGCCGCCACGCCAAGGCCGGCGATCCTGTCCCTGTCCACGCCGGAATCCTCCACCAGCTGGGAGATCTCGGCGGCGATGGTGGCAATGACGGCGGAAGGATCGTTTCCGCCGGGTGTCTTGATCCGGGAGTGCTGTACCACCGCGCCCACGAGGTCCAGGACCACGAACGTGGCCACCGCAGGGTCCAGGTGGACGCCGACGGCGAACATGCCGCCCGGATTGAGGCGGAGGATGGTGCGGGGTTTACCGGGACCGCTGCCTTCCTTGCCTGCCTCAACAATGAGGTTCTGGTCCAGCAGGCGGCGGGAAATGTTGGAGATGGTCTGCGGCGAAAGGCCCACGATCTGGGCGAGCTCCACCCTGCTGAGCCCGCCGGATGAGCGACGGATGGCTTCGAGGATCACCGTCAGGTTGAAGTCACCCATCCGGGGCAGGTTGGTGCCGCGCCTCGGTGAGGATTGGCGGATCTCAGTCACGGCGTCCCCTTCGTCTTCGGCGCATAGTTACTGATGTCTGAATCGTACGTTACGCACAGGCGCAGACCCATAGGAGCGGCCGACGGCGCGGCGCAGCTTTGGCGGGCCTTCTCTTGTGGCTGTGCCTGCTTACGGAGCGTGATCACCGCAGGCTGGGGCGGGTGCTTAAGGTCACCGTGAATTTGGGGTTTTGGCCTTTCACGACGGTGGGGCCAACGTGCCGCTCGAGCGCGGGGAGGTAGGCCAGGTGGCGGTTGAAGACGGTCCACAGCTCCCCGCCGGGGGCAAGCACGCGGCCTGCTGCTTCGATCAGTTTCAGGCCCGCTCCTGCATGGACGCCGGCGCCTACGTGGAAGGGCGGGTTCAGCAGTATCAGGTCCGCTCTCCCTGCCGGCAGGGTGCCCATGGCGTCGTCCTGCAGGGCGCGGATCTGCCCCGCCAGGCCGTTGGCCCGGGCAGTTGCGAGTGCAGATGCCACAGCGGCGGCGGACTGGTCGGTGGCGGTGACTGTGGAGCGGGGATGCTGCCGGGCGTACATCGCGGCAAGTATTCCCGTGCCGCAGCCCAGGTCGATGGCGTGCTGCGCCGGCCGCATGGACGGCAGGAACGTCAGCAGGAACCGGGTACCGATATCCAGCCGCGGCCCGGCAAAGACCGCGCCGTGGGCTGCAACGTCAAGATCGATCTCGGCCAGGTGCTCGACGACGGGAAAGCGCTCCGGCCCCCCGCTCCCCTGCCCGCCGCTGGCCACGATAACCCTGGACTTCTGCCTGGCGAGCTGCGGCGTGACGGACCTGAAGTGGCGCTCGAGGACGGCGTTCATGCCGAGGGACATGTGCTTTACGCGGCCGCCGGCCAGGAGCACCACCTCCGGGGAGGCGTAGGCGGCCACTGCTGCCGCAATTTCGTCCAGCTCCGCAAGGGTTTTTGGCAGCTGCAGCAGGACAGTCCCTGCGTCCTCGAGGAGTTCGCGTCCGAGGGGAAGCTGGGTAAAGGGCAGCCTGCCCCCTTCCCCATTTCCGAGTACCGCGGCGGCATTGAGCCGCAACGCCTGCTCACCGGTGATGAGGTCCTGGTGCACCCGGACCGCGCCGGGATCGAGGACTGCAAGGGCACCCAGGGTTAGGGCACCGTAGCGGTCACCGATGACCGCCACTGTGCTTCCGGCGGAGACGTGAGCGGCGGCTGAATCAAGCAGCAGCCGGTCTGTGGCATCCCATGCCTGCAGGTTGGGCGCTTCGACATCCGGCCGCCGTCGAAGTACCGGAAGGACGTCTTCAAGAGTCTTTAGTGCCACTGTTCCTGCCGCCTTGTAGTGTTTGTCCTGGCCCGGGCCCCGCCTTCAGCCCCAATTTACCGTCCTGGCGGACGGCCGGATGCCCGGCAGTTTCAGAATGGCAGCTACCGCAGCGCGGCCTGCCCGGTTGGCACCGATGGTGGAAGACGACGGCCCGTAGCCCACCAGATGGACCCGTGGCTCGGCTGCCACCTGTGTGCCGTCCATAGCGATTCCCCCTCCCGGTCCACGAAGGTGCAGCGGGGCGAGATGCTCCAGTTCGGCCCGGAACCCGGTGGCCCACAGGATCACATCTGCCGCGAGGAAGCGCCCGTCGGCCAGCCGGACGCCGTCGGGTTCGATGGACGTGAACATGGGCTGTCGGTTGAGCGCTCCTCGTGCTGCCGCCGCGCGGAGAGCGGGCGTCCAGATGAGGCCGGTCACGGACACCACGCTTTGCGGCGGCAGGCCCTGGCGTACGCGCTCCTCCACCAGTGCCACGGCATCGTGGCCGGCCCTGGCATCGAATTCGGCGTCCCGCCACACCGGCTCCCGCCGGGTGAACCAGCTGGTGGACGTGACACGGGAAACTTCGTTTAGGAGGCCGACAGCGGAAATCCCGCCGCCAACCACAATCACGTGCTTGCCGGCGAACTCCTGGGCCGAGACGTAGTCGGCTACATGGAGCTGCCTGCCCCGGAACGACGACTGCCCGGGATAGATGGGCCAGAACGGCCGGGTCCACGTGCCGGTGGCGTTGATGACCGCGGCAGTGCTCCACTCGCCGTTGGACGTGCTGACCAGCAACCTGCCGGCAGGGTCCGTGTCTTCGCGGCTGACCGACCTTACTTTCACGGGCCGCTGGACGGACAGGCCCAGTTCCTCCTCATAAGCGCGGAAGTAGCGCGACAGGAACTCCGAGCTCGGTTCCCTGGGGTCCACGGCGGGCTTGGCAATACCGGGGAGATCGCTGATGCCGTTCACGGTTGCCATCCTGAGGCTCTTCCACCGGTGCCGCCACGCGCCGCCCGGACCTTCCTCGGCGTCGAGCACAACAAAGTCAAGCCCCCGGCGCTGCAGATGGTAGGCGGCGGAAAGCCCCGCCTGGCCCGCGCCGACAACAACGACGTCGGCGCGGGCAGGATTCACCCACCCATGATAGTCGGACCGGGCTTCCCGGCCTTAGTCTTGGCCCATGAGACAGGAGGACCATATGACCACTGGAACCGGAAACGCAGCACGGCTCGCCAAGGCCCTGGCCATCGTGCTCGGTACTGAGGAGATACCACTGAGGTTGCGGGCCTGGGACGGTTCCGAGGCCGGGCCGGAGGGGGCGCCTGTCCTGGAGTTCCATTCCCGGCGTGCCCTGAGGCGGATGCTTTGGTCGCCGGGACAGCTGGGCCTGAGCCGGGCCTACGTTTCCGGTGACATTGATGCGCCCGGGGACGTGTTTGCCGCCTTCACCGCATTGAGCTCGGCCGGTAAGTTTGCAGAGCCCGGTCCGTTCCGGCCGCTCACCGTGGGCGAACTCTGGTCGCTGCTCCGTATCGCCGTGCGGCTGGGAGCGCTGGGCCCCAATCCTGCTCCTCCGCCGGAGGAAGCGCGGGTTGAGGGCAAGGGCAGGCTTCACTCCCGTCGCAGGGATTCCGCCGCCATCTCCCACCATTACGACGTCGGCAATGACTTCTACGCCCTGGTCCTGGGCCCGTCCATGGTCTACTCCTGCGCCGTGTGGCCCGAAGAGGAGGACGGCCGGATTCCAGCCGGCGACCGGCTTGCCGAGGGTTTGGACGCCGCCCAGGAGGCAAAGCTGGATCTCGTGTGCCGCAAGCTTGGGCTTAAGCCGGGGATGCGCGTGCTGGACGTGGGCTGCGGCTGGGGAAGCTTTGCCCTGCATGCTGCGGAAAAGTATGGCGTCACGGTGGTTGGCGTGACCCTGTCCCAGGAGCAAGCCATCCTTGCACGTAAGCGTGCCGCAGATTCCGGCCTTACCGAACGAATTGATATCCGGGTGCAGGACTACCGCGATGTCCAGGACCAGCCCTTCGACGCCATCAGCTCCATTGGAATGTCTGAACACGTGGGACGGGCAGAGATGCCGCGCTACGCCGCCACGTTGTTCAGCCTGCTGCGCCCCGGCGGCCGGCTGTTGAACCACGCCATTTCCTGGAACGCCGGCCCCACGGACCCGGACCCACACTCCTTTATCCCCCGGTACGTCTTTCCGGACGGCGAGATGATCAGCCTGGGCGAGATGTCCACTGCCCTGGAGTCAGCCGGCTTCGAGATCCTGGACGTGGAGGCTTTACGCCGGCATTACGCGCTCACCCTGCGAGCCTGGATCAGCCGGCTGGAGGAGCAGTGGGACCAGGCAGTGAAGCTGACAAGCCGCGGACGGGCCCGGGTGTGGAGGGTGTATATGGCTTCCAGTGCCCTCGGATTTGAGAACGGACTGACGGGCGTCAACCAGGTTCTGGTCCAGCGGCCCGGCGGCGACCCGCCGCCGCTGCGCAGGACGCAGTGGCTGTAAGAAAAGGGCGCCGTAACTGTTGAGGTAGCAAAAAGGGAACCATCCCGAAGGGTGGTTCCCTTTTTGCTACCTCCCTGGCGGGAAGATGACCGGTGGAGCTGAGGGGACTCGAACCCCTGACCCCCTGCATGCCATGCAGGTGCGCTACCAGCTGCGCCACAGCCCCGGACTTTACTTGAGTGGGAGGACGTCCCGCCGAAGCAACCTGATCAGCTTAATGCACTTTCGCGCCGGGCGCCAATCGGCACGATCTGCTGTGTGGCGGTGTGCCACCACTGCCGCAGGAGCGATTCAGGCGCCGCCCCGGGAACGAAAAAATCCGCCGGAATCTACTGATTCCGGCGGATTATTGGTGGAGCTGAGGGGACTCGAACCCCTGACCCCCTGCATGCCATGCAGGTGCGCTACCAGCTGCGCCACAGCCCCGAACTATTGCCGCTCCAAGAGCTTTTCTTCCGGGTTTCCCCGGAGCAACTCAAATATCTTAGAACAGCAATTCCGAAAATTCCAAATCGGGCATATTCGGTTGGTTCCCTTGCATCTACTCCGTCTCGGTGGAGGCGGCAGCTTTCGCCGAGGTGTCGTCGCCGAGCTGGAGATCCACCACGGGGCAGTCCTTCCACAGGCGCTCCAGCGCGTAGAAGACGCGGTCTTCTTCATGCTGGACGTGAATGACGATGTCCGAGTAGTCAAGCAGGACCCAACGGCCGCCGGAACGCCCCTCGCGCCGGGTGGGGCGGAGGTCCTGTTTCGCGAGTTCTTCTTCAATTCCGTCAACGATGGCGTTGACCTGCCTCTCGCTGGGAGCAGAGGCAATGAGGAAAACGTCGGCCAGGGCGAGGCGTTCGCTCACGTCCAGGGCCACAATGTCCTGGGCAATCTTGTCCGCAGCTGCCTTGGCGGCAACACGGGCTGTGATAATGGATGAATCTGATGCAGTCACGGGACTCCTTGTTGGTTAAAAAGCTTGTGGTGCCGGCAGTGCCGGTTAGCGGGACATTCCGCTGATGATCAGGAAGATGCCCGCGACGAGGGCCAAAATCCCGAAGGCCAGGACACAGAACTGGAGGATGCGGTTGCGCGTGGCGCGGGCCAGCCCTGCCGTTGCGGCGTCCAGCGGGTCCAGTCCGTGGGCCGACCGGGCCGGGACCCGGGGCAGGTCCTCGAAGGCGTCCTCGGCGTGGCTCTCCGCCACCACTGTCGGTGGCAGGACAGCAGGCTTGGGCAGGGCAGCAGCCCTGGCGGCGGCCTCAGCCCGGGCAATGACCTGCGACCGCCCGGATCCGGCGTCGGACGCTGCCGGCCGGGCTCCGCCGGCGGGGCGCCGCTTCTTGGTGGCGGGCGGCGGGACTTTTGTGCCGGGCCGGGTGGTGACCGGAACGTGGCTGGTTGCCGGCGGTTTCATGACCGGCCGGTCGACGCCCGGCACCTGGACGAATTCCAAGGGCGTGACCATGGCCAGGTTGCTGGCTGTCGAGGGTGCCGGCCGCTGCGCGGGAGCGGCTGGCGACTTCTGTCCCTGCTGCTGGGGCGCAGGTTCCTGATCGGACGAAGGATCGTTGGCGGGGGCTGGGACGCCGGTCTGCTCGGCAAGTTTCTGCTTGGCCATGGCCCGCCGGTTCAGCACGGCAGCGCGTTCCGCCAGGGCGATCTGTTCCGCCAGGATCTCGGGGTCCACGGCTTCGGGGTCGAGGGAGGCGATGTGCTCCATCTTCGCGATCTGGTTTTTGGCCTGTTCGGCGATCAGCGCCCTCGCTGCCAGGGCCTGCTCCACAGTCATCCCGTGAGGGGCATCCGAGATCGTAGAAGGCGCTTTGGTGACGCCGGGGGAATCCTGCTCCCCCGCCGCCTTCTCGCCGGAGGCCGGGGATGCGGGGATCTTGGCGCCGGGGTCAGCGGGCCCGGCAGGAGCAACGATGGGATTGGCAGCGGTAAGCGCCTGTTCCTTGAGCTGCTGCAGGCGGAGTTGGCGCCGTGTGGGCGGACCTCCGGCTGCCAGCTGGCCCTCTTTTTCTTCCAATTCCTTGATGGTGCGCAGTGCCGCCCGGTCCCGCGCGCGGATCTGCGAGGAACGCTGGGTGTGCGTCTGTTCAGGAGCCGGCGCTGCAGTGCCCGGGGCAGGTCTGCTTGCCGCGGGTTTTTTCGTGGCAGGCGAAAGCTGATCCGTGCCCGAGGACACGGATGGCTGTTGCGCATCCCTGGCCTGCCGGAGTTCCCGGCGGCTGCGGATGGGGGGCTGTTCCTGACTCATGGAGAACTCATTCAGTGCTGGCTGGTTCGCTTGCTTCGGAGGTTGGAGCATTGGCAGCCGCCGGGGCGTCCAGGTATAGGCCGTACTTGGCGATGTACTGGACCACCCCGTCCGGCACGAGATACCACACAGGGTTGTTCGCGGCCACCCGTGACCGGCAGTCCGTCGATGAGATGGCCATGGCGGGCACCTCAAGGAGGCTGACGTCCTTCCGGCCCATGCCGTCCAGCACGTGCCCCGGCCTGGTCACCCCCACGAAGTGGGCCAGTGACCACAACTCGTCGATGTCCTTCCACGACAGGATCTGCGCCAGCGCGTCGGCGCCGGTGATAAAGAAGAGATCCGCGTCCGGGCGCTGGGCCCGAAGGTCACGCAGCGTGTCGATGGTGTAGGTAGGGCCGGGACGGTCAACGTCCACCCTGCTGACCGTGAACCGCGGGTTGGAAGCCGTGGCGATGACGGTCATGAGGTAGCGGTGCTCGGGTTCGCTGACCTGCGTGTGGGACTTCTGCCACGGTTGGCCCGTGGGGACAAAAACCACTTCGTCCAGGTCGAACTCGGCTGCCACTTCACTGGCTGCCACCAGGTGGCCGTGATGGATGGGGTCAAAAGTCCCGCCCATGACGCCCAGGCGCAGCCTGCCGTTGGCACCGTTGTGGTGAAGAACGCGGGAAATGTTAGTGGCCCTGCCCGTGATCGTGCTTGTTCGGGTGCTGGCGGTGCGGATCCGCATGCTCCTCGGTGGCAGCGTGGCGCTTGCCGAGGTTCGAGTAGGACAGGGTGATGAACATCATCACCAGCAGAATGGCGAAGATGACCGCTCCGAAGACCCACGGCTCAGCCCACAGCGGGGCGAGTTCGTGTTCTTCGCCTTCGGCGATGGTCGTGGCAATCTGCTGGAACAGCATTTTCTCCCCTTGGGTTCAAACGATTGTGGCAGCGGAAAGATCCGCCGTTTCTGACTTCTGGTCTATGTTACCGCGTCGCTACCCGCGGACCTGGCCCTCGCCCTGCACGATCCACTTGGTGGTGGTGAGTTCGGTCAGCCCCATCGGGCCCCGCGCGTGCAGCTTCTGCGTTGAGATTCCCACCTCCGCGCCAAGGCCAAGTTCCCCGCCGTCGGTGAACCGGGTGGAGGCGTTGACGATGACGGCGGCGGAATCCACTTCCGCGATGAACCGCTCGGCGTTGGCGAGGTCGTTGGTGAGGATCGCCTCGGTATGACCGGTTGACCAGGTGCGGATGTGCTTTACGGCCTCGTCCAGGCTGTCCACCATGGCAACAGCGAGGTCAAGGTCCATGTACTCGGTGCCCCAGTCCTCGTCGGTGGCCGGTTCCGATTCGATCGATGCGGGAAGCGAGGCCCGGACGCGCTCGTCGGCGTGCAGCCGGACACCGGCTTTGCGCAGGGCGGCGGCGACGGCGGGCAGCACCGTTGAGCCGGAGTGGACCAGCAGTGTTTCAACGGTATTGCAGACGCTGGGCCGCTGCGTCTTGGCATTCAGGAGGATCTCCACGGCCATGTCCTCATTGGCGGACTCGTCAATGAAGATATGCACGTTCCCCTCCCCCGTCTCGATGACAGGAACGGCGGAGTTGGTGACCACGGTCTGGATCAGCTCACGGCCGCCGCGGGGAATCAATACGTCCACCCTGCCGCGGGCGCGCATCAGGACGTTGGCTCCGGCGCGGCCGTAATGGTCAACTGTCTGGACGGCGTCGGCGGGCAGGCCGACGGATTCGAGTGCCTCGCGCAACAGGCGTACCAAGACTTGGTTGGTGGCCTCCGCAGCGCTTCCGCCACGCAGGATCACGGCGTTGCCGCTCTTGAGGGCCAGCCCGGCGATGTCCACGGTGACATTCGGCCGTGCCTCATAAATCGCAGCCACAACGCCCATGGGTACGTTAACCTGCCGAAGGCGCAGACCGTTGGGGAGGGTTTGTCCGCGGACCACATTGCCCACCGGATCGGGCAGGCCGGCGAGGTTCTCGAGGGCCGCCACGAGCCCTGCGATCCGGGCTTCGGTCAGTGTAAGCCGGTCCAGCATGGCGGCGGAGGTGCCGTTGGCCTTTCCTGCTGCCACATCCTTCGCGTTAGCGGAAAGGATGGCCACGGTGCTCTCCTGCAGGCCAGCACCCACGGCGCGGAGCGCCCGGTCCTTCCAGGCACGGTTCGCCATGGCCATCCGGCGCGCTGCCTGGCGCGAACGGTCAGCGATGGCGTGGACTGCCGCTTCGACGTCGCCGGCAGACAGGGGAACCTCAGCCGGGACCGGTGCTGTGGGTGACTCAACGGGAGGAACACCGGCAGGCGCAGCAGTGTCTCCGGAGTTTTCAGCGGTCTTGTGGATCAGGGCCTCAGTCATGTTCCAAGTTTAGGCGAGCCCGGAGCTCAAACCAGCACGAGGTCATCTACATGAACAACTTCACGGTCATAGCCGCTGCCCAACGCCTCGCCAAGATCCCTGGTGGACCTGCCCAGCATCTGGGGCAGCTCGGAAGACGAGTAGTTCACCAGCCCCCGGGCCACCACGGTGCCGTCGGCACTGGCGATCTCGACGGCGTCGCCCGCTTCGAAGTCTCCATGCACGGCGGAGATCCCCGCAGGCAGCAGCGAAGTGCGGTGGTGCCGCACAGCCTTCACGGCGCCATCGTCCAGCACAAGCCGCCCCTGGACGGAGGCGACGTGCGCCAGCCACAGCAGGCGGACGGGTTTGCGGGCCCCGTTGACCGTGAACCACGTGCCCACGTCCTCGCCGTTCAGCGCAGCCGCGGCGTTGGGCGTTGACGTGACCAGGGCGTGGATGCCCGAGCCGGCAGCCATGGTTGCCGCCTCCACCTTGGTCAGCATCCCGCCGGTTCCGATGCCTGCCTTGCCTGCCTTGCCGATGGCGACGCCTTCCAGGTCATGGGGACCTTCAACGAGTGGGATCCTCTTTGCACCGAGCGACGGCGGGCCGTCGTACAGGGAGTCGACGTCGGACAACAGCACCAGCGCGTCCGCCCGTACCAGGTGCGCCACCAGGGCGGCGAGGCGGTCGTTGTCGCCGAAGCGGATCTCGTGTGTGGCCACGGTGTCGTTCTCGTTCACCACGGGAACCACCCCGAGGTTGAGCAGCCGGTCCAGGGCACGGAATGCATTGGTGTGCTGGCTGCGCCGCATCAGGTCCTCGGCGGTGAGCAGGACCTGGCTGACGGTGACGCCATGTGCGCCAAACGCCTGGGTGTAGCGGGCCATCAGCAAGCCTTGGCCCACGCTGGCGGCCGCCTGCTGGGTGGCCAGGTCGCGCGGACGCTTGGCAAGGCCGAGCGGAGCCAGGCCGGCGGCGATGGCGCCGGAGGACACAAGGATGATCTCGGTTCCCGTATTCCGCTTGGCAGCCAGGGCGTCCGCCAGGGCCGTCAGCGACTCCTCGGAGATGCCGCCCTTGATGCTTGTCAGCGACGACGAACCCACCTTGACCACAACGCGCCCGGCGTTGGCGAGCACGCTCCTGTCCACGGACCGGGCCAGCGGTTCCACGGCTCCAGCCCTAGAACTCATCGCCTGCGTCCAGTCCACTCTCCTTGAGGGGCTTGGCCACCCTGCGGCTGCTCACTGACTCGGTCCAGATGCCGGCCTTGCGTTCCGCTTCCAGCTCCGCGCGGGCGGCGGCCTTGGCGTCTTTGCGTTCCTGCTGCTCTTCACGCTTCTGGCCACGGGTGGGACGGTCGCCCAGGTCAGCGAAGCGGACGTCGGTACCGCGCGGCGATGCGAGGAGCTCCGCGCCTGCCATCATGGTGGGCTCCCAGTCGAAGACGACGCCGTCGTCCTCGCCAATAACCACGGTATCGCCAGGCTTGGCGCCCTGCTTGAACAGTTCCGTCTCCACGCCAAGCTTCGCGAGGCGGTCAGCAAGGTAGCCAATGGCTTCCTCGTTGGTGAAGTCGGTCTGCTTGACCCAGCGCTCCGGCTTTTCGCCGATGACGCGGAACAGGGGCTCGAGGCCCTTCTCCTCACGGCGGATCCTGAAGCCTGACTCGTTGACCGCACGCGGGCGCAGCACGGCCGGCTGGACTTTGGGCGGCGCAGCGGCCACAGCATCACGGGCGGCCTTGACGATCCCGGCCATGGCGAAACCTAGCTGGCGCAGGCCCTCATGGCTGGTGGCGGACACTTCAAATACCTGGTAGCCGCGGGATTCAAGTTCCGGGCGCACAAAGTCTGCCATGTCCTTGCCGTCGGGCAGGTCCACCTTGTTCAGTGCCACGAGGCGTGGGCGGTGGTTCAGCGGAACAACTTCGCCGTCCTGCCCGGCGAAGCTCATGTCAACAGCGTACTTTTCCAGTTCGGCCTCGATGACGGCGAGGTCGGAGAGGGGGTCGCGGTCCGATTCGAGGGTGCCGCAGTCCAGGACATGGACCAGCGCGGCGCAACGCTCAACATGCCGCAGGAAGTGGTGGCCCAGGCCCCTGCCCTCGCTGGCGCCTTCGATGAGGCCCGGGACGTCGGCGATGGTGAAGCGGACATCCCCGGCCTGGACGACGCCCAGGTTGGGAACAAGGGTGGTGAAGGGGTAGTCGGCGATCTTTGGCCTGGCTGCAGACATGGCGGCGATGAGGCTGGACTTGCCGGCGGACGGGAAGCCCACCAGGGCGATGTCGGCGATCGACTTGAGTTCCAGGACAATGTCGCTGGCTTCGCCTTCGATGCCGAGCAGGGCGAACCCGGGAGCGCGGCGTTTCTGCGACGACAGTGCAGCGTTGCCCAGGCCGCCAATGCCGCCTGCTGCGGCTATATACTCGGCGCCTTCTCCGACGAGGTCCGCGAGGACGGTGCCGTCCTTGGACTTGACCACGGTGCCGTCCGGGACGGGGAGGATGAGCGTCTCGCCGTTCTTGCCGCCGCGCCAGTCGCCCATGCCGGGGCCGCCGTTGCTGGCGTGGCGGTGGGGTGCGTGGTGGTAGTCCAGGAGGGTGGTGGTCTGGTGGTCGACCCGAAGGATCACGTCGCCGCCGTTGCCGCCGTTACCGCCGTCGGGACCGCCCAGCGGCTTGAACTTTTCGCGGTGGACAGAGACGCACCCGTGGCCGCCGCTACCGCCGGATACGTGCAGTACTACCCGGTCTACAAAGCTGGCCACGTGGATCTCCTCAGTGCTGTTTCCTGGACGCCGCGGGCGCCAAGACGATTGTAATGCGGTTAAAAGAACAGTGGAGCGGACCATCTGGCCCGCTCCACCGCTTCAGAACTATTTGTTACTCTGCAGCTGCAGCAGCAACGATGTTGACGACGCGACGACCGCGGCGGGTGCCGAACTCAACGGCTCCCGGGGTCAGTGCGAACAGGGTGTCGTCGCCGCCACGGCCAACGCCGGCGCCCGGGTGGAAGTGGGTGCCGCGCTGGCGGACGATGATCTCGCCGGCGGAAACAACCTGGCCGCCGAAGCGCTTTACGCCAAGGTACTGAGCGTTGGAATCACGACCGTTGCGAGTGGAGCTCGCGCCCTTTTTATGTGCCATTTGAAATGCCTGCCTCTAAATTCTGGGGATCTGCTGAAAAACCTGAACAGAAACGAAAGTTACTGGATACCAGTGATCTTGACCTTGGTCAGTTCCTGGCGGTGACCCTGGCGCTTCTTGTAACCGGTCTTGTTCTTGAACTTCTGGATCACAATCTTCGGACCACGGAGGTCGTTCAGGATCTCAGCCGTAACAGTTACCTTGGCCAGGTCAGCAGCGGCAGAGGTGACCTTGTCACCGTCAACCAGGAGCAGTGCGGGCAGCTGAATGGTGCTGCCAGCTCCACCGGCGACGCGGTTCAGGGTAACGAAGTCTCCAACGGAAACCTTCTCTTGGCGGCCGCCTGCGCGGACAATCGCGTACACCACTTGGGAACTCACTTCTCTCGACGTTTATTACTAAATTTGCGTGC
>JBKJVX010000051.1:0-28810 GCA_046717065.1 Arthrobacter sp. | reverse complement strand
GAGTCCAACGAGTGGCTTGAAGGCTACGAGAACCAGCGCGCCGCCTGGGAGCAGCAGTACGCTGACGCCCAGACCCGCTGGGAAGCACACAAGAAGCAGGTTGCCCAGCACGCTGCCGACGACGCTGCTGCCGCAACGTCCGGTGACAGCGATTCCGGCACCACCAGCTACTCCTCGGAGCCGGCTGCAGCTGAGTCCAACACGGGCGGCGGCACGCTCGCTTCCGACGAGGCCCTCGCCGCTCTGCGCGAGAAGCTGACCGGCAACTAATTGCCACCGGCCCGGACTTTTCGGGCCAATGCAGCAGACCCCCTGCCCACAAGGCAGGGGGTCTGTTGCGTTAACGGAACTGCTGGACTGCCGTGCTTAGGGGGAACCCAGCACTTAAAGTACGACGACGGCGCTTACTGTCCCGTCGTCGTCGGGCGTCAGGACTGCCCCGGCGGAAGCAAGGACGCGCTGGGCGCCGAGGTTTCCCGTGAGGGTCCGGGCGGTAACCTCGGCGATGCCGGCGTTGCGGGCCTCATGGAGGACCAGGCGCAGGGCGGCTGTTCCAATGCCCCGGGACCGAAAGCTCCTGCCGAGCCAGATGCCGGTGTCCGCAACAACCACACCGTTGCCGGACTCAACCCGGCGGAGGCGGATTGAACCGGCAAGGCTGCCGTCGGCCAGAATGCCCCACGTCTTCTCGCCTGCATCTCCATCCAGGCCGCGGGCGGCGGCGCGGTGATAACTGTAGAACCACGCCGTACGTTCCAGGTTCCAGCCCGGGCCGCCCAGCGGGGGCGCCACTTCGTCGGGGGAGGCGTCGCGCTTGGCGAGTTCCAGGAGCTGCTCCAGCACTGCTTCATCCACGTGCACCAGTGACACGTCAGGGGAAGGGGACATCCACCCACTCCGTTCCTTCGGGTTGGAGTACGGCACTGCCCGCGGTGAGTGACTGAATGCGCTCCGCGGCGGCGGAAATTTCACCGGCTTCGTCCGGCAGCGCCAGCCGCAGGACGGTGTGCTGCGCGCCGTAGCTGGTTTCCGCCATCACGAAACCAGCGGCCCGCAGGTCGTTTTCCAGCCGTCCGGCTGCAGCATGGGGCACTTCCGCAGAGCAGATCCGCAATCTGCTGCGGCGCACCATTGGCGCCAGGGAAAGCGCAGAGGACACTGACTCCGAGTACGCCCGCACCAAGCCGCCCGCTCCCAGGAGGATTCCGCCGAAGTAGCGCACGACGACGGCGCTCACGTCGCTGAGGTCGGCCAGCCCGGGCATCGTTTCCCTTTTGGCCAGGGCCTCAAGCATGGGGATGCCGGCCGTGCCGGAGGGCTCGCCGTCGTCGCTGGAGCGCTGGATGTCCCGGTCTGGCCCGAGTAGGAAGGCCGAGCAGTGGTGCCGGGCGTCGTGGAACTCGCGGCGGAGACCGGCCACCAGGTCCCTCGCGGCTTCCTCGCTGTCCGCCCGGCGCAGCACCGTGATGAACCTGGAGCGTTTGATCTCGATCTCGTGGCGGAAGTCCGGACCGGACGCCAGGGTGGTGTAGGCGGTGGTCCTGCTGTCTGGCTCTTGCATCCGCCCCAGTCTAGTTGCGGCATCGGCCCTGGGCCCACGAGGAAAGGGAGTTGGCGCGGACGCAGCGAGGCAAGGGGGAAGGCAAGGGAATAGTGTGGTGGAGTGCTGAAGATCGGTCTGACGGGTGGAATCGCCTCAGGTAAGTCAGTTGTCGCCTCGCGTCTCAGGGAACGCGGGGCGGTGCTGGTGGATGCCGACGCGCTGGCACGGGAGGTGGTGGAACCCGGGACGGAAGGCCTGCAGCGGATCGTGGCTGAGTTCGGCGACGAGGTCCTGGGCACTGACGGCCGGCTGGACCGGCCAAAACTCGGTGCCCTGGTGTTTGGGGATTCTGCGCGCCTCGCGACGCTGAACGGGATCGTCCACCCGCTGGTCCGGGCCCGCGCCGCAGCCATGGTCCAAGCGGTTTCCGTGGATGCGGTGGTGGTGCAGGACATCCCGTTGCTCGTGGAAACCGGCCAGGGCAGTAATTTCCACCTCGTCCTGATTGTGGATGCGCCGGACGATGTGCGGGTGCAGCGGATGCTTGACCACCGCGGGATGACCCGGGAGGCCGCGCAATCACGCATGGATGCCCAGGCGTCCCGGGAAAATCGTTTGGCCGCGGCCGACGTCGTCCTCGACAATTCAGGCAGCCTGGAGGACCTGGTGAAGCAGGTGGACGAACTCTGGGACGGGCGATTGGCGCCTTTTGCGCGGAACCTGGCTGCCGGGACGCGCGCCGCAAGGAACGGCGGGCCTGTCCTGGAACCGTACCGGGAGGAGTGGGCGAAGCAGGCGGCCAGGATCGCGGCAAGGCTGACGACGGCGGCGCCTGGACTCATCCTGGCGGTGGACCACATCGGCTCCACGTCCGTCCCCGGGCTGGCCGCGAAGGACGTCATCGACCTGCAGGTTGCGGTGTCCGGCCTGGATGCTGCTGACACTGCTGCACCGCTGCTGGCGGAAGCCGGGTTCCCCCTGGTGCCCGGCGCCGGGTCCGATACGCCCAAACCTACGGACCCGGATCCCCGGCAGTGGCAGAAACGGTTCCACGCCAACGCCGACCCCGGCCGGCAGGTCAACATCCATGTCCGCGTTGCCGGCTCGCCGGGCTGGCGTTACGCCCTGATGTTCCGGGACTGGTTGCGGGATGACCCGCCCGCGCTCCGGCTCTACGCCGCCCACAAGACAGACCTTGCCAAGCGTTTTGCCGGCTCGGCCAGCACCAGGGCGTATGCCGAGGCCAAGGAGCCGTGGTTCACGGATGTTGCGTGGCCGCGAATGGCCGCCTGGGCGGCGGACACCGGGTGGGCCCCGCCGTCGTATCCATCCTGAGGCCGGTCCAATGATCCGGCGGCTGTTCGCCCGTAACGGACGTGCCCCCTCAGTGTCGGTGCCCCACGGTAAATTAGAACCATGAGCCTTGCGCAGGAGATCAACCGTGTTGTAGCCCCCTTCGAGGTCATCAGCGAGTTCAAGCCTGCCGGGGACCAGCCAGCCGCGATTGCGGAGCTGACGGAGCGTATCAAAAACGGCGAGAAGGACGTAGTGCTGCTCGGCGCCACCGGTACGGGCAAGAGCGCCACCACGGCGTGGCTGATCGAACAGGTCCAGCGGCCCACCCTGGTGATGGTCCAGAACAAGACCCTCGCGGCGCAGCTGGCCAACGAATTCCGTGAGCTCCTGCCCAACAACGCGGTGGAGTACTTCGTTTCGTACTACGACTACTACCAGCCGGAAGCTTACGTACCGCAGACGGACACTTTCATTGAGAAGGACTCTTCCGTGAATGAGGAAGTGGAGCGGCTGCGCCACTCCGCAACCAACGCCCTCCTGACCCGGCGGGACGTCATCGTAGTGGCGACGGTCTCCTGCATCTACGGCCTGGGCACCCCGGAAGAGTACATCGCCGGCATGGTCACCCTCCGCAGGGGCCAGGAGATGAACCGGGACGCGCTCCTGCGGAAATTCGTTTCCATGCAGTACACCCGCAATGACATGGATTTCCACCGCGGCACCTTCCGGGTACGCGGCGATACGGTCGAGATCATCCCGATGTACGAGGAACTGGCCCTGCGGATCGAGTTCTTCGGCGACGAAGTGGAGAACATCTACACGCTGCATCCGGTTACGGGTGAAGTGATCCGCGAGGAAACCGAGATGTACGTTTTCCCCGCGTCGCACTACGTGGCCGGACCGGAACGGATGACCCGCGCCATTAAGGCCATCGAGGATGAGCTCGCCGAACGGCTGGCCGTGCTGGAGGGGCAGAACAAGCTGGTGGAAGCGCAGCGCCTCCGCATGCGCACCACCTACGACCTAGAGATGATGCACCAGATGGGCTTCTGCAACGGCATCGAAAAATACTCGCGCCACATCGACGGCCGCGGCGGCGGCACCGCTCCGCATTGCCTTATCGACTACTTCCCGGACGACTTCCTGCTGGTGGTGGACGAATCCCACGTGACCATCCCGCAGATCGGCGCCATGTACGAAGGGGATATGTCCCGCAAGCGGACCCTGGTGGACCACGGCTTCCGGCTGCCGTCCGCCATGGACAACCGGCCGCTGAAGTGGGACGAGTTCCTGGAACGCATCGGCCAGACCGTCTACCTTTCCGCGACACCCGGCAAATACGAGCTGGGCAAAGCTGACGGGACTGTCCAACAGATCATCCGGCCCACCGGCCTGATTGACCCCGAAGTCATCGTCAAGCCCACCAAGGGGCAGATCGACGATCTCCTCGCGGAAATCAGGACCCGCGTGGAAAAGGACGAGCGTGTCCTTGTCACCACCCTCACCAAGCGCATGGCCGAGGACCTTACGGACTACCTTTTGGGCCACGGCATCAAAGTGGAGTACCTGCACTCCGACGTCGATACGCTGCGCAGGGTGGAGTTGCTGCGCGAACTGCGGATGGGAAGTTTCGACGTGCTGGTGGGCATCAACCTGCTCCGTGAAGGCCTGGACCTGCCGGAAGTCTCCCTGGTCAGCATCCTGGACGCGGACAAGGAAGGCTTCCTGCGGTCCTCCACCTCCCTGATCCAGACCATAGGCCGTGCTGCACGAAACGTGTCCGGCCAGGTGCACATGTACGCCGACCGGATCACGGACTCCATGGCACACGCCATCGAGGAAACCAACCGGCGCCGTGCCATCCAGGTGGCCTACAACACCGAAAACGGCGTGGACCCGCAGCCGCTGCGGAAAAAGATCGCCGACATCACCGACCAGCTTGCCCGGGAAGATGCAGACACCCAAGAGCTGCTCAAAAACAACCGCCTGGCCAAGGGCGGCAAACGGAAGGCCGCGGCAAAGGGCGCGGCCCAGGTGCGCTCCGACGGCCTCGCCGCCGCACCGGCGGAGGACCTGGTGGGCCTGATCGAACAGCTGACGGAGCAGATGCACGGGGCCGCTGCCGAGCTGCAGTTCGAGGTGGCAGCGCGGATCAGGGACGAAGTCAGCGAGCTGAAAAAGGAACTGCGCCAGATGCAGGCCGCCGGGCACGCCTGACGCAAAGGCCATCAGTGACGTGGCTGGGCACCAGCCTGGGGTACAGTTAATGCCACGTAGGGGAGTATCCCGAGCGCTACGATCGTCAACACGCAGGGCATGGTTGCCCCGCCGGGCGTAGCGGGCCGCCACATCAGCACCAAGTGCACAGGCAGGCCGGAGAGACTTACACTGCATCCCTGTACCCTGCGAAAGGCTACCCTGTGCTCGATTTGCCCGTGTGGTTCGAGGTCGGCTCCTTTGTCGTCCTCGGCCTGATCCTCCTGATCGACCTTCTCCTCGTGGTGCGCCGCCCCCACGAACCTTCCATGAAGGAAGCCGGACTTTGGGTGGCGTTCTACGTCAGCCTGGCCCTGGTGTTCGCCGGCGCCATGTTCGCCTTCACCGGGCCTGAATACGGCGGGCAGTTCGTCGCCGGCTGGGTGACGGAATACAGCCTCAGCATCGACAACCTGTTTGTCTTCATCATCATCATGGCCAGGTTCTCCGTACCCCGGAAGTACCAGCAGGAAGTGCTGATGGTGGGCATCATCATCGCCCTGATCCTGCGCGGCATCTTCATCCTGCTCGGCGCCATCGTGATCGAACAGTTCAGCTGGGTGTTCTACATCTTCGGTGCCTTCCTGCTCTGGACCGCCTGGAAGCAGGCCCAGGACGAAGGCGAAGACGAAGAAGACCGGGAGAACCCGCTGATCGCCAAGATCCGCAAGGTTATCCCCATGTCCGAGAAGTTCGACGGCGGCAAGCTGCGCACCACGGTGGACGGCAAGAAGGTCTTCACCCCGATGCTGATCGTGTTCATCACCATCGGCCTCACTGACCTGCTCTTCGCCGTTGACTCCATTCCAGCAATCTTCGGCCTGACCCAGAGCCCGTTCATCGTCTTCACGGCGAACCTGTTCGCTTTGATGGGCCTGCGCCAGCTGTACTTCCTGCTGGGTGGCCTGATGAACCGCCTCATCTACCTGAAGCACGCCCTGTCCTTCATCCTGGCGTTTATCGGCGTCAAGCTGGTCCTGCACGCAATGCACGTCAACGAACTGCCGTTCATCAACGGCGGCCAGCACATCGAATGGGCTCCCGAGATCCCCACCTTTGTGTCCCTGGCGGTCATCGTTGGCACCATCATCATCGCGGTGGTTGCCAGCCTGCTCAGCTCCAAGGCGAAGGAAGCCCACCTGGATCCGCGCCTCGAAGAAGACGTACGCAAGAGCCACAGCGACGTCGACTAGTTCCTTCCGCTTCTGAAACACCTGCAATCCCGGCCGCCCTGCGGCCGGGATTGCCGGCTTTAAGATAGCCCTATAACACCTGGACGCCGAGAGGACTAAGCTCTGATCATGGCCGGCACTTTGATGACGGAAAGCGGAGTGCGCCAGGTGCAACGCCGCACCGTGGTGCTACTGAGTGCAGCCCAGGTCTTTGGCGGAATCGGAACCGGGGCCACCGTTTCCATCGGTTCCATCCTGGCCGTCGAGCTCTCAGGATCAAGCGCGTGGGCGGGTGCCGTCGCTACGGTTATGACGTTGGGCGCCGCACTGGCGGCCTTGCCCCTTGCGTCCCTGGCTGACCGCCGCGGACGCCGGATCGGCCAGGTGGCGGGGCTCTCGGCCGCACTGCTGGGAACCCTGCTGATGGTGCTGTCCATTGTTTGGGGCGTCTTTTTCCTGCTGGTGCTTGGTGCGGCCGGTATCGGAGTTGGTACTGCAGCAAGCCTGCAGGCGCGGTTTGCCGCTGTCGACCTCGCAGATGCCGAACACCGGGGACGGTCCCTGTCCGCTGTGGTCTGGGCAGTGACAGTCGGCGCCGTGGCCGGGCCCAACCTGATCCAGCCCGGCACCGTGGTGGGCGAGGCGCTCGGCCTGCCGCCCGTCGCAGGTCCGTTCGTGATCTCCGGGGCCGGGCTCCTCGTGGCCACTGTGCTGCTCTTCGTGGGCCTGAGGCCCGACCCCTTGCTGCTGGCGCGCAGCCTCGCAGCCGCGGCGGTACCCGCCCAAGCAGTCTCTCCAGTTCCGGGGAGTGCCCAGGCCGAAGTTTTGCGCGTCCCGGCCCCTTCAATCCGGCCGGGCGGGTCCTTGGCCCGGGGGATGCGGGCCATCCGCAGTTCCCGGATGGCGCTGCTCGCCGTGTCCGCGGTGGTCGGGGCCCATGCTGTGATGGTGGGTGTTATGTCCATGACGCCGCTGCACCTGCAGCACCTCGTCGAAGGGCCGGCTGCGTCACATGCCGGCCACACGGCGTCGGGTGATGTGCTGGTGATCATCGGATTCACCATCTCGCTGCATATCGCGGGTATGTTTGCGCTGTCACCCGTGATGGGCTGGCTGACCGACAAGGCAGGCAGGACCGAAACCATCATGATCGGCTTCGGTCTGTTGATCACCGCCGTCGCTGTCGCCGGCTTCGGCCAGGGCTCCACCGTCGCGGTCGCCGTGGGGCTGGTCCTGCTGGGCCTGGGCTGGTCCGCGTCCACTATCTCCGGCTCCACGCTCCTGGCTGAGAGCGTCGGCCAGGACTCCCGTGTGGTGGTCCAGGGTGTTTCGGACATGCTCATGGGGATCGCCGGCGCAGTTGGCGGCGCCATGTCCGGCCTGGTGCTTAGCCAGGCCGGCTACCTGGGGCTGAACATGGCGGGAGCCCTGGTGGGAGCGGCCGTATTGGCTGCGGCAGCGGTAACTGTCGTGGCGCGCCGCCGGGAGACGCTGGTGCCCTAATTAAGGCACAAACGTCAGTTGCCGGCGCGTGCCTTACCCAGCAGGCGGGCAAAGATCCCCTCACCGTCGTCGGCAATTCCGTCGTGATGGAAGTCTCTCGTCTCCCACACCTGCAGTCCGTGGACGGCCGAGGCCGTCTCCAGGGACAGGTTCCGGTCCACGTAAATGTCATCCGAGTACACGGCCGCGGCTACGGGAACAGTGTTGGCGGCCAACTGATTGACGTCGTAGAGGGGTTTCCAGTCCGCCTTCGCTGCCAGCAGCCCTGCCACTTCGCCAAGGGGCCGCAGGGCGGGGTCCTGGTCGAAGTACCACGGGTACACCATTTCGCCGGTGAGCAGCAGTGGATCCGCGTCCGGCCCGAACTCCGGAAACTCACGCAGTACCCGCCAGGCAGACCAGTCAGTGGCCCCGCCCTGCCCGTAGATGGACTCATGCATCAGGGCATACAACGGGTTGGAGCGGCGGGACACGATCCCCTGCATCTGTTCCAGGAAAGGATCCGAAAGCCCGCTGCCCCCGGCGGACTCGATGAACGCATCCTCCAGCAGGTAGTGCAGGCTGTCCACCCTGGTGTTGCCGCCCAGGAACGCCCCCGCCATCTGGAAGCGCTCCACGGTGAGGGGGCTGCCGTCGGGCAGGAACTCCGGGGTGCTCCGCAGATGGCGCGCTATCCGCTCAACCTTGGCCCGGTCCTCGGGGTACCAGCCGAAGTATTCCGCGTTCCGCGCAGCCACGCGCTTGAAAGTGGCACGGTACACGTCGTCAGCGGCGCCGGCCAGCGGGGCAAGGCCACCGGTGATGAGCACCTCACGAAGGCCTTCAGGGGCAAACGAGAGGTAGGTGAGCGCGCAGAAGCCGCCATAGCTCTGCCCGTAGATGCTCCAGGGGCCCGAGCCCAGTGCACCCCTGATCAGCTCGGCGTCGGCCACAATCGAATCAGCCCGGAAGTGCTCCAGGAAGGCGGCCTGCTGTTCCGCCGTGCCGCGCAGGGGCAGGGTGTTTCGGTCAAGGGGAGTGGACAGCCCGGTGCCGCGCTGGTCCAGCATCAGGATCCGGAAGTCTTTGGCGGCGGCCTTGCTCCAGCCGCCCAGCGAACCGAACCTGTTGCCGCGGCCGCCCGGACCGCCCTGCAGGAACAACAGCCACGGCAGCTCCGCGGCTTCCTCCCCGCTGTGTGAGGCCGAAACATATTCGCGGGCGAATACCGTGATGGTTTCCGGATCGGGGGAGGAGGAGAAATGGTCCAACGGCACCGTAAAGAAGTGCTCAACCGTTCGCATGCCGCGGAATTCATGCCGGGCACGAACCTCGTGCCGCACCTGCCCGCGCGTGGCGGCCACCTCCACGTCAGCCATTGGCAGTGGCCCGCACAGCGCTGCCGAACTGCACAGCGCCGCCGAACTGCTCAAGGGCATCGCCGGTGAGGCGGAAGGTGGACCAGCCGTCCATGGGCCGGGCGCCCAGGCGGCGGTAGAAGTTGATGGACGGCTCGTTCCAGTCCAGCACGCTCCACTCCACCCTCGCGTAGCCGTTCTCGACGGCGATGCCGGCCAGGTGCTGCAACAGCGCCTTCCCGTGCCCCTCGCCCCGCGCCTCCGGGCTGACGTAGAGGTCCTCCAGGTAAATCCCGTGGACACCTTCCCAAGTTGAGTAGTTCAGGAACCACAGGGCAAAGCCGCGGACGTCGCCGTGATCGTTTTCAGCCATGGCTGCAAAGACCCGCGGGTTCTCGCCGAAGAGAACGTGCTGCAGCATCTCCGGGGTGTTGCGGACTGCGTCCGGTTCCTTCTCATAGTGCGCCAGTTCGTGGATCATGCGGAGGATCGCGGGGACGTCGTGCGGGGTTGCAGGGCGGATTACACTCATTGTTCGAGCTTACCGCCGGACCGTGCCGCCGCTGTCAGCCCACCTCCCAAAGCGGGGCGGCGCGGACTGTCAGAGCCGGTTTACGTCCGTTACCCGCACCACGGCTGTTCCGGTCTCATCCGAAGCCTCCAAATCCACCTCGGCGGAGATTCCCCAGTCGTGGTTCCGGGCGGGGTCGTCAAAGATCTGCCGGACCCTCCACACTCCGGGCTCCTCGGTGATCATCAGCAGTCCGGGGCCGCGGGCGTCCGGGCCCGTGCCGATGTCGTTGTGCTCGTCGAAGTAGTCATCCAGGACGTCTTCCCAGCGGTCGGCGTCCCAACCTGCAGCACCGTCCAGTTCGCCCAGGGCCGCGGCGTCCTCATCCGCGAACAGCTCCACCCGCCGGAACATCTCATTGCGGACCATCACCCGGAAGGCGCGGATGTTGGAAGTGAGCGACGGCGGCGGAGGCGGCGGTGCATCGTGCGGGGTGGGGGCCGCGCCCGAGGTCAGTTCCTCCCACTCGTCCAACAGGCTGGAGTCAACCTGGCGGACCAGTTCACCCAGCCACGCGTTGAGGTCTTCCAGGTCTTCCCGCAGCATGTCCTGTGGCACTGTCTGCCGCAGTGCCTTGAAGGCATCCGCCAGGTACCGCAGGACGATGCCTTCCGAGCGGGCCAGGCCGTAAAACTGCACGAACTCGCCGAAGTTCATGGCACGCTCGTACATGTCCCGCACCACGGATTTTGGCGCCAGTTCGAAATCGCCCACCCACGGGGCGGCCTTGCGGTACACCTCGAAGGCTTCGCGCAGGATCTCAGCCAGGGGCTGCGGGTACGTCACTTCCTCCAGCATCGCCATGCGCTGGTCATACTCGATGCCGTCCGCCTTCATCGCCGCTATTGCTTCACCCCGGGCCTTTTTCTGCTGGGCAGACAGGATCTGGCGCGGCTTTTCCAGCGTCGCCTCGATCACGGACACCACATCCAGGGCGTACGACGGCGACTCCGGGTCAAGGAGCTCCAGCGCGGCCAGTGCGAAGGGGGACAGCGGCTGGTTCAGCGCGAAGTTGGGCTGCAGGTGGACGGTAAGGCGGACAGCACGGCCGTCCGGCCCCTGCTGTTCGGGCGGGATGCGCTCCACCACCTCGGCGGCCAGCAGCTCACGGTAGATGCCCAGGGCCTTCTTCATGAGCTGCAGCTGCGAGGACCGGGACTCGTGGTTTTCGGTCAGGAGGCGGCGGGCTGCCGCAAAAGGGTCGCCGGGCCGTTCCATCAGGTTCATCAGCATGGCGTGCGTCACGGTGAAGCTGGAAGTGAGGGGTTCCGGCACCGATTCGACCAGCCGCTTGAACGTGGGTTCGCCCCAGGACACAAAGCCCTCCGGCGGCTTTTTCTTGACCACCTGGCGCAGCTTCTTCTGGTTGTCTCCGAACTTGGCGGTGGCCTTGGCCATCGCCTTGACGTTCTCCGTGACATGCTCGGGGGCCTGGACCACCACCGTCCCGGCGGTGTCGTAGCCTGCCCGTCCGGCCCTGCCGGCAATCTGGTGGAACTCACGCGGGTTGAGCAGCCGGGTGCGGACGCCGTCGTACTTGCTCAGGGCGGTCAGGAGCACAGTGCGGATGGGCACGTTGATGCCCACGCCCAGGGTGTCCGTGCCGCAAATGACTTTCAGGAGGCCTGCCTGCGCCAGCTGTTCCACCAGCCGGCGGTATTTCGGGAGCATGCCCGCGTGGTGCACTCCAATGCCGTGGCGGACCAGGCGGTTGAGCGTCTTGCCGAAACCGGCGGCGAAACGGAAGTTGGCGATCAGCTCGGCGATCCTGTCCTTCTCCTCGCGGGTGCAGACGTTGATGCTCATCAGCGTCTGCGCGCGGTCGATCGCTTCGATCTGGCTGAAGTGCACCACATACACCGGCACCTGCTTCGTGGAGAGCAGCTCCTCGAGCGTCTCGTGAACAGGGGTCTCGTGGTAGTAGTAATGCAACGGAATGGGCCGCTCCGCCGAGCTCACCGTGGTGGTGGGCCGTCCGGTCAGCTTGGTCAGTCCTTCTTCAAACCTGCTGACGTCCCCCAGCGTGGCGGACATCAGGAGGAATTGTGCCTGGGGGAGCTCCAGCAGGGGCACCTGCCATGCCCAGCCGCGCTGCGGGTCGGAGTAGAAGTGGAACTCGTCCATAATCACAGAGCCCAGCTCCGCGGCAGCCCCTTCGCGGAGGGCCGTGTTGGCCAGGATCTCGGCCGTGCAACAGATAATGGGGGCGTCCTGGTTGACCCCGGAATCGCCGGTGATCATGCCCACGTTCTCGGCGCCGAAAATTTCGCAGAGGGCAAAAAACTTTTCCGAAACCAGCGCCTTAATCGGCGCCGTGTAGTAGCTGCGCCGGCCCTGGGCCATGGCCTGGAAGTGGGCGGCAATGGCCACGAGGGATTTTCCGGAACCGGTGGGCGTGGCCAGGATGACGTTGGCCCCCGTAGCCAGCTCCATAATTGCTTCGTCCTGCGCGGGGTACAGCGCCAGCCCCCGGCTTTCCGTCCACTCAACGAACCGGGCGTACAGGGCATCAGGATCGACGGCGGAAGCGGGCAGGTCCCGGGCGGGCAGAAGGGGCAGCTGGTCAACGAGTTTCATTGATTTCCAGCTTAGTGCCCTGACGCGGCCGGTAATCCGCCGCCTCCGGGTTAGGCTTCGGCGTACCTGCAGAACCAGAACGTGGAGACAGAGGACATGAAATGGTATCCGGCAAAATACGTCCAGTTCGGCGATCTCCGGGATCGGCCGTTCTTCGACCTGACGGGCAGGGTCGGTGCTGAGTCGCCCGCGCAGGTAGTTGACCTGGGATGCGGGCCGGGAAACCTCACAGCCACCCTCGCGGACCGCTGGCCTGAAGCCGACGTCGTCGGGCTGGATTCCTCGGCCGAGATGCTGGCCAAAGCCGAGGCAGTTGCCCAGGGAACGCCCTCCCTGCGGTTTGCCCTCATGGACATAGCTGAGTGGACGCCATCCGCGGAAACCGGGGTAGTGGTGAGCAACGCGGCACTGCAGTGGGTTCCCGGCCACCAGGACATGATGCGTTCCTGGCTCTCGGTGCTCCGTCCGGGCTCATGGTTTGCCATGCAGGTTCCAGGAAACTTCAATGCACCGTCCCATGCGCTGATGAGGGAGCTCGCCGGGTCCTCCCGGTGGGCGCCCAAGCTCCTGGGGGTGCTGCGTGGCGGTGAGTCGGTGGGTGAACCCGCGGACTACCTTCGAGTACTGCTCGACGCCGGCTTCGCGGCGGACGCGTGGGAGACCACCTACCAGCAGGTGCTGCCCGGCCCGGACCCGGTCCTGGAGTGGGTCCGCGGTACTGCCCTGCGGCCCGTCCTGGCGGTCCTGCCTGCGGAGGAGGGCGCCGACTTCGAGGCCGAATATGCGGCAGCCCTCCGGAAGGCCTACCCTGCTGGCCCGCATGGAACCATGTTTCCCTTCCGCCGGATTTTCGCGGTAGGGCGCAGGAACGGGTGAGGAAAGTCCATTCGCTGGATGTTCTCTACAAAGGCGTCATGGCGTGTGACACAAAGCGTAAGTGATGTGGCTTACAATTGCGGGATGGGCCGTTGGGGGAGGCCGCTACCGCCTATGGCGGCTTCCCTGACCGCAGTGGAGGTATGGTGCTGATTGCATTAATGAGGCGGCTGTTGACAGACCACAAGCCCGCCGTGACCGCCATCGTCCTCCTGCAGCTGGTTCAGGCCGCGGCGAACCTCCTGTTGCCCACAGTCAACGCCGCGATCATTGACGACGGAATCGTCACTGGCCAGACCGACGTAATTTCCCGCCTGGGCGCGGTGATGGCCGTGATCGCGATTCTCCAGGCGGCGGCCGCCGTCGCAGCGGGATACCTCGGCGCGGTTGTTGCGATGAGGATGGGGCAGCAGCTGCGGGGGGAAATCTTTGCAAGGATCCAATCGCTGTCCTCCCAGGACATTGCGGTTTTCGGGACCCAAAGCCTGACCACGCGTGCCACCAACGATACCCAGCAGGTCCAGGCGTTCGCTGTGCTGGTGTTCACCATGCTGGTAGCCGGGCCGGCCATGGGGGTGGGGGGCGTCGTCCTGGCCCTGCAGCAGGACGTGGCGCTGTCTTCGGTGGTGATCGTCATTGTGCCGTTGCTCCTGCTGATTATGTACCTCATTGTCCGGAGGCTGATTCCGCTCTACCGGGAAGGGCAGGATCTGCTGGACCGCTCAGGCGGAATCCTTCGCGAGCAGATCATCGGCGCCGGTGTGATCCGGTCCTTTGTCCGCCAGGACCGTGAGGTGCGCCGCTTCGCCCGGGTCAACGCCAGCCTCACTGCCAATAATCTGCAGTCCGCGCTGCTGGTTGCCGGCATGCTCCCGCTGGTCATGCTGGTGGTAAACATTTCCTCCGTGGCTGTGGTGTGGTTCGGGGGACACCGGATCCAAAGCGGCCTGATGAACATCGGAGCCCTGACAGCGTTCATCGCCTATATCCTGCAGATCCTGCTGGCCATCATGATGTCGATGTACGTCCTGATGACGGCACCGCGCGCAGCGGTCTGCGCGGAGCGGATCAGCGCCGTCCTGGACACGGAGCCATCAGTACGGGAACCACTGGACCCAGTACCCCTTCACCCTAAGACCGGGGACAATCCCTCGACTGGCCCTGCCGTCCAACCAGCGGGTACCGTGCCTCCCGGGACCCTGGCGTTCAGCGAAGTGGGCTTCTCCTATCCGGGTGCAGAGGAGCCCGTCCTTGCCGGCATCAGCTTCACCGCACGCCCGGGCACCACTACGGCGGTCGTTGGCTCTACCGGCAGTGGGAAGTCCACCCTCCTCAACCTGATCCCGCGCTTCCTCGATTCCACGGCCGGAAGCATCAGCCTGGGGGGCGTGGACATCAAGGACGCTTCGCTGGACACCCTGCGCGCCTCCATGGCAATAGTTCCCCAGCACTCGCACCTCTTCACCGGCACCATCGCCGACAACCTTCGCATCGCTGCCCCGGACGCAACGGACGAGGAACTCTGGGAGATCCTCGAAACTGCCCAGACCATGCGCTTTATGCGGGACTTGCCGCTCGGACTTGCCACGCCGCTTGGCCAGGGCGGCACCAACCTCTCGGGAGGCCAGCGGCAGCGGCTGTGCATTGCCCGCGCCCTGCTCCGCAAGACTTCCCTGTACCTTTTCGATGACAGTTTTTCCGCTCTCGACTATGACACGGACACCAGGCTGAGGCAGGCCCTGCAGACCACATTGGCCGCCGCCACGGTCATAGTGGTCGCCGAGCGTATTTCGGCCGTTGAAGACGCGGGACTGATCCTGGTGCTCGACGGCGGCCGGCTCGTCGGGCAGGGAACACACCAGGAGTTGCTGGAAACATCCTCCACCTACCGGGAAATAGCCGAGTCCCAGTTGGCACTGGACGGACGCCCATGACGGAGGCGACCGCCGTCGAGCAGACTCCGGAAAGGTTCTGGCCCACCGCACGCCGGCTTCTTGCCTTGCTGCGGCCCTTTCGCCTGCGCATGCTGGGCGCCGTTGCCGCCACCTGCGCCTTCGCGGGGCTGAACGTCGCCGCGCCCAAGTATCTCGGTGACGCCACCGACGTCGTGGTTGAAGGCGTCCTCCGCGGCGCCCTGGACCAGATAGGGCTTGGAGTCCTCCTCGGGGCCGTGGCGCTGATGTATGCCTGCGCTTCCCTTTTCAACTGGATCCAAGGCGGATTATCCGCCCACTCGGTACAGGGCCTGATGTACGGACTGCGGGAGTCAGTGGAGGAAAAACTGCACCGGCTGCCGGTGCACTACTTCCGGGAACGCTCCAGGGGCGATGTCCTGAGCCGTGCAACCAACGACATCGACAACATTACCCAGGCGCTGAACCAGCTCCTGACACAACTGATCATGTCCTTACTGATGCTGTGCGGTTCGCTGGCCATGATGCTGTGGATATCGCCGCTGCTGGCTGCAATTGCGATCGCGACGGTTCCCTTTTCCACCCTCATTACCGTGCTCGTGGCCAGGAAGTCCCAGGCCCAGTTCGCCCGGCAGTGGACCGAAACCGGCGAACTGAATGCACACGTGGAGGAGTTCGTCACCGGCCACGAGGTCATCAAGGCGTTCGGGCAGCAGTCACAGGCTGCGGAAGTCTTTGCCCGGAGCAACGAACGGCTCGCACGCGCCGCCACCAGGGCACAGTATTCAGCCGGGGTTGTGCAGCCACTGATGGTCCTGATGTCCAACCTCAACTACATCGCCGTGGCAGTGGTCGGCGCCCTCCAGGTCATCGCCGGCGCCATGACCATCGGTGGCATCCAGGCCTTCATCCAGTTCAGCAGGCTTTTTACCCAGCCTGTCGGCCAGATCGGAGGCATGCTGAACCTCATGCAGTCCTGCGCGGCTTCCGCAGCCCGTGTTTTCGCCCTGCTGGATGCGGGGGAGGAGCCCGCCGATCCGCCGGCAGCGGGTGAGGTGGCCGCGACGCCCGGACGCATCGTCTTCGATGACGTGACGTTCGGTTATCCGGAGGCAGCGCCGGCGGTCCGAAACCTTACCTTTGCGGTGGAGCCGGGCCGGACGGTAGCGATTGTTGGGCACACCGGTGCGGGCAAGAGCACCGTCATCAACCTCCTGCTGCGGTTCTGCGAACCACGTTCAGGACGGATCAGCATCGACGGGACAGACATCGCGGCCATCCCCCGGGACCTCCTGCGGGCACAATTCGGTGTGGTGCTGCAGGACGCGTGGCTCTTCGCGGGCACCATCCGGGAGAACATCGCCTATGGAAACCCCGGTGCAGCAGAAGCCGACATCCTGGCGGCGGCGGAGGCCAGCTACGTGGACCGCTTCGTCAGGTCCCTGCCCCACGGGTACGACACCGTGCTGGAGAACGGCGGCGACGGGCTGAGCCAGGGCCAGCGGCAGCTGATCACCATCGCCAGGGCGCAGCTGGCCGGACGGTCGGTGCTGATCCTCGATGAAGCAACGAGTTCAGTGGATTCGCGGACAGAGCTGCTGATCCGCCAGGCCATGCAGCGGTTGCGCCGTGGCAGGACCAGTTTTGTTATTGCGCACCGTTTGTCCACGGTGCGCGACGCTGATCTAATCGTGGTCATGGACCACGGACGCATCGTCGAGCAGGGCAGGCACCAGGACCTCCTGGCCGCGAACAGTTATTACACCAGGCTTTACAACGCCCAGTTCGCGCGGCAGTCGGGACGGCCCGGCGTGCTCGAGGCCGGCATTTGAGCGCGGCGGCCGGCTTCCCGGGATCATGGAAGCCGAACGCGTCAAGCTCGGTACCGCTGTTCGAGCAGTTGAGGCTCCAGGTCATTCATCTGGCAGACGGTGGAAAGCTGCCGCCGGGCACGCGCCTGCCCGCTGTCAGGGCCCTCGCGGAGAGTTTGGACGTCGCCCCGCATACGGTGGCCAGGGCATACAAGGAGCTCGAGGCGGCCGGCGTCGTGGCCACGCGTGGGAGGAACGGCACGGTGGTGTGTGCGCGTGATGAACGTCTCAGTGGACTTTCCGAGGCTGCCGCAGCCTATGCTGGCGCAGCCAAAGCCCAGGGTGCATCTTTCGCCGAGGCGGTGCAGCTGCTGGCAGCAGCGTACGACGGCGGCTGAGGGCTGCCACGTGGATGTTCGAAGAAGTTTTCGATTAGCATTAGTGGGTGCCTAAAGCCGTAGCTGAAGAATCTGCCATCCAATCCGTTGAAGTCGCCGTAGCCCAGTCCGAGGCGCCGAAGCGCCCGGACCTTTCCCGCCTCGTTGTCAAGGGTGCCCGGGAGCACAACCTGCGCAACGTGGATCTGGACCTGCCGCGTGACGCCATGATCGTCTTCACCGGGTTGTCCGGCTCCGGCAAGTCCTCGCTCGCCTTCGACACCATTTTCGCCGAGGGCCAGCGCCGCTACGTTGAATCGCTCTCCGCCTACGCCCGGCAGTTCCTCGGGCAGGTGGACAAGCCCGACGTCGACTTCATCGAGGGGCTGTCACCGGCCGTCTCCATTGACCAGAAGTCCACCAGCAAGAACCCCCGCTCAACAGTGGGAACCATCACCGAGATTTACGACTACATGCGTCTCCTCTGGGCGCGTGTCGGCCGGCTGCACTGCCCGGTATGTGGAGAGCCTGTGGCCAAGCAGACACCACAGCAGATCGTTGACCAGCTCCTCGAACTGGACGAGGGCACCCGCTTCCAGGTCCTCGCTCCGGTGGTGCGCGGCCGGAAGGGGGAGTTTGTCGACCTCTTCAAGGAACTGACCGCCAAGGGGTACTCCCGGGCCCGCGTGGACGGAAACCTGGTCCAGCTGAGCGACCCGCCAAAGCTGGGCAAACAGTTTAAGCACACCATCGAAGTTGTGGTCGACCGCCTGGTGGTCAAGGAAGGCATCAGCCAGCGGCTCACCGACTCCATCGAAACCGCCCTTGGCCTCGCCGAGGGCCGGGTCCTCGCCGAATTCGTGGACCTGGAGGCTGACGATCCGCACCGGCTCCGGGCGTTCTCCGAGAACCTGGCGTGCCCGAACGAACACCCGCTGGCCATCGACGAAATCGAGCCCCGGTCGTTCTCCTTCAACAACCCTTTCGGCGCCTGCGCGGCCTGCAGTGGCATCGGTACCAAGCTGGAGGTGGACGAGGAACTCATCGTTCCCAACCCGGAACTCTCCCTGTCCGAAGGCGCCATCGCTCCCTGGTCCCTGGGCACTGCCACCACTGAATACTGGAACAGGCTCCTGGAAGGACTGGCCAAAGAACTCGGCTTCTCCATGGACACCCCGTGGGAGAAACTGGGCAGCGACGTCCGCCAGACGGTGCTGCACGGCAAGGACCACAAGGTTGTTGTGCAGTACCGCAACCGGTTCGGGCGGGAACGGAAGTACAGCACCGGCTTTGAAGGTGCCATCCAGTACGTCCACCGCAAGCACGGCGAGACAGATTCCGACTGGGCCCGCGACCGCTACGAAGAGTACATGCGGCAGATCCCCTGCCCCGCATGCAACGGCGCCCGGCTCAACCCGGCTTCCCTGTCGGTGCTCATCAACGGCAAGTCCATTGCTGACGTCGCCGCCCTCCCCATGCGCGACTGCGCTGAATTCCTGAACAACCTCGTGCTCACCGGCCGTGAGGCCCAGATCGCGCACCAGGTGCTCAAGGAAATCCAGGCCCGGCTGACCTTCCTGCTCGACGTCGGGCTGGAATACCTGAACCTTGAAAGGCCGTCCGCCACGCTCTCCGGCGGTGAAGCCCAGCGCATCCGGCTTGCCACCCAGATCGGCTCCGGCCTGGTGGGTGTCCTGTATGTCCTCGACGAACCCTCCATCGGGCTGCACCAGCGCGACAACCGGCGCCTGATCGACACCCTCACCCGGCTGCGGGACATGGGCAACACGCTCATCGTGGTGGAGCACGACGAAGACACCATCCACGTGGCGGACTGGGTGGTGGACATCGGGCCCGGCGCCGGCGAACACGGCGGCCAGGTGGTCCACTCCGGCTCCTACAAGGAGCTGCTGGAAAACACCGCGTCACTGACCGGCGACTACCTGTCCGGGCGCAAGAAGATCGAGGTTCCAAAAAAGCGCCGGAAGTACGACAAGAAGCGTGAACTGAAGGTGATCGGCGCACGGGAAAACAACCTCGTCAACGTTGACGCCGCGTTCCCGCTTGGCCTCTTTACCGCCGTTACCGGCGTGAGCGGTTCCGGCAAGTCGACGCTTGTGAACGAAATCCTGTACAAAGTGCTGGCCAACAAACTTAACGGCGCCAAGCAGGTAGCCGGGCGGCATAAGACCGTCCAGGGACTGGAACACCTGGACAAGGTGGTGCACGTTGACCAGAGCCCCATAGGCCGTACGCCGCGCTCCAACCCGGCCACGTACACGGGCGTCTTTGACAACATCCGCAAGCTTTTCGCGGAGACCACGGAAGCGAAGGTCCGCGGCTACCTGCCGGGCCGGTTCTCCTTCAACGTCAAGGGCGGGCGCTGCGAAGCATGCTCCGGCGACGGCACGCTGAAGATCGAAATGAACTTCCTGCCGGACGTCTATGTTCCATGCGAGGTGTGCCACGGCGCCCGGTACAACCGCGAGACCCTGGAAGTGCATTACAAAGGCAAGACCATTGCGGACGTGCTCAACATGCCCATCGAGGAGGGCGCGGAGTTCTTCGCCGCCTTCTCCCCGATTGCGCGCCACCTGAACACCCTCGTGGACGTAGGCCTTGGCTACGTCCGTCTTGGCCAGCCGGCAACCACGCTGTCCGGCGGCGAGGCCCAGCGCGTCAAGCTGGCCGCTGAACTGCAAAAGCGTTCGAACGGCCGCAGCGTCTATGTCCTCGACGAGCCCACTACGGGCCTCCACTTCGAGGACATCCGCAAGCTGCTGATGGTTCTGCAGGGCCTGGTGGATAAAGGCAACACGGTGATCACCATCGAACACAACCTGGACGTTATCAAGAGTGCCGACTGGATTGTTGACCTCGGTCCGGACGGCGGCTCGGGAGGCGGCCAGATCGTCGCGGCCGGTACGCCGGAACAGCTCGCCAAGTCCACCACCAGCCACACTGCCACTTTCCTCGCAGAAATCTTGCCCTAAGGAGCGAAGTATTCCGTGGCGGGTATGCGAGTTTCAGGCATGCGTGCTGTCGTGAGAAACTAACCCGGTGACTCAAACAACAGTGCCCGTGATCTTTGACCTGGACGGCACTCTTGTCGATCCGGCCGGTGGGATAACAGATGGAATTGCTTCGGCCCTTCGCGGGCTGGGGCTTCCGGTCCCCGGCCAGGACCTGCTCGAAGCGATGATCGGCCCCAAGCTGAGCGACTCGCTGCTCAATGTGGCCCAGGTACCGGCCGAACTCCTGGAAGAAGTCATCCGCCGCTACCGGGAGTATTACGTGTCTACCGGAATCGCCCAGGGCCGGCTCTACCCGGGTGTCCGGGAGGTCCTCGAGTCCTTCGCTGCCGCAGGCCGGCCGATCGCCGTGGCAACGCAGAAACCCCAAGGCCTGGCGCGCACGGTCCTGGAGCACCATGGAATCGACGGCCTGTTCCACGGCATCCACGGATCGGCAGATGACGAATCCGCCGTGGAAGGCGTTCCGCTGGGCAAGACGGAGATCATCGCCGCAGCCTTGAAGGACCTGGGCACGCAGCACGCGCTGATGGTGGGGGACCGGGCCCAGGATGTGGCGGGCGCCATTGCCAACGGCCTGGACTGCATCGGCGTTGCCTGGGGCTTTGCCCCCGACGGGGAACTGGAAACGGCGGGTGCCGTAGGCGTTGTGGAAACCGCCGCGGAGCTGGTTTCCACCATCGACCGGTTGCAGGCAATCCATACTGCCGCCATGAGCGAGGTGACGAACGATGGCACTTTTTGATGCTGTCCGCTGGACCACGCGAAGCCTGATCTCCGGCTCCTGCCGGCCCACCGTCATCGGACTGGAGAACGTGCCAACCGACGGTCCGTTCATTGTGGCACCCAACCACCTTTCCTTCTTTGACAGCGTCATCGTTCAGGCGCTGATGCCCCGCCCGGTGGCGTTCTTCGCAAAGGCCGAGTACTTCACCACCGGCGGCGTCAAGGGCAAGGTCATGAAGTCCTTTTTCGAATCCGTGGGCTCTATCCCCGTGGAACGCGGTGAGCAGGCCGCCAGCGTCCAGGCGCTCAAGACCCTGCTGGACATCCTCGAGTCGGGCAAGGGCATCGGGATCTATCCTGAAGGCACCCGTTCCCGGGACGGCATCCTCTACCGCGGGCGCACCGGCGTGGGCTGGTTAGCGTTGACCACCGGAGCCCCGGTCATCCCGGTGGGCCTGATCGGAACGGAAAACCTTCAGCGCGCCGGGGAGAAGGGCGTCCGGCCGCAGCACTTCACCATGAAGGTGGGGGAGCCCTTGTACTTCGACAAGACGGGACCTGACCACTCGCTGCCGGCCCGCCGGGAAGTCACCGACCGCATCATGGACGCCATTGCTGAACTCAGCGGCCAGGAGCGGTCCACCAGCTACAACCAGAGCAAGATCGCCGAGTAGGAACGGTTGGCCCCTGTTGAGGTCCAGCCGGGCATGGGAGGCTCGGTGTGGCAGAGGGAGCTGGCGCGCCTCAGTAGAATGGATAGGTGGCAAATCCAGCAAGTTACCGCCCCCAGACGGGGGAAATTCCCACCAACCCGGGGGTGTACCGGTTCCGTGACCCCAACGGGCGGGTCATCTATGTAGGCAAGGCGAAAAGCCTCCGCTCCCGGTTGAATTCGTACTTTGCCAACCCTGCCGGACTCCTGCCCAAGACCTACGCGATGGTCCACGCGGCCAGCAGTGTGGAATGGACAGTGGTGGGCAGCGAGCTGGAATCGCTGCAGCTGGAATACACCTGGATCAAGGAATTCAAGCCGCGGTTCAACGTCGTTTTCCGCGACGACAAGACCTACCCCTACCTCGCCGTGACCATGGGCGAAAAGTACCCGCGCGTTCAGGTGATGCGTGGCGACCGGAGGAAGGGTACCCGGTACTTCGGCCCCTACACCGCAGGAGCCATCCGGGAAACCATGGATACGTTGCTCCGCGTCTTCCCGGTGCGCAGCTGCAGCGCCGGTGTCTTCAAGCGCGCCGAGGCAAGCGGCCGGCCCTGCCTGCTGGGGTACATCGACAAGTGCTCGGCGCCCTGCGTGGGCCGGATCTCGCCGGAAGACCACCGCGCCCTCGCCGATGATTTCTGCGCGTTTATGGGCGGGGAGGCCAAACGCTTCATCGGCAAGCTCGAAAAGCAGATGGCCGAAGCGGTAACGGAGCTTAATTATGAGCGGGCGGCCCGGCTGCGCGACGACATCGCTGCGCTGCGCAAGGTCTTTGAGCGGAATGCCGTGGTGTTGGCGGAAGACACCGACGCCGATATCTTCGCCCTGCACGAGGACGAACTGGAAGCCGCCGTGCAGGTGTTCCACGTCCGCGGCGGCCGGGTCCGCGGCCAGCGCGGCTGGGTGGTGGAGAAGGTGGAGGATTCCACCACCCCCGACCTCGTGGAGCACCTTCTGCAGCAGGTCTACGGGGACGAGGGTCACGGCCATGGCCGGCTGCCCCGCGAAGTCCTGGTGCCGGTCGCACCCAGCAACGCCGCGGAACTGACCGAATGGCTGGGCGGGATGCGCGGCGCCAAGGTTGACATCCGCGTGCCGCAGCGCGGGGACAAGGCCGCCCTGATGTCCACGGTGCGCGAGAACGCCGAGCACGCATTGAAGCTGCACAAAACCCGCCGGGCAGGGGACATTACCGTGCGGTCGCAGGCGCTGCAGGAACTGCAGGAGGCGCTGGACCTTCCGGTGCCCCTGCTGCGAATTGAATGCTTCGACGTCTCCCACGTCCAGGGCACCAACGTGGTGGCATCGATGGTGGTGGTGGAGGACGGCCTCCCGAAGAAGTCCGATTACCGGAAGTTCTCGATTACGGGCGCGGCGGCCACCGACGACACTGCCGCGATGCATGACGTCCTTACCCGGCGGTTCCGCCATTACCTCCAGGACAAGTCGGCACAGGTGGACGAAGCCGTCCTTAACTCCAGCGCGGAAGAAGCCGAGCAGCGTGAAGCCGGTGATGTGGAGCCGGGGCAGCAGGAACCGGCCAGGGACACGGCCCTGCTGGACACCACCACGCCGGCGCCCCGCGCCAAGTTCGCTTACCCGCCCAACCTCGTGGTGGTGGACGGCGGAAAACCCCAGGTCAACGCCGCCGCCCGGGCGCTGGCAGATCTGGGCATCGACGACGTATACGTCGTGGGCCTGGCCAAACGCCTGGAAGAGGTCTGGCTGCCGGACAGCGACTTCCCGGTGATCCTGCCCCGGACATCCCAGGGGCTGTACCTGCTGCAGCGGATCCGCGACGAGGCCCACCGGTTCGCCATCTCGTTTCACCGGCAGAAGCGCGGGAAGGCAATGACCGTCTCCGCCCTGGACGGCGTGCCCGGCCTCGGCGCCTCGAAGCGTAAGGCCCTCCTGGCGCACTTCGGATCCGTGAAGGGCGTCAAGGCGGCTTCAGTGGCGGAGCTTTCCGAAGCGAAGGGGATCGGACCTGCCCTCGCGGGCGCCATAGTCAGCCATTTCTCCGCCGGCGGACCGGAGGCAGCCACCGTACCGGCCATCAACATGACCACCGGTGAAGTCATCGAATCCTCGTAGACACTACTGAAACTTAGCGGAGTTCAAAGAAACTTAGCTAGGGTTGAGGGCGGGGTGTCGACCGATGCGGGCCGGCCCACAAACCAAGAGCAGAAACGGGGCGGACTTAATGGCAGACACAACGGCGGAATCCGGAGCAGGGCAGGACGGGATGCTGCCCGTCAAGCCGCTCGAAGCGGAACTGCTGGTGGTCACCGGAATGTCCGGAGCGGGGCGCAGCACGGCGGCGGACGCGCTTGAGGACCACGGCTGGTACGTCGTGGAGAACCTTCCGCCGCAGATGCTGGGCACGCTCGCCGAGCTCGTGTCCCACGCGCCCCAGTCCATCCCGCGGTTGGCCGTGGTCATCGACGTGCGCAGCAAGGGGCTGTTCGCCGACATCCGCGCTGCCCTCGGCGCATTGGCCGCCAGCGGCGTTGCATTCCGCGTCCTTTTCCTCGACGCCAGCGACGACGTCCTGGTCCGGCGGTTCGAACAGGGACGCCGGCCCCATCCTCTGCAGGGCGGCGGCCGCATCCTCGACGGCATCGCAGCCGAACGCGACCTGCTGCAGGAACTGCGCGACAGCTCCGACGTCGTGCTGGACACCACGGGCTACAACGTTCACGGCCTCGCCACGGCGATCACCGAACTCTTCAGCGAAACAGGACCCGTGGCCCTGCGGCTGAATGTCATGAGCTTCGGCTTCAAGTACGGCCTGCCGGTGGACTCAAACTACGTGGCAGACGTCCGGTTCATCCCCAACCCGCACTGGGTGCCGCAACTGCGCCCGCATACCGGGCTGGACAAGGACGTCAGCGACTACGTGCTCGAAGCCGAGGGCGTCAAGAACTTCGTGGACCGCTATGTGATGGCACTGGAACCGGTCCTGGACGGCTACCGGCGCGAGAACAAGCACTACGCCACCATCGCCGTGGGCTGCACCGGCGGCAAACACCGCTCAGTGGCCGTCGCCGTCGAACTCTCCAAGAAGCTGGCCCAGTACCCGCGGGTCACGGTGACCACCACGCACCGGGACCTGGGCCGCGAGTAATGTCGCTTTTCACCGGGGCGCTGCCGCTGGTTCCGCCTGCCGGAACGGCGGCCTTCCAACACGATAAGGGTCCGAATGTCGTTGCCCTGGGTGGCGGGCACGGCCTGTCCGCGTCGCTGTCGGCACTGCGGCTGCTCACCTCGGAGCTCACTGCGATCGTCACGGTCGCGGACGACGGCGGTTCTTCCGGGCGCCTGCGGGACGAGTACGGCGTCCTCCCGCCGGGGGACCTGCGGATGGCGCTCTCTGCCCTGTGCGACGACACCGACTGGGGACGCACCTGGCGAGACGTGATGCAGCACCGCTTCCGTCCCGGGAAAGGACCGGGCGGCTCGCTGGATGACCACGCCACCGGCAACCTGCTGATCGTCACCCTCTGGGAGCTGCTGGGCGACGCGGTCGCAGGACTGCGGTGGGCCGGCGCACTGCTCGGCGCCCGCGGCCAGGTCCTGCCCATGTCCACGCAGCCGTTGACCATCGAAGGCGACGTGCGGGTCACAGCTCTTGATGGAACCTCACAGTTGGAGACCATCCGGGGACAGGCGCGCTGCGCCGTGGCGGGCTCGTTGGAGCAGGTGCGCCTCCTACCCGAGGCGGCGCCGGCCTGCCCTGAAGCATTGAGCGCCATCGAGCTCGCGGACTGGGTGATCCTGGGTCCGGGATCCTGGTACACCTCCGTGCTGCCGCACCTCTTGCTCCCTGAAATGCGGCAGGCGCTGTGCCACACCCCGGCGAAGCGGTGCCTGACCATGAACCTGGCTACAGACACCAAGGAAACTTCCGGCATGACGGCTGCCGACCACCTGCACGTCCTGCGGCGGTACGCCCCGGAGTTCAACGTCGACGTTGTCCTGGCCGACCCCGCCTCCGTTCCTGACCGGCAGGAGTTCGAGAAGGCCGCCGCGATGATCGGCGCCGAGGTGGTCTTGGGTAAAGTAGGGGCGTCGGGCCGCCGACCCGTCCATGACCCCCTGCGTCTGGCCACGGCGTACAACGACATTTTTGGGAACAGTTAGGAAGGTGCCATGGCACTGACAGCATCAGTCAAGGAAGAACTGTCCCGTCTGGACATCAAGAAATCATCAGTCCGGAAGGCTGAAGTCTCCGCCATGCTCCGCTTTGCCGGCGGGCTCCACATCATCTCCGGCCGGATCGTCATCGAGGCCGAAGTGGACCTGGCCTCCACCGCCCGCCGCCTCCGGGCTGCCATCGCCGAGGTCTACGGGCACCAAAGCGAGATCATCGTGGTGTCCGCAGGGGGACTGCGGCGTGCCAGCCGCTACGTCGTCCGGGTAGTGCGCGACGGCGAGGCGCTGGCCCGCCAGACCGGCCTCCTCGACGGGCGCGGCCGCCCAGTCCGGGGGCTGCCCTCCGCCGTCGTCAACGGTTCTGCAGCAGATGCCGAAGCCGTATGGCGCGGTGCCTTCCTGGCGCACGGATCGCTCACCGAACCGGGACGGTCCTCCTCGCTTGAGGTCACCTGCCCCGGCCCGGAATCTGCGCTGGCACTTGTGGGCGCCGCCCGCCGCCTGGACATCCAGGCGAAGGCCCGCGAAGTCCGCGGCGTGGACCGGGTAGTCATCCGCGACGGCGACACCATCGCCGCCCTCCTCACCCGCATGGGAGCCCATGACGCGCTGATGGTGTGGGAGGAGCGCCGGATGCGCAAGGAAGTGCGGGCCACGGCCAACCGGCTTGCCAACTTCGACGACGCCAACCTGCGCCGTTCAGCCCAGGCCGCAGTGGCGGCCGGGGCCCGCGTGGACCGGGCCCTGGAGATTTTGGGCGACGACGTCCCGGAGCACCTGAAGTACGCCGGCGAGCTGCGGGTGGCGCACAAGCAGGCCAGCCTGGACGAACTGGGCCGCCTTGCCGATCCCGTGATGACCAAGGACGCCATCGCCGGACGGATCCGCCGCCTGCTGGCCATGGCGGACAAACGCGCGCTGGACCTGGGCATCCCGGGGACGGATGCCAATGTGACGCCGGAAATGCTGGACGAGTAACGGCCCCCTAGAATCAAAAAGATTCCGGGTGCCAGACGCCCGGATGCACAATCCGAGAGTTACCAACCGGACTGAGTGTCCACGATATTGGAGGATTTTGTGACCGAGTACGTACTGCCCGAACTCAGCTACGATTACGCTGCCCTGGAGCCGCACATCTCAGCGCGCATCATGGAGCTGCACCACAGCAAGCACCACGCAACCTACGTGGCCGGCGCCAACAACGCCCTGGCCCAGCTGGCCGAGGCGCGCGAGAAGGGCGATTTCGCCAACATCAACCGCCTGTCCAAGGACCTCGCGTTCCACACCGGCGGCCACGTCAACCACTCCGTGTTCTGGAACAACCTCTCCCCGGACGGCGGCGACAAGCCTGAAGGTGAGCTCGCAGCGGCCATCGACGACGCCTTCGGCTCCTTCGACGCCTTCCGCGCCCAGTTCTCCGCGGCCGCACTCGGTTTGCAGGGCTCCGGCTGGGGTTTCCTGGCTTACGAGCCCATCGGCGGAAACCTGGTCATCGAGCAGCTGTACGACCAGCAGGGCAACACCGCGCTGGGCACCACCCCGTTGCTGATGCTGGACATGTGGGAGCACGCCTTCTACCTGGATTACGTCAACGTCAAGGCCGACTACGTCAAGGCATTCTGGAACATCGTGAACTGGGCTGACGTCGCCAAGCGTTTCGAGGCTGCACGCACCAATGCCACGGGTCTCATCACCCTCCGGTAGTGACCCGCGCTTCACAGGCATGTAACAAAGTTCACATTTAGGGGCTAAAGCTCCCGGAATGTGGACCGTCCGCCCCCGCACTTGCGGGGGCGGACCCAGTTAAACGTAAGATAGGTCACGGAAGGCGGTTAGCCTTCAGCAATGAGGCTGGTCGCCCTCCGTCTGTAAATCATCTCTGCCCAATGGCGTGCGGGATCTGTTAGTTGGCTTGAACGCCCGCTCAACTAGTTGTGCTTCTGAAAGCACCAAGGAGACTGAAAAAGTGACGACCCGTATTGGTATTAACGGCTTTGGCCGTATTGGCCGCAACTACTTCCGCGCAGCCCTGGCACAGGGCGCGGACCTGGAGATCGTTGCAGTCAACGACCTCACCAGCCCGGAGGCCCTGGCCCACCTGTTCAAGTACGACTCCGTTGGCGGCCGCCTGAAGGAAACCATCGAGGTCAAGGACGGCAACATCGTCGTCAACGGCAACGTCGTCAAGGTCCTGGCAGAGCGCGACCCCGCCAACCTCCCCTGGGGCGAGCTGGGCGTGGACATCGTCATCGAGTCCACCGGTTTCTTCACCAAGGCCGCCGATGCGCAGAAGCACATCGACGCCGGCGCCAAGAAGGTCCTGATTTCCGCCCCGGCCTCGGATGAGGACATCACCATCGTGATGGGCGTGAACCACAAGCTGTACGACAACGCCACGCACCACATCATCTCCAACGCATCCTGCACCACCAACTGCCTCGGCCCGCTGGCCAAGGTGGTCAACGACGAGTTCGGCATCGAGCGCGGCCTCATGACCACTGTCCACGCCTACACCGCGGACCAGAACCTGCAGGACGGCCCGCACAAGGACCTGCGCCGCGCCCGCGCCGCCGCCGTCAACATGGTGCCCACCTCCACCGGTGCAGCCAAGGCAATCGGCCTGGTCCTGCCGGAGCTCAAGGGCAAGCTGGACGGCTACGCCATCCGCGTCCCCGTTCCCACCGGTTCCGCCACTGATCTCACCGTCACTGTCTCCCGTGAGACCACCGTGGAGGAAGTCAACGCCGTCCTCAAGCGGGCAGCCGAGTCCGAGGACCTGCAGGGCTTCCTGACCTACACGGACGAGCCGATTGTCTCCTCCGACATCGTTGGCGATCCCGCATCGTCAATTTTTGACTCCGGCCTCACCAAGGTGATCGGCAACCAGGTCAAGGTTGTTTCCTGGTACGACAACGAATGGGGCTACTCCAACCGCCTCGTTGACCTCACG